>NZ_DFCF01000001.1:0-37297 GCF_002367465.1 Clostridium sp. UBA3061 | reverse complement strand
CGGGAATTCTTTTACGCTTACTTTAAAGAGAGTTAACTATTTATGTATAAATCAAACAACTGGTATACAAAATTTGAATATTAGTAAGTACTTAAGTGAAAGTATTTCTATTCCTACACTAAATGAACAGAAAATAATAGCCACCTACCTAGACCATAAGACATCCCAGCTAGAAGCTCTTATAAGTAAAAAACAGGAGCTTATAGAAACTCTTAAAGCTTCTAGGACTAAACTTATATCGGAAACCGTTACAAAGGGTCTTGATAAAGATGTAGAGATGAAAGATAGTGGAGTAGAATGGATTGGGGAGATACCGAAGGATTGGAAAGTAAGTAAGTTGAAGTTTGTTACTAACTTAATTAGTATTAAGCTTGAGAATTATAGGTTTAATAAATATATAGGATTAGAACACGTAGAACAGTGTAGTGGGAAGTTAATAGACTATGGTGATCCAAGTGAGCTAGAAAGTAAAATAAATAGTGTTTTTTATAAAAACAATATACTTTTTGGTAAATTAAGACCATATCTAACTAAATGTATAGTTACAGAAACAGAAGGAGTTTGTTCTGATGAGTTTTTGGTTCTTGAATCAGATAAGTTGGTACCAAAGTTCTTAAAATTTATAATGCTCAATAAAGTATTCATAAATTTAGTTAATGCAGCTACATATGGAGCTAAAATGCCTAGAGCAAGTTGGGACTTTGTTGGAAACATTAAGGTAAGTTATCCTAATAAAAAAGAACAACAAGCCATAGCCACATACCTAGACCATAAGACTTCACAAATAGATAACCTAATATCAAAGATAGAAAAGCAAATCACCCTTCTGAAAAAAGCTAAAGAAAAGCTGATTACTGAGGTGGTGACGGGGAAAATTAATGTAACAGACTTATAGGTATAAGGGGGAGAAGTTATGTTAAATTTAAATGATTTACGGGAGAGAAATTACCAGGATATAATCAAGGAATATTTGATTAATGAAAATGGGTACATTAATGGGTTTAATAAGGATTATGATAAAATCTATGCCATAGATAGAAAGATGCTCTTTGAGTTTTTATATGATACTCAAGGGGCTCAGATGGAAAAGCTTAAGGAGATATACAAGGAAAACCTTGAGGAGAAGATTATTGAAAGATTAAACAAGGAGATTTCTGATTATGGCATCCTTGAGGTTTTAAAAAATGGTTTTAAAGATAGAGGACAAAGGCTTTATTTCCTCTTTAGGAAGCCGGAGACTATCTACAATAGGGAGGCAATAGAGCTATACAATAAGAATAGGTTCTCCGTCACCGAAGAAGTTGTATATAACGAATATGATTTTCAAGGGGATGTACATAATAAAAAGGGTAGAATTGATTTAGTTATATTTTTAAATGGTATTCCTATAATAACCTTTGAGCTTAAGAATAACATATCAGGTCAAAGTGTTAAGAATGCTAAGATTCAGTATATGAATGATAGAAGTCCAAGTGAGAAACTATTCACCTTCAATGAAAGATGTATTGTGCATTTTGCCATGGATACAGAGGAAGTTTATATGACTACAAAGTTAAATAAACAAAACACTTTGTTTCTGCCTTTTAATAAGGGAAATCAAGGTGGCAAGGGAAATCCTTATGTGGAAGGTAAGTTAAAAGTTCATTATATGTGGGAAGATATTTTAACTAAGGATACTCTCCTTTATTTAATAGATAAGTTTGTGTATCTTCAAGTTAAAGAAGAAAATAATAAAAAGCCAAAGAAAAATATAATCTTCCCTAGATACCATCAAATAGATGTGGTTAGAAGTCTTCTTGATGACGTTTATAAAAACAAAACAAAGTTTAATTACCTTATTCAGCATAGTGCAGGTAGTGGAAAGACTAATAGTATAGCGTGGCTTAGTCATAGGCTTATGAGCATTCATGATGAGGATAATAAAAATATATTTGATGTGGTTATAGTTATGACTGATAGGAAGGTAGTTGATAAGCAGCTGCGAGATGCGGTCCTTGGCCTTCCTCATAAAGCTGGTAGTATAAAGATTATGGATAGGGATAGTGACCAGCTGGCTCATGGATTAATGGACAGTACTAAGATACTTGTAACTACTATTCAAAAGTTTAGATATATTTTAGATAAGATTAATGTTATAAAAAATAAAAACTTTGCCATTATAATTGATGAGGCCCATTCTTCAACTTCAGGAAGGAACATGGAGGCTGTAACTAAGGCTCTATCAATGGATGAGGAAAGCTACTCCCCTGAGGAAATTGACTTAGAAGATGAGATAATGGATGAGATAAAGAGAAATGGTAAGCAGGATAATATATCAATGTTTGCATTTACTGCAACGCCAAAGCCAGCTACTTTAGATATGTTTGGTGTTGAAGTCCCTGGAAGTGAGAGAAAGGAAGCCTTTCACTTATATTCTATGAAACAAGCTATAGAGGAAGGGTTTATACTAGATGTTTTAAAAAATTATGTCACCTACAAAACCTATTTTGAAGTAAGGCAAATAGTAGACCAGGATCCCAATTTACCAAAGACTAAGACAAAGAGAAAGATAGCAAAGTGTAGAGATCTGCACCCTACTAATATATCTCAAAAGGTAGGAATTATAATCGAGCATTTCAAGGAAAATGTAATGCATAAAATCGGTGGACGAGCTAAGGCCATGGTTATTACATCATCAAGGGAGAGCGCTGTTAGATATAAATTTGCTTTTGAAAAGTATGTAAAAGAAAATGGCTATGAAAATATAAAGGCCCTTGTAGCTTTCTCCGGTAAGGTTTCTCTAGATGAGTTTGGAGAAGAGCTTACAGAGGAAAAGATTAACGGATTTAAAGAAGAGGAATTACCTGAAAGGTTTGCAGAAGACTATCAAGTTTTGTTAGTTGCAGATAAGTATCAAACAGGATTTGATCAGCCCCTACTTCATACTATGTATATAGATAAGAAGTTAAGAGGGGTTAAGGCTGTTCAGACCTTAAGTAGGTTAAATAGGACATGTTCTGGTAAAGATGATACCTTTATATTAGATTTTAAAAACGATTTAGAAGATATTAAAAAGGCATTTTCAACCTTTTATGAGTGTACAGAGCTAATTGAAAGCCTAGACCCAAACTTAGTTTATGACCTGGAAAGAAAGATAGAAAACTTTAATATTATAAATAGAGAAGAAATTGAGAAATTTATTAAAAAGGCATACAAGGAAGATAAGACAAGTAAAGATAGGCAGCAGCAAATTAGCTATGTTTCTAAGGCACTAGAGAGAGTAAAAAGATATAATGATGAGGATGTTATTTTAATAAGAGCTACTTTAAGGAAGTTTACTAATTTTTATTCTCTTATGATACAGATATCGGATTTTGAAGATGTAGAACTTCATAAGCTATATATTTTCGCTAAGTTTTTAGTTAAAGCCATTGAGGTAGGAAGTGATGTTGATATTGATATAAGTGATAAGGTTAGCTTAGAAAACTTTAGACAAGTGAAAGTAGGGGAAGAGAAAAGCACTAAAATTGATGCAAATGGAGATATTAAACATAACACAAGTATTAATGTAACTAGCATGGATGAGGAGTTTGATGCTCTTTCCCATATAGTTAAAGAGTTAAATACATTGTTTAATTTAAATCTTGGAGAAACGGAAACTCTTGCATTAATGCAGGTCCAGAAACTTTTAAAGTCTTCTGAGGATTTAAAGAGAAGAGCTAATAATAATACCATTGATAATTTTAGATATTCCTTTAATGATGCCTTTGAAAAATCAATTATGGATGGTTTTTCAAAGAATAAAACCTTCTTTGAAACTCTCCTTACTAATGAAAAAGTAAGTACAATTTTAATGGAGTTTATGGCAGATAGAGTCTATAATCAGTTAAGGAAATAGTAACCATAAAATGAACACTTGATATCATATATTTTATGGAACAATATCCGGGGTAAGTAAACAAAGTGTGACCACAATTTGTTTACTTAATAGAATTAAAATAGATGATAGTATTATAATTTATTTATTCTGACACTACATTTTGATAGTGTCAGAATTATTTTTTCCATTGCCATAGTCATTTTCTTTTCTAAAACATCCACCACAACATAAAATTCTAATCAAAAAAAATCCTCCCACATAACCCCTTAAAATATATACATATTTAAAAATATTCCTAGTTAAATATAGAAAATTTTATATAGTTATATAGGGATATATATATAATTTTACCTAGGAAACTAGTTAAAAATAAACCTATAAAACTAGTTAAATAGGAACCTAGTTAACTATATAACTAGTTAACTAGTTGTTGGCGCTGTACGGGTTTGCGGGTTTTTTGAATATTTTTATATGCTTATTTATAATTGATTCCTTATAGTTACTCTAACTTTATAAATTTCTCATACATTTCTTTTGTATATTATAATAATAGGTAATTAGATAAAGATTCCGTTATTACTTTATTTTGAATATATGGTATTATTATAAGGTGACTTCTATATTAGAAGGAGTTGCATTAACGGTTTTTGCACTCTTTTTTACAGGCTATTTTTCCAGTAGTTCGTAAAATGAATTAACCACACTATTTATATTTATTAAGGAGGATCTAGATATGAAGAAAAAGAGTATTGGGTTACTGGTTATATTGGTGATAATTATTATTGGACTTATTGTACAACCATTTCTTATCCCAAAGGATTTTAAAAGTATACTAGATATTGATTTTACAAAAGTAGATAAGATACTGATGAGCTCTGGAAATTATGGAAAAACTGTAGAAATAACGGATAAAGATAAAATAGAAGAATTTTTAAACCAGTTTGAGAATACTAAAGTTAAAAAGATCTTTAGCAAATCAAAAAATAGAGGATATTGTTTGGAAGCTAGATTGTTTATTAATGATAAAAAAGTAGTTTCATTTGATTATGGTTATGATAGGATTACTATTTACAAAAATGATAAAGAAACAAAATATATTTCTAACACAAATATAGATATAGATAAAATTAATGAAATAGAAATAAAATATAATTTGAAAAATTAAATAAGTAAGATACTCTAGCAACTATAAAATAAATTCCTGAAATTTTACTCTATGCTTAAATAACCCTTTTATATTATAGAATATCAGTATAAGATGGTGATAGATTTTGATGAAGAAATTTAATATAACGGGAACTTGTATACCTAATAAACACTATAATGAATAGTTATAAGCATTTATGCGACAAGTTATTGACAACTTACGTATAATATATATATGATAATACAAAATAGTAAAAAATTATATTATTTAATTTTTATCCGATGACTATCAGCTCTAATACTCCCATCTTCTTCAAGGTTGGAGTAAAGAGCTGTTACGTCCCTGGATAACGATTTCTAAAGCTTCAGAGAAGCTAAGAACTCTGTTAATCCGATGACTACCAGCTCTAATACTCCTATCTCCTTCAAAGTGGGAGTAAAGAGCTGCTACGTCCCTGGATAAGGATTTACCCTAAAGGACAACGACTTCTAAGTAGCAAAAATACTGATACTAAGAATTCTGTTATTAAAGCTTCAGAGAAGCTTAGAACTCTCTTTATATAATATGTGATTGGAGAAGTTGATATGAGTAATAGGATGTTAGATAAAAATAATATACCTACGGAAAAAGAGATTTTTGAATTCATTGGAAATGATACGAAAAAATTATTGAAGCAATTTGAAGAAACCTTTGATAAACAGTATGATATGCAAAAGGAATTAAAGTTCCCATTTGGAAATAATTACGGTTGGGGATATAAGTATTCCCATAAAACCAAGCACTTATGTTATATCTTTTTTGAAAGTGGCGATATAGATGTAATGATGCAAATAAGTTCAAAAGATAAGGAAAAACTCAATGAAGTAATTAATGGGGGTTTATCTTTAACTAAAGAATTATGGAAGAATAAATATCCTTGTAGTGATGGTGGATGGATTAATTACAGACCTAAAACAAAGGAAGATATAGAAGAGATAATAAGATTATTAGCTTTTAAAAAGAAGCCTGTTGTAAAGTAATACTAAATTTAATCTTCTGTTCTTTACCTATTATTTGAGGTCCTCCACTGGCCAATTTATTATAATAGCTTATTAATTGATAAAAAGTGCTATTCTTTGCAGGATGGGGCACTTTTTTTCTTTGCTTTTAACTTCTATATCAAGACTAAGGAATCTAATATTAATTTTTAATTGATGCAACCACTGGTTTACAGCAAAAGTAACTAATATATGCTTGTATAATAGCAAATAGATAGAGATAATTATACATGAGGTGGTTACTTTGAATTTTAAAGAAAATCTAAAAAAATTAAGGAAAGAAAAAAATATATCACAAGAACAACTTGCAGAAAAGTTAAATATATCACGTCAAGCAATTTCAAAGTGGGAATCAGGTAAAGCATATCCAGATATAGATAACCTTATATTATTAAGGGATATATTTAATGTTAGTTTAGATGAGTTGATGGTTAATGAAAAAACAGATAAAGGAAAAAGCACAAATCAAGAAGAGGATGTATCTAGTGATGACAAAGATAGTTATGATGAAGAGGATGAGGATGAGGATTCAGTAAATTTAATGCTTGGAGGTTTTATAATCGGGACAGGTGTTGGTGTGATTACAGGGAATTTTATGTGGGGAACTGCAGGGACTTTTATAGGTATGGGAATAGGATATGTGTTAGAAGTTATTAGAAGAAAGAATAAAGAAAAGAGATAATTTTATTTTTTAGCGGGGTATAGTATATGGAAATATTAAAAGTCAATGGGTTAACTAAAGTATATGCTTCATTTAAGGGAGCAAAAGAGGTCAGTGCTTTAAATGGATTAAATTTCACTATTAATAGTGGTGAATTTGTAGGCATAATGGGGCCAAGTGGAAGTGGAAAGAGTACTTTACTTAACATTCTCTCAGGTGTAGATAAGGGTACTTCAGGTAATGTGATTATTAATAATAATGATATTAGTGAAATGAAAAAGGACAAACTTGCTTTATTTAGAAGAAAAAATATTGGATATATTTTTCAAGAGTTTAATTTATTAGATAGTTTAACTGTTGAAGAAAATATATCATTACCTCTTATATTAGATAAGAAAGATCAAAGTGAAATAGAAAATAGTTTAAATGATCTTATGAAGTATTTTAATATATTAGATTTAAAGAAAAAATATCCTTATAATATTTCAGGTGGTCAAAGGCAAAGAGTTGCTGCTGCAAGAGCATTAATTAATAATCCCACTATAATCTTTGCAGATGAGCCAACAGGAAATTTAGATTCAAAATCGGCAAATGATGTTATGACAACTATAGCTAAAATGAATAATGAAAAAAGCAGTACAGTGTTAATGGTAACCCATGATCCCTTTGCAGCTTCTTTCTGTAAAAGAATTATATTTATAAAAGATGGAAAAATAAAAATGGAAATTACCTCTGATGGGAACCGAAAGAAATTATTTGATAAAATTCTAGAAGTTCAAAGTCTTATAGGAGGAGATAATTAATGACCTTTCATGCTATCATAAAAAAGAACTTTTTCTATAATTTTTATAAATATATATCCTTCTATTTTGTTAATTCCTTAATATGCGCAATGCTATTTATGTATGGAAGTTTAATGTACAATTCTGCCATAATCAAAGGTATTGGGAAAACATCAACATATGGTATAGTAAAGCTGGCATTAGTGGGAATTATCATATTTTCTATAGTTTTTATTACATATACCAACTTATACTTTTTGAAAAATAGAGGTAAAGAATTTGGTGTGTATTTAACATTAGGAATGACATACAAAGATTTAACTAAAATGGTTATTATGGAAAACATCGGGGTTATGATAGCTTCTCTAGTTACAGGAATTGTTAGTGGTACAGTTTTGGGTAGAATGTTCTATATGGCTCTAAATAAAATGGTTAGTGGAGCTAATATCCAGTACACATTGAATTATGAGAGCTTTTTATTAAGTGCTGGTGTATTTGCAATAATATTTTTAGGAAATGTACTATTCAACATATTTTACCTTAGAAGTATATCTATTGTTGAAGGAATTAAAGCTGATGTAAAAAAGGAAGTTGGACATACTAATGTATTTATTGGTGTAGTAACTATATTGATTTTTGTGGCAGCTTTATATTATTTACCTATTATTATCCTAAAGGGAAATATTGAGGATGTTGCACCTATAATATTAGGATTATTTTTAGTAATTATAATTTGTCCATATATAATAATTGGTGCAATTATTACCTTAATCAAAGCTATTTTAAAGAAATTTCCTAATATATATAATAATAACTTGTTGGTTTTAAGCAACTTATCTCATAGATTTTTAGCATATAAAAACATATTGTTTATTACTTCTCTACTATTAGCTGGAGCTATGCTATTTGTAGGATATAGTTATTCAATTTATGTTTCAACTAGAGAATATATTTCAAATGAAAATCCATATGATATTATGTTTGTTGAAAGTAACAAGTATAACAGTGTAAATAGAGAAGATGTTATAAATGTTGTTAAAGATAATGGTGGAAGCGTAAATGAATACAAAGAATTAGAATATATTGAAGTACCTGTATTTAAGGAAGAATCGGGTAATCTTAGTGTTTTAAATACTAGACATTCAGTAATTAGCCAGTCAAACTATAATAAACATATGGGAATAGATATTAATATTAAACCTAATGAGGCATTGTATATTACAGTTGAAAATGAAAGCAAAGACTATAAGATTCCAAATCTGATTTTTTTAACTCTTAAGGATAATAATCTAGAAATAGTGAATAAGTTATCACTAAACCATGGGACTTTGATAGAAAAAGAACAATTTGATGAGCTTGTTAAAGAATCTCACTCTTTGAAAATAAACGCTGATAAGATTAAAAAAGAAAAAGGTGTGCAATTCACTAATTTTAGATATGGTGGAGAATATGATTCAGGATTCGCATTTATTCTTAACGATAATGACTATAGTATGATAAAGAAAAATGTAAAAGAAGAAGCCATTAAAAACTTACATTTAATGAATGTAAGGAATAAAGATGTTGTCTTTAAAGGGTTACTAAACTATTTAAAAGGTGTTAACGATTTAGATAGCACTTATTGGAATGAAGGTCAGCTATGGGGTGGTAAGATATCTGAGGATGAAAGAGGAACCTTGGAAGCATATAGGCCACTTTATAGAGAAGAGTTAATCAGAATGCAATTAGATGATAATGGTATGTTATTATTCACTACGATTTTTATAGGAATACTATTTATTATAACTAATGGAGTAGTATTATATTATAAAGTGATTTCTGATGTTAATGAAGAGAGAAAAAGAAACAGTATCCTATTTAAAGTTGGAATCTTGGAAAGTGAGGTAAAATCGGTAATTAAGAAGGAGTTAAGAATAATTTTCTTTGTTCCCATATTTATAGGAGGAATGTTAGGAGTATATTTCTTATATATTATGGTATTTAATAGTGGGATGACTGAACTGTTAATGAAGAAGTCAATTATTACTCTTCTTTTAGAAATTTTAATTCAATTTATATTCTATAAAATAAGTAAAAATAAATATATAAAGGAAGTCAATAGTGTTTAATCAATGGAAGATGTTTCTACTAAATTTAAGGCATGGGATTATAGGATAATCACCATGCCTTTAAAGTCATTGTTATTAAAATATAAAGTATATAAAATACAACTTATGGACTAACCCCAAAGTACATATTAAATTACTTCATATGTGCTTTGGAATCTATGGAAAAACAGTAGAAATAATGGATTGGAATGAATAAGAACGAATGTTTGTGCGTATAATTAATATATAGCTATAAAATATATTTAATTTGAGCTCTTTTTAATATATAATTTAATTATAAAGGACGGTGCAAACTTGGAATCAACAAAGGAAAAAGTTAAACTAGATCAGGTATTAAAGTTTTTGTTTTCCACCTCTAATAAGGTTTTAATTAACCTATTAAATGGAGTCTTTGAAGAAAACTTTAATGTAGATGAGGTTAGTTTAACTGTAAGTAATAATGAGTTTATTGAAGACACCTTAGATGTATTAAGAGGAGATATGTTCTTTAAGATTTCAAAAAATGAAAATCAAAAAGTAAGTTATCACCTAGAATTTCAAACTAAAAATGATAGCACCATGATAGTTAGAATGTTTGAATATGGCTTTAAAAAAGCAAAGGAAGAAGCCGATGAAAGTAGCCATATTAAGAAGATTATTTTTCCTAAACAAAAGGTCATATTTTTTGAAGAAAATAAAAATATAGAGGATAAATTAAGGCTAAATATAGTATTTCCTGATAGTCAAGAAATTGATTATACAGTACCAGTGCTTAAGTATTGGGAATACTCAGATGAGGAACTTATAAATAAAAAGATGTATCCACTTATGCCACTACAATTATTTCAATTAAAAAAGGAATTAATAAAGGCAAACAAGAATAATAACATTGAAAAGATGAAAGAATTATCCTATAAGGCAAAGAAACTAGCAACAAAATTAGCTAATGAATCTAAGGAACTCTTCGATTCTAATGAAATCTTAGGAGAAGATTTTCATAAGATGTTACTAGCAATACAAAATTTAATAGAATATCTAAATAGAAATTTTATTAAGGATGAAATTTTAGAAAATGAGGTGAGTAGAATGACAAAAACATTATATGATCCAGAGGTTGAAAAGAGGGGCATAGAAAAGGGCATAGAAAAGGGCATAGAAAAGGGAATAGCAGAAGGAATAGAAAAAGGCAAAGCAGAATTACTAATTAAGCTACTAATAAAAAAATTTAAAAGTTTACCAGATGGATATGAGAATAAGATAATGAATTTACCCATTAATACCATTGATAGAATTGGTATAGATATCTTTGATATAAATTCTGTGGAGGAATTGGAAGAGTATTTTAAGCTTACTAAAGTATAACAAATGATATAAATAAGTAGCAGTATTTATTTAATTTGAAATGTATCTAATAGACATAAATAAAGAAATTGAATTTAAGGCATGGGATTATATGATAATCACCATGCCTTTAAAATCATCGTTATTAAAAGATAAATACTAATATTCTCTTAGATAGGAGATACCTACTACAGCATTAGATTAATAGTATATTAGTGCTTGACAAGAAAAATCATCAATGATAATATAGATACCAACGGTAGGTATGGAGGTGGATGCTGTATGGCACGAAATAAATATCCAGAAGAAACAGTTAACCTAATCTTAGAGGAAGCATTGAAGCTCTTTATTGAAAAAGGTTATGAACACACTTCAATTCAAGATATCATCAATAATTTAGGGGGGCTTTCTAAGGGGGCAATCTATCATCATTTTAAATCCAAGGAGGAAATTTTTCAATCAGTATGTGAGAAAATTGGCAATGAAAACACAGCTTATTTCAATAAACTCCGTGATGACAAGACCATGACTGGTTATGAAAAGCTAAAAATGATGATTAAAGCCGGCTACGCTAATCCGGGTAGTAATGCGATTATAGCAATGTCAAACAAAATTATGAATGATCCTAAATTTGTGATGAAACAAGTTATAGAAATCTATGAATTGATTGTACCATGCTATATAGAGCCTATTATCGAGGAGGGAATAAGTGATGGTTCAATTGAAACCGCCTATCCAAAGGAACTTGCTGAGGTTATCATTACGCTAATGAACATTTGGGTAAACCCTACTATTGCAAAATCTACACCTGAAGAAATGCGTAGGAAAATGGAATTTTTCAGTGTGCTTTTGAATGGAATAGGAATTGATATCTTAGATACAGAGACTATCTTACAATATGTTGAGTACAGTAGTCGCTACAATGGTTAAAAAATAACTGCTCCTCAGGGGGCAGAATATTTTTAGTAAAATACATACCGAACGTCGGTATACGAATAAGGAGGAGTTTATGGAACATCAATTTGCAGTGCATACAAACAGACTATGCAAGGAATTTTATGGCAACAACGTATTAAATCGTCTAGAAATGAAAGTTAAACAGGGTGAGATTTATGGCATATTAGGCGTAAATGGAGCGGGGAAAACAACCCTCTTAAAGCTTATGGCTGGGCTGCTTGAGCCAACTGAGGGTGGTGCGTATGTTCTGGCTAAAAATGCTTGGACCCAAAGAGATCAGGTACTCGGTAACATCGGTAGTCTTATTGAGGTACCGTATTTTTATGAGCATCTGAATGCTGCTCACAATTTGTCCATTCATCTTAGATATATGGGTATGGATGCAGATATATCAAAAGCCCTTGAACGTGTCGGTCTTGGTGATGTAGGCGATAAACCAGTATCAAAGTTTTCTCTTGGCATGCGTCAGCGGTTAGGTATTGCTAGAAGTATGATACATAGTCCTAAGGTATTGCTCCTTGACGAGCCCATTAATGGACTTGATCCTGTTGCAATTAAGGAAATGAGAGATTTATTTATTTCCCTTAAAAATCAAGGGGTGACAATTTTACTTTCAAGTCATATTTTAAGCGAAGTTATACAAACCGTTGAAAGAGTTGCGGTCATTGCAAATGGCACGTTAACCCTTGAAGCTAATGTGAAGGACTTAATTGTAGAGCATGAATACAATCTTGAAGATTTCTTAATTGAAAAAATGAGAGGAGGGAAATTATAATGATAAAACTTATAAATTTAGAACTTGAAAGAAACAAAATTAGATCTTATATTGTGGCATCCTTTCTTATCTTGATTTTTGGATTTGGATTTTGCTTTTTAACAGCATATATACCACAAATTGAACAATCACAGCAGATGATCCAAATTAGAGGAGGCGTTTCCTTGCATACAGATTTGAGTATGTTTAGTCAATGGAATAATTTTATATCTTTGATTTCCATACTGTTTGTTGCTGCATTCGGTGTCTTATCTGCTATCATGCACGCTAAATTTACAGTTGAAGAATATACTGGGAAAAGAGCAATTCTATTGTTCTCATACCCAATAAAGCGAAGCAAAATTCTCTTTGCGAAATGCAGCTTTGTGTTTTTCTTTATTGCCATTGCGGTATCTATATGTAATATTGTTGCAATCAGTATGTTTGCTTTTTTATCAAATACTTTTCACATTTTACCCAATATGTTTACAGGTGAAATGTGGCCAAACCTACTTGTTACAACAGGAGTTTCAGCACTGCTGGCAGCTTCAATAGGTCTTATAGCAATGCGTATAGGATTTTGGAGGAAGTCATTGGTAGCTACTGTAGTAACATCCTTTCTGTTAATTATTCCATTTGGCAATATGATGTCGTTTGTACCTGAAAATTCTTTGCAAATCAGGCTAATAGGAATGGTTGTTTTACTAGTGTTAGGTCTTGTAGTATTTATGGAGCTGTTGTCAAAGGTAAATAAGATGGAGGCATTGTAATATGGAACAAACAAAACTATTTAATAGGAACTTTACACTTGTAGTAATCGGACAAATCATTTCAATGTTTGGTAATGCAATCTTGCGATTTGCGCTTCCTCTCTATCTTTTGCGAGAAACAGGCTCAGCATCTCTTTTCGGAATTGTAACAGCGTCCTCCTTTCTTCCCATGATTTTTCTCTCATTTTTAGGAGGTATTTTGGCTGACAGAGTGAACAAGCGAAATATCATGGTAGCACTTGATTTTTTAACGGCAAGCATTGTTTTTCTGTTCTTTATGGCTCTTGGAAAACTGCCCATAGTTCCACTGTTTATTGCTGTTTTAATGTTGCTTTATGGCATTAGTGGCACCTATCAGCCAACAGTGCAAGCAAGTATTCCATTGCTGGTTTCAGGAGATAAAATTTTATCAGCAGGTGCGGTAGTCAACCAGGTTGGTGCACTGGCAGGGCTTTTGGGGCCTATTATTGGTGGTATGTTATTTGGTGCTTTTGGCATTGTACCCATCCTTCTCATTAGTATTGCTTGCTTTGCTGCCTCTGCTATAATGGAGATTTTTATACACATACCCTTTGAAAAAAGAAATAATGCAATGAAAATATCTGCAATTATAAAAAGTGACTTTCTTGACAGCACAAATTATATGAAAAAAGAAAAACCGGTCCTCATTAATATCATTGGTCTGGCTACTATTTTCAATCTGGTACTATCATCAATGCTGATTGTTGGCATGCCTATTCTAATTATTGGCATACTTAAAATGAGTGATGAGCTGCTTGGGTTTTCACAGGGAGCCATGGCACTTGGCGGACTTTGCGGGGGAATCTTAACCGCCGTATTCAGCAAAAAACTAAAGCTTACAAGTTCACACATTTTGATGTTTCTTTGCAGCCTATCCGTGGGGGTCATGGCAATTCCACTGCTACTAGGCATGGCAAACATGGTCAGCTATGCGGTAATTACAGCCACAAGCTTTGTCATCATGGCACTTGCCACAATGTTCAGTGTACAGATGATTGCAGCAGTTCAAAGTGAAACACCGCCAGAGCTTGTGGGAAAAGTAATCGCAGTGATGATTTCTCTCTCCATGTGTGCACAACCGATTGGGCAAGCCATATATGGGGTAGCTTTTGATGAATTTTCAAATCATACAGGGATTATTCTGCTAGTGGTTGCAATTCTATCTGCAGCCATCTCCCTTACATCAAAGGATATATTTAAAAATATGGATGCATCATGATAGTTCTTATTATGAGCAATCCCTCTAAAACTAACCTAAAGTAAAGCTTATTTTAGTAGGGACGTGATAATGCTATTTTTTACGTTTTTATATGGGCAATACAATTTGTTATCTTTTATCATTTTGCGTTACAATAAGTTTAAAATATCATAAAATATATTTATTATGGACAAAATAAGTAAAACTGAAGGTGGCAAGATTTATGATTTTAGATAAAGAAACTTTTTTAAGTAAATATCATCTTAAGAATGAAGAGATTATAAAGAGTGGAATAGTTTGGGACACTTTAGAAGAAATATATATGGATTTCAATATGTATAAAGAGACTTATGAGACACAAGCAGAATTTATAGCAAATACACTTAGGGCACATAAGAAAATACATACGGTAAAATCTAGAGTAAAGGATTCTGAAAGGCTTATTGAAAAGATTATTAGAAAGACAGAGGATAGAAAATCAAAGTATGGAGAGGATTTTCAATTTTCTGTTTCTAACTATAAAGAAGAGATAAATGATTTGATAGGTATTAGAGCCATACATATATTCAAGGATGACTGGGAAGATATACATAATTATATTCTGGGAACTTGGAAGGTTGTTGAGATAACTGCTAATGTTCGAGAAGGCGATGATACAAAAATATTTGAAGAATTAAATATACAAATTAATTCTAGAAAATCAGGATACCGTTCTGTCCATTATCTTATAGAATTTTTCCCAACTAATCAAAAGGTTATAGCCGAAATTCAAGTAAGAACTATATTTGAAGAAGGCTATGGAGAGATTGACCATCAACTTAGATATTCTCACAAAGAGATTCCAGAGGTCTTAAAATTAAATCTTTTGCTATTTAACCGTATAGCAGGAAGTTCCGATGAGATGGCATCCTTTATAAATATGCTAAGTAAAAACTTGATGGAAATGGAACAAAAGTATGAAAAGATAATAGATCTTAAGGATAAAGAGATAGAGGATTTAAAAAGACAGGTAACGATAAATAAATAAATGTTACTAACACTAATAATTGTCAGGTAGTATGTCCTATAACGATTAATGGATTAAATTATTTATTGTATCAAAATTAAGGCATGGGACCATCTTATGATCTCCATGCCTTTAAAATAATTCTTATAGAGATATATTTTCATTAAATTATTTATACTCACAAACTTCTAATCTCTACATCCATTAAGGCATCTGAAAATAAATAATAAGTGAAAGTTGATTTTAATATGCTTATTTTTTATCTTTCCTAACCACAATTACAGTTAATACAAAAATGATAAAACTCACAATGGATATGACTAAAAGTGCCGTAAACCAAGTATTGTGCCCTAATGCATTATTATCTGCCAATACCCCTTGAAACATTAAACCTGCAGCCATTGCTAATCCACAAAAAATATCAATAACCAAATCAAATCTTTGAATTAACTTGCCAACTGAATTATCTTTCTGTAAATTCTTTCTAATATGTAGGGATTTATAAAAATTCAAAACTATAATTATAAACAATACTACATAGGCGGAAAATACAAATCTAAAATGAGACATAACATCATTTAAAGGCTCCACTACCATTCTATAACCTCCTAAAAGAATAAAATTAAAATATTATATACTTTAATTTTATTGTAACTATCCAGTTACTCCTACTAATTGTAAAATATATACACGTATATAGCAACATATTTGAAAAACACTTTTATGGATAAAAACAATAAATTTTCAAAATAATTCAAATGATTCCTTGACCTTCCCTTAAAAATGTCATATAATGTAACTATACTTTTATGGAATTCAGGTTAATGATAAAAGTATTTGGTAGAAAAGACATAAATAAAAGGATATGTTAGGTTATATTAAGGGGAAATGTAGGTAAACAGAGTTCTTTGCTTCTCTGAAGGTTAGAAATCGTTATCCAGGGACGTACCAGCTCTTAACTCCAACTCTAAAAAAGGTGGAGTACTAGAGCTGGTAGTCATCGGATAAATGATATATTATCTATATTATGATTAAGTAATTTAAAGGGGAAATTAGTATAGAGAGGGGGATTAGATGTAATTGATTCAGGTGAGATGCCCAATTTGCAATAATAGATTATTCGATGTGGAAAATAGCTACGTTGGAATTATAGAGATAAAGTGTAATAAGTGTAGAAAACTTCTGGGGGTAAAAAATAATATTAAATTAAGAAAAATAGAATTTTCATATACAATGAGTTAAGATATAGGTTAAAGTATAATAAAACATACCGAGCAATGGAGTGATTAACTACCGAATAGCCGGATGGTTGCTAAATTAGCAGTCATCGGCTATTTTTTTATTTTAACAGAATTTAATCCATCTAGGGTTAGTTTTTAAAGCCTTTCACTGTGGAAGGCTTTTTTTATCCCTTTATAAGCATCTCCACCTAGGCTTTGAATAGCTTCATAAAAGTTTCAAAATAATTTGAAGCTAGGAGAGATGAATATGAAAATTAAGTATGAATTTATTACAGGTGAAGTTCAGAAGGTAGATATCCCTGATGAGCTTATTAAAGTTGTCATGGAGATAGAAAGGCAGGTTCATAATAATAATCGCAAGGAGAGACGTAAACACAATTCTCTTGAGGAAATGGAGGAGCATGGTTTTCAATTTAGATCTAATGATATTGAAGTTATTGAGAATGTAGAAGAAATATTAATTAATGAGAGTCTTTATAAAGCACTAGGTAAATTATCTTTCGATGAGAGAAAGTTAATTTACCTAGTGTTTTTTCAAAGGAAAACCATTGTGTCCATTGCCAAAGAGAGAGGGGTTAGTGAGGGAAATATAAGAAGGATTCTTAAGCTCATATATAAGGAAATAATAATCCTTTTAAAAAAACTTTAAGAAATTTTCAAAAATAGCTACGAATTAATTGCTACGAAGGCTTTATATATAGAGGGTATTTTTTTGAAGGAGGTTTATTTATGGATATTAATATTAATGTGAACTTTAATTGCAGGGAACTTATCAAGGTTTTAACATTGTCAGCTAAGTTTTTTAAAGCTTTGGATGAGAAGGAGTCTGAGGCTTTAGGTGCTGACGGTGAATTACCTAAGGAGAAGGAAGAGGGACTGATTTGGAAGTTAGAGGATGTTAAGGGGGAAAGTGAGGAAAAAGATGCTAAGAAAGAAAAGGCATCTGAGAATTTTAAGGAGCCAATAACTAAGGAAGAAAATCTAAAGGGTAAAATAGCTTTAAATGAATTTTCCCATAGAACTATGATTAAGGGTAATCTACCCTGGCATAGGTTTCTTAATAAAAAAGAAGGGGATCAGTGGAAGGACAGTGACGATTCATCTTTAAGGCATTATATAGAAAAGGTTTATAGGATAACTAGTCCCATGAAGATTAATGATGGTCTTTTAATTGTAGAGGAGAAAAATAAGTTTCATCCCATTAGAGATTACTTTAATTCCTTAGTGTGGGATGGAGTTAAAAGAGTGGACAACCTATTTATAGATTATCTAGGAGCTAGTGATACTAAATATAACAGAATGGTTACAAGAAAAGCTTTAGTTGCTGGAGTGGCTAGGATTTTTAATCCAGGAGTGAAGTTTGATTATATGCTGGTTTTAGTTGGAAAACAAGGGGTAGGTAAGAGTCATATTTTAAGCCTTCTAGGGCAAAACTGGTACTCTGATTCCTTTAACACAGTGCAAGGGAAAGAAGCCTATGAACAACTTCAAGATGCTTGGATTATAGAGATGGCAGAGCTTACTGCTGCAAAAAAAGCAGAGACAGAGGCAGTAAAACACTTTATATCTAAGAGGGAAGATATCTATAGAGTTGCCTATGGAAAGAGGGTTACAAAGTTTCCAAGGCAGTGTGTATTCTTTGGCACCACCAATGAAATGGACTTCTTAAAGGATAAAACAGGGAATAGAAGATTTTGGCCTGTAATGGTAGAGAAACATAGAATTAAAAAGGATTTATGGAGAGATGATATAAAGGCTGAAATCCACCAGATTTGGGCAGAAGCTGTGGAGCTTTGGAAGATGGGAGAAGGGTTATACTTAGAGCTAGAACTAGAAAAGCAAGCAGTTAAAATCCAAGAGAAGCATACAGAGAGAAGTTCCATAGAGGGATTGATTCATGAATACCTTGAAATGCCTCTTCCTGAAAATTGGGAGGACCTTGATGTGGCAGCTAGAAGAAGTTATATTCATGGAACTAACTTTAAGGAAAATATAATACCCACTAAAAAAAGAGATAAAATATGTGCCATGGATATATGGGTGGAGCTATTACAAGGAGATCCTAAGTACATGAAACCTATGAATTCTAGAGAAATTAATGATGTGCTCCGTGTCCTTGAGGATTGGGAACCCTATGACATGGGCACAGGAAAGCTGAGATTTGGTAAAAATTATGGATGTCAAAGAGCCTTTATAAGAAAGAATAATTATGAAAACACTTAAAAGCTGTATCCTTGATTCCAAAGACACAGGGAAAGACACAGTTAAGGACACGCCTCAAACCTAGTAATAATAAGGGCTAACTCCCTATGTATCTATTATGTCCATGATATTCTATTAGAGCATATTTATAATATAAATAATATATATATATACTATATATGTATATATAGGGGAAAAAATGGACACATGGACACAGGAGGAAATAGCCTAAGAGAAAGGATTTTTGTTATGGATAATTATGCTAAAATTCAAGAATTGGTGACAAAGGCAAAAGCAGGGGAGGATACTGCCCTTGAAGAGCTAATAAAAAATTTCAAGGCTTTTATATCTAGCCAAGCTGTGGCTATAAGTGTAAAGGGCTATGACATAGATGACCTAATTCAAGTGGGTATTATTGCCCTATGCAAAGCAGTCCATGGCTATGATATAACCAAAGGTCACTTCCCCTGCCATGCAACTATAGCTATAAAAAACAACTTTGAAGGTCTAATTTACATGGGCAGAAACACTGATGGGAAGAATTCTGTTAGCAAGCTTCAGAGAAACTAAAAACTCTATTTATAAGGTTTTACTGAATGTATATAGAAATTTAAATTTAAGTTAATACCATTGGTCTTACAATATGGTAAAATTGTAAATTATAATAGATTATTGCAGCGTGCTATATAAGCACCTTGCATTACCATGGAATATCTAGGAGGTTCAGTATGAAATTAAAGTTAAATATTTACTCATTCATTTTATCATTGGTATGTGTAATATTATTCTTTTTATCAATAGAATCAAATAAGGTAATTAACTTTACAATGGATCTATTGCAAGTGCATCCATTAGTTATAGTTATGATACTTTCTATAATCACACTATTACTAGGGCTACTTGGATTTTCGGCAGCCATCAGCTGGTTTCAATTATTTAGAGGAGTCTTTACAGTAGCCATAACCATTATAATGACAGGATTTATAATTTTTATCTTAACTGTTGGTAGGGTAGTTTCATTTACTTAAACTAAAAAGTGGTTGCTTCTAGAAAAAAGTAGCCACTTAATTTTATGACCTTTTCTTTAATTGGATGCTTTTTGTACATAAACATACACTTTATAGAAATTATGTTACAATAAGTTTATAATATAAGTGAATAATTGTAGGAAAAACGTGTCAAAGTACTAAACAATAAGAAGGAGAAGTTATAATGAATAATAAGATTTTGTATCAAAAGATATATACTGATGACTATAAAGAATTAACAAAAATCATGACTTCTGCATTTAATGAAGATACATCAATGCACACGGATATAAAAGAGGATGGACCTAAAGGATATAATGATGGCAGTTTGATTAAATGGCTCAATGAGCACACAGATTTTGAAAGTTATAAAGTTATTTATGAAGGAAATACAGTTGGTGCTTACACAGTTGGAATTAAGCCCAATAATGAATATAGTTTGGAAATGCTCTTTATTGATCCAAATTACAGAGGACATCATCTTGGAACTATAGTTTGGAATGACATAGAGCAAAAATATATAAATGCTAAGATATGGACAGTTGAAACGCCGGATTATTCAATAAGAAACCATAGATTTTATACTAAAAAATGTGGATTTACATTTTTAAAGGAAAACATATATAATGATGAATGCAAATCTTTTGTTTTTAAGAAGGAAAAATAATATTATAAACAGATTGAATTAAGATAAGAAAGAAGATTAATCAAGTAATTCATTGGTTAAGATGCATGAATTTAAATGTTTTGAATTTGGGGGATAAGTAATTATATGAATAATATATATTTTAAAAATATAGATAATACTAATGAAAATATTGTTAGGAAAATAAAATTAAAGTCATACCAAGAGAAATTTATTGAAACTGTAGATAAATGCTTAGAAGAAGCAAGAACTTGTAGTCAATGGAATCCTGTAGCTATATATCATAAGGAGGCAGTAATTGGATTTGCAATGTACGGATCCTTTGGGCCTAATAAAGATACTTGGATTGATAGAATAATGATAGATGAAAGATACCAGGGAAAAGGATTTGGAAGAATTGCAATGACCAACCTTATTGATATAGTTTCGAAAAAATATGATGTTAATACTATCTACTTAAGTATAGTTGAGCAAAATACATTAGCTTATAGTTTATATAAAAGCATTGGATTTGAGTATATAAATGAAAAGGATGTTAATGGAGAACTTATATTTAAGTATACAATTTAAAATAATTGTTTAAGCAAGGTGGAGTCAGAGAGTTTTTATGTTTATGATATTGACGATGTAGTATGCGAGATTTGCCCAACTAAATTTCTAATTGTATCAGCAACAGAAGATAAATACTCGAAAGATGCAATGGATATCTATAAAAAGGCAGAAAAGGAATATATAAAATGTAATGCAGGGCAACAAATTAGTATTAAACAATATGAAGGTGGTCATGCACTTACATCAGAAAGATTTAATTATATAGTTGACTGGATTATTGAGGCTGCAAAATAAATATAGAAGTTTAATTAATTCGTAATCTTCTATAATTAAGAAATTATATTAATAAGTTTCGCATAGGGGTATAAGAAAGTGAACTTAAAGTCTAAAAGAAACTTAAATGAGGTGTTTTAGATATGTTAAGGAATATGACTACAATTTATATTATATTTAAAAATAAAATGTTACTGCTTTATAGAGTTGGTTCAAGAGTTGTGCAACCTTCTTGGTGTGGTATAGGTGGTCATTTTGAAAAAGGCGAACTAAATAATCCAAAGGCATGTGTTTTAAGGGAACTGTTTGAAGAAACAGGTATTACAGAAAACGATATTGGAACTGTAGATTTAAAATATGTTACACTTCGTATGAAGAATAATGAGATTAGGCAAAACTATTACTATTTCACTGAACTACAAAACACTGAAATAGACATTAATGAATGTGATGAAGGCATATTGGAGTGGGTTAATATGGATGAAGTTTTAGATAGAGAAATGCCTTTTACTGCTAAAGAATGTTTAAGGCATTATTTGTCTATAGGTAAAGATAATAATAAGTTGTATGCAGGAATTGCAAGTGAAAATGGTGTTGATTTTATTGAATTAAAGGAATTTTGATGGTTGTCATTTTCTTAAAACGGAAAATAAGAAATTATTAGTGAGTGGTAGAAATTAATTCTCCACATAAAGTAGCTAGTTCAAATATATATGAAATGGAGAATAAAAATGAATATAAAATATAAAGAAAATGGAACGTTTGAATTAAAACAATTGATAGAATTATATAAAAATGTTGGGTGGACAGTATATTCAGATAAACCTGATAAACTATTTAAGGCAGTAAAAAATTCCTTATTCAATATTGGAGCTTTTGATGGGGAAGAGTTGATTGGATTAATTAGGGTTGTTGGTGATGATGCTTCTATTATCTATATACAAGATATCTTAGTAAAAGAAGAGTATCAAAGACAAGGCATAGGAAATTATCTTTTACAATCAGTATTAGATAAATATAAGCATATTAGACAAATTGTACTGATGACTGATAATACAGAAAAAACTAAAGCCTTTTATAAGAAAAATGGTATGTCCACATCATGTGAACTTGAAGGCATTGCATTTGTTAAATACAATTTTGAGGCATAGATTGATCAGGTTTTAATGGCTTTGATTAAAAATCAAAGCTGTTTATTTTAAAGCATCTCTATATAGAGGTGCTTTTATACATTTTATTGAAATTGTGTTATAATAAGTATATGAATAAGAATGTGAAGGAATAATTATAAATTGTTACGCACTACCATATAAGGGGGTATATATTTGAGAGATATATTAAGAGAATTTCCCGTTATTCTAGAACTACTTTCTTTGATTCCTTATTGTATAATACTTTGGGGATATATAAAGCATATAAAGATATCTAAAAAACTAAAGAGGCATGATGATACAGAAATAGTTAGTAAGGAAACGCTAGAAGAACTTAAGGTAGCAAATAGATTAATTATAATTGGATTTATTACAGTAATAGTTTTGAGAATAATTGGGGTATTAATTTACATTGAATAATTTGAAAACTTATTAATGGTTTAATTTTAGCTTATTTTAGTTCATTATAAAATTCAAACTCTACTAACAAGACTTCTTTTGCTTTAGAGGAATTTATGGTATTTTATAGAATATGTTACCATAAAGCGATGGTTGTGCAAAAAGCATATATACAAGTGCATTTAAGCAACGAAGCTAAAAGGAGGATTGAAGCATGCTAAAAGTGGAGGAACTTCTAAATTTCGATTTAGACCCGATACCTAGATATCTTTTAATGCGTGATGTGTTAAAGCTAGATAGTAAAAATGAAGAACTAATAATTGCTAAAAACATGGTCATCCAAACAAAATGGGTTAAGGATATTATACAACTTCAATGGGAAGATGGGTCATGGGGACAGTTTCATAGTATGAGCCAATCTTCTCAATCATCAATTACCACAGAACAAGCATTAAGAAGATTATTAATATTAGGCCTGGATAAGAATGATGAAGTGATTCAGAGAGCGATTATTTATATGGAGAAATATTTAAATGGAGAATTGACTTTAAGAGACCGTGAGGAGAAAAAACATGACTGGTTTATGTTGACAAGATTGTTTGTAGCAACATGGATATTAATATTTGATTCAACTAATGATTTAGCTAGAGGAATAGCTAAAGATTGGTCAAGAATTATTACCCACGCATTTTTAGAAGATGGATATAACCATAATGCTTATAAAGAAGCATATTATGATATTCACAAATCATCTAAAGAAAAGTATCTGTGGGGATTTGAAAACTTTTATGTTGTGTCTATACTTAATGGAATGTTGTCTAGTCCTATTGAATCGAAATTTTTAGATTATATAATGGAATCACAAAATGGCATATATTATATTTATGATAGATGCTCCAAAATACCTCCAAGTAGCTTTTGCTCAAAAATTGCAAGCAGATATATAAATGTACATGAGTTATTAAGTAATTATACAAGTGCTAAACCGAAGCTTCAATATTTTGTTGAGTGGGTAAATGACAATATATCAGAAGATGGATTTTGGGATATGGGACAATTGGTTAAGGATAATATTCAATTTCCTTTATCTAATTCATGGAGAGACCATGTTAATAGAAAGATTGACTGTACGGTTAGGATACAAAAAATATTATCAAGGCTAGATAAATAATAATTTGTGGAGGGGTTTTATGGCTAAAGTTAGAGCTATTGTCTTTGATTTATTTGACACATTGCTTCATGATATTAAATTTGATTTTAATTCGGGTTTATCTTATCTATATAAAAATATTTTATCAAAAGACACTGTTAAAGCTGAATTTCTAGATTATGCAGCTACATATTGGAAAGAACTTTATGATAAAAGAAGCGAGGATAATTCAGAACTGGCATTTGAAGATGAACTTTTAGATTTTAAAAATAAATATGGTTTTAAAGTGAATTATCCCCTAGAAGAAATTTTATTTAATTGTGCACTTGAAATAAATACTACTGAATTGTTTAATGACACTATTTCTACCTTAGAGCAACTTAAGTTATTAGGAATCCCAGTATATTTATTAAGTAATTCCATATTTAAAGAGAATGTAATGAAAAGATTCATTAACCAATATGATTTAGAAAAATATTTTGCTAATATACATTTCAGTGCGGATTATAAGATAAGGAAGCCCCATAAAGATTTATTTAAAATTGTATTTGATGATATTAAAAAGTATGATACTACCATCGAAATGGAACAAGTTTACTTCATTGGAGATAACTTTGAAGCTGATGTTCTAGGGGCTGAAAAATTTGGTTTTACACCTGTTTTTATAAACCGTAAACATGATACTCATATTAATAACAAAAATTTTATTGAGATTAATTCCCTAAATGAATTATTAGAGATAATTAGATAAAAATAGGCATGTTAGACAAATTGTAGGATGACTGATAATGATATATAAGCAAGAGTGAATAATGCTTTAATGAGAATGTCAAAAAATATGGATTTACTAGATAAAAAGATAACTAATTATATTGTATATGAGGGTGATTGTATGAACTATAAAATTGTGAAAATAGATGCACGGAATTATTCATTATTTGATGATATGATATATTGGAGAATGAACGGTAGTGAAAGATTACCATTGAAAGAAGCAATTAAGCAAAGTATTATAAATGAATTGTCAAATCCTAATTTGTTTATATATGTGGTTGAAGTGGAAAGACGATATGTTGGTTGGATTTCATTAATTTATATGCCTAAAGTTGGTAAATATAATGGTTTTGGACATGTTTATGTTGATGAATTATGGATTCATCCTTCATATCGCAGAAATGGGTTTGCCTATGAATTAATGAAAAAAGCAGAGATATTAAGGCAAGAAAAGAATGCTACAGGCATTAGGCTATACGTAGATGTTGATAACATTAGTGCAAAAAAATTATATGAACAATGTGATTTTAGTGTTTCATGTTCAGCATACTTAATGGAAAAGTAGTTGCAATTATAAATTGCATTAAGTTGAAAGTTTCTTAAATTAGGTAATAAAATTAATAAATAATAAGCAATTGAATAAAAACCTATATGATATCGTAATTAAATCCATAAATATTGATAGGTCTAAAAGATATAATTCAATGGTTGATTTTTATATTGAATGGAACAAATCATTAAGGACATTATAAACACAATCTTATATAACATAAGACTAAGTAAAGGTTATTTATATAATATTTCATCATAAATTATAATTCAATAAAAAGAAACTAGGAGGTTTGTCATGACACAGAAGAAATATTGGAATACAGTCGCAGAAAACAAAGAATTTACAACACCTTTTCACTTTGAAGAGTTTGCTAAGTTTGTTAATAAGGAAGGTATTATTCTAGATGTGGGTTGTGGTTATGGAAGAACATTAGAACAGCTAAATTTAGAAGGGTACAGCAATTTAATAGGAATTGACTTCTCAGAGAAAATGATACAACGAGGCAATGTAAAATATCCTCATTTAGATTTGAGGGTAATGCAAGGAGATAATATTGAATTAGATAGTGAAAGTTGTGATGCGGTTATTTTATTTGCAGTGCTAACGTGTATTGTTAACGATAAAGAACAGGCAGCATTGCTAAAAGAAATAGAGCGTGTTTTGAAACCTAATGGGATTCTGTATATTAATGATTTCTTACTAAACACAGATGAACGCAATATAGAACGTTATAAGTTATTTCAAGATAAATACCAAAAATATGGTGTATTTGAATTACCTGAAGGTGCTATAGTTAGGCATCACGATATAAAATGGATTGATCAATGTTTGCAGCCATTTGATAAATTGATTTTAAATCAGGTGGTATATACAACTATGAATGGAAATAAATCAAACGGTTATTATTACTTAGGTAGAAAAAGAGGATAATCATAAAGCTAACGATAATAATTATTAGTTAGGATAATTGACACTCTTTTCATTTTGAATTTTTTCATAAGTTGTTTAGTTAATACCTAAGCCTTGCCTTCTTCTTAATTTGTCCACCTTATAGAGTACATTTTATATTGCTCCTATTTTATAGTGCAAAATGATATAAGTGAATAATTGTATATTATTATTAATAATACATAAAATATCACTGAGAGGTGGATATTATATGAAAAAATTTATTATGATCTTACTAATTTTAGTAACTATTATATTTGGTACATCTATTACAACTTATGCATCTTCACGAAATATGTATAAAGAGGGTTTTTATAAAGTATCGGATTTTAATCATTCAAAAGATGGTTCTTATCATGTTCAAAATATATCAGCATATAGTATTTCTGTTATTGTTTTTAATGAAAATAATATTAAAACACAAGTCTTATATCTAGAACCTAAATCACCAAGACATTATTTAGTTTCTCTTAAATCTGAATATAAAATCGTAATAGTTGGTGACGGTGAAGTACATATTGATGCAGGTATAAAATAATTAGATCTTATATTTTTTAACTAGTTATTATAAAATAAGTATACTTATCATTAAATGGCTTTGATTTGAAATCAAAGCTATTTATTTTAGAGCATCTCTATATAGAGGTGCTTATTTGCATACATTTTATTGTACTAATGTTATAATAGGTATTATATTTATGATTGCAAATGAAAAAATTTAGGAAATTGTGTTCAAATTAATTTTAGGGGGGGATTTAATGTATCAATATTATAAAGGATTGATTATTAGAGAAGGTGCAGATGGGATTAAGGGGGATATCATTAAAAAAATGTACAATGAAGTTGGTTGGATGTCTGCAAATCAACCATTATGGCTAGATGAAAAGTATGAAATCTGCTTTAAAAATTCATCATGGGTTTTCACTGTCTGGGATAAGGAAGAGATGATAGCTATGGTAAGGGTTGTATCAGATAGAGTCATGACAGCAACAATCCAAGATCTGGCTGTGAAAGAAGAATATCGTGGAAAAGGCATAGGTAAAAAACTTGTGGGCTTGTGCTTAGAAAAGTTACCCCATGGAAATTGGTGGGTGCATACTACTCCAGAAAATTATGATTTCTATAAGAAATGTAGATTTGAGATTCCTCAAATATCTGATAGTTCATCAATGATATATATGGGATATATTAAGGCTAAATTAGAAGGACATAGATGAGGATGTGGAAGATAGTGTTAGGAAATAAGGGGAATACTAGAAGCAATGTTATAATTAAAGGTACTATAGTGATCTTGATTCTTAGTCTTGTAGTTACCATTGTAATTACTAGAAGAGTTATGCTTACAAATGAAAAAAATATATTATAACTCTTCAGCATTCAGCATAGTTTACTGCATATTAATAACTGAATAATATACTTGGAGCAAATAATAAATGATTATTACAATAAAAGGACACCCTATTGTGTCCCTTTATCAATAAATATTTGACCATTACCAACTATAACAATTCTATATTCAGGCTTAAGAGGAATTAAATTATACTTAGCAGACTTAGGTTCAAGACGAATAGATTGTATTATAACTTGATTTTCATCATAAAGAGTAAGAAAAACACTATCGTTTGCTGAAACATTTTGAACTAGATAAGATTCATTTGGGGATATATTGAAATCAGTCGCCTTATAAACACCCTCTGTAAATATATTTTCAGCAAATACACGTGTAGAAGTAAAAGTACTTAATACCAATGTAATTAAAATTAACAATATAACAGTAAACTTTTTCATAGCACAACCTCCTTTCACCTTTAGTTTGTGTAATGGAGCTAATAATATGCAAATTTGTGATTTAGGAGAATAAATTAACCAGTGTAAATAAATTGTAATTTATTTAAATTATGTTATGATAAGTATTATAATTATGATTGTAAATGAATAATTGTGTTATATTGCATAACATTGTAGATTTTAAATATTGGAGGATGGAACAATATGATTGAAGCAAAATTTTATTATAAAAATGAAAATGCTCCAAAACCTAATAAGCCAAACCATATAGGTGCCTGTGCAATTATTAAGTCTAATAATAAAATATTATTAGAAAAAAGAGTAGATAGTAACCGTTGGGCGCTAATAGGCGGAGGTTTGAATATTGATGAAAGTTTAGAAGAAGGAATAATTAGAGAAATTAATGAAGAAACAGGAATTATAATATCAGAAGAGTCTTTGGGTTTTTGGAAAATGTTTTCAGACCCATCAAGAATCGCTGCATATCCAGATGGAAATATTGTTAGAATAATATCTGCTGCTTATATAGTAAATTTAACAGAGAATCATGAATTGATATGCAGTGACGAATCGGAAGAATTAAAGTATTTTACTTACCAAGAGTTAGAAAAATTAAATATTGCTGAAACACATAGACATATAATTAAAGAGTATTTTTCATCAATGATAAGTTAATTGTTGCTTTTTTAAAGTGATCATATTTCAAATCACCTAACAAAAATTATAATATATTCCAAAAATGGTTTTCACATTAGTTACTATGTGATATAGTGTTTTTATGGTCTATTTATAATATTATAGACAATATTGTATATATTTGTACTTTATCAAAGATAAAATCTTATTGAAAAAGATTTTTAAGTACTAAAGAATGTAGGTGGAAAGTATGAAAAAAAGAGAAGTTAAAATCAATGTATTTAGTAAAAAAGTAGTAATTAGTTTTATACTTATAGTTATGGTTCTAACATTTGTATCTTGTACTAGTTCAGATAAAACTGAAGAAATGAATCTTAAAAGATCCCAAGATACAGAGTTTGCATCAGATAGTGGAGTTAGAATAGAAAAATTAAGTGAAGTTCAACAGAAGAATTTGCATACTTTAGCAAAGGTCTGGGGATTTGCTAAGTATCGTCATCCAGAGATTACAGCAGGGAATATTAATTGGGATGCAGAATTATTTAGAGTTATGCCAAAGGTGCTTGAGGCAACTACCAAGGAAGAAGCTGGAGATATCATGGCTACATGGTTAAACCAGTTTCCATTTCAGGTTAATACACTTAGTAAAGAACAGGAAGATCTATATCGTCAAGTAAAAGAGAAAGCATACTTAGATGTAGAATATTCATGGATAAAGAATAGACAAGTCCTTGGGAATAACCTTGCTGACTATCTTGAAAATTTATCAAAGGTAAAAGTAACTGATAATGACAATGGATATGCTGTTTTTGAAGAAGGGGATATTGTTAATGTATCTTCAGATTCTTTTATGGACAATTCTATTAACTATGAAGACACAGGAATGAGACTGCTAGGGCTGTTTCGTTATTGGAATATTATAGAATATTTCTATCCATATAAAAATCTCATGGATGAAGATTGGGATCAAGTACTTTATGACAAGATTCCTGAGTTAGCACTTCAAAGTGATAAGGAATCATATGTATTATCTATTGCAAATCTTACCACATATATTCATGACTCTCATGGAGGTTTTAATGATAACTTTAAGGTGTTACCACAACACTTTGGAGCATACAAAGCAGAAGCATCAATATTTAATATAGATGGTCAGATTGTCATTGCTGGCAGGGAAGATAAATCACCTTTAAAGGTCGGGGATATTGTGGTAGCTATTGATGGAACTTCTATAGAAAAAATAATAGAGGAGTGCAACAAATATATATCAGTATCAGATAAAAATCGTTTTACAAATGCTTTTGACTATTACCTTTTGCGTTCTACAAAAGAAATAGCTGAAATAGAGGTAATAAGAAATGGTGAAAAGCTAAGCTTGAATGTTCCATGCTATTATAATGGTGATTATGATGTAAAAAAACTGGGGCAAGATGAGAAAAGTGGCTTCATGGTAGACAAGAAAATAGGCTATCTTAATATAAGTACACTTGAAAGTGGAGATTTAGATAAATTAATGAAAAAATTTAAAGGGACAGAAGGGTTGATTATTGATGTGCGATACGATAATGCAAAAATGAGTGAATATATAAAATTTATTAATTATCCTATAGGGGAATATATAAAACCTGAAGTTTCTGAATATCAACAATTTTATTCAAGTAATAGTTTCGAACCAGGGAAATTTATCAAATCAACCAGTAATAGTTCAGGAAGAGGATTCATAGCGGAACAATTGGACAAAGGTATAGATTCAACTACATTTAGCAAAATATTTGATAACGGCATTATTAGAACCTCATTAGGAAAAGTAAAAGATAGATATCAGTATAATGGGAAGGTAATAATACTGATGAATGAATGTACACAAAGCGTCTTGGAGACAATGGTTATGTCTTTTATGGATGCACCAAATGCAACGGTAATAGGAACTCCTTCTGCAGGAGCTAATGGTAATATTATGGACATTACACTTCCAGGGTGTATACAGACATCTATATCAGGGCTAGCAGTAACATATATGGATGGAAGCCAGACACAAAGAATAGGTCTTAAACCTGACATAACTGTAAAACAAACTGTGAAAGGAATTGCAGAGGGTAAGGATGAGGTTATAGAAAAAGCAATAGAGTTAATCACGAAACCAGAGAGTAAATAGCAATAGTGTAAAATAAGTAAGAACATGTGAAATAATATTATGATAAATTCTATTTTGTGGCTTCAAAAGTTGCTAAGTATATATAATTATGATTGTAAATCAGAAATTGTAAAATGTTGTGAAGTAATTAAATATGACACCTTGTGGTGGATGTGGTGAATTTATTCATGAAAGTATCATATTGTAATGTAAATGGAAAATTTTCTAGAGGTGTACGAAATGAATTTGAGATTGGCAGGTCTTACAGAGCTATATGCAAAAGAAGTTTGCGATTGGAAATATGACGATATATATTCTATATATAATTATCCAGGATGGGATAAAGTATCTAATGAAAAATGGGGGATTACAATAGAAGAAAAGAGAAAGAGTGAATTTAATGCTGTGATTGATGATTGCAATTGCTTATGTGGATACATAAGGTTACTGGATAAAAATGAGTGTGTTTTTATTGGAATTGGTTTAAAACCATCTCTATGTGGACAAGGATTAGGAAAGGTCTTAATGGAAATAGTAAAAGAACAATGCAAGAAGATATATACAGATAAAAAGATTGCTTTAGAAGTTCGGTCTTTCAATGAAAGGGCGATTAAATGTTATAAAAGTGCAGGGTTTAATGTAGTAGATACTTATAGGAAAGATACGCCCCTTGGTTATGGAGAATTTGTTAGAATGGAATTTTATGAGCACTCTTCTTAATAGAATTCCTAATAAAGACTATTGTAGTTTATAGAATTTTATTTTACAATCAGCCTTAGGAAAGTACAATATTGAGGCATAAAGTGACTAGATATTTAAATTTTAATTTATATTAGGGGTAAAAAACAAATGGAAGATTGCTCTTCCATTTGTTTTTATATTTCATTTTACATATTGTCTTTCATATCTGGATATTGTCTATAAATATATATTTACTTCAATTAAACTTCTTATTACAATATGGACATTGATATACCAAATCAATATCACTATCTTTGTCAAATTTCATTGGTAACCTGTAATTACAATAAGGACATTTCCAAAACAAAAGAGATAATACTATAAATACTGGCAATAAACTTATACCAATAATTGTAAATAAGATAAAAGGAAAAAAACATCCTATAAAGCATAGAGGAACAGATAAAAATAAGCAGGCCAAAGAAATTCTACGAATTTTTAGTAAATTTTCTATCTTATTCATGATACACCTCCCAATATATATTAAAGTTAATCAATCTGATCTATTATCTTCTTGTATTTCCTTTTTTCATCTTTCCATAGATTCCTCATGTTCTTTCTTTTGAGTTGAATTTTCTCCTTCTGCATTAAATATAATCTTTGTTCTCTTTTTCATCTACTTACTCTCCTCATAATTAATATCATAACTCAAATTAGAAAAAAATACTAAAAAATCAATTTATGGATTAATTATACTATGAATAGTTTACTACAAAATAATGAAAAATAAAATAATTTTAACTTTACCGTAGAGGATATATTAACTTTAACTTTTTTGCCCTTAATGAAGACTAAAAGGAATAAGGGGAATATAACCATTGAAAGTATTGAGTTAGCATAAAAAATGCCAGAAGGATTTGAAGTTCAAAAGAATCTTGAGGATTATGCTTATAGAATATGAGAAGCGATATTAAGACGAATAGTATAAGCATAATATTGAATTTAATGGCTTTGATTAAAAATCAGAGCCATTTATTTTAGAGCATCTCTTTATGGAGGTGCTTTTTTCATATACATACATTTTATTGTAATCGTGCTATAATAAATATTATATTTATGGTTGTAAATGAAAAAATGTAATTTATTATTCGTTAAATACAAATAAATGTAAAAGGGAAGTGTATATTATGAGAGCGTCTATACAGGTATTAGTAATACCATATAAATTAGTTAATGAAATCCCATTATATTGTATTTTTAAGAGAAACAATGGAGATTATTGGCAATTTATTGCTGGCGGAGCTGAAGACGATGAAACTCCTTTAGAGGCTGCAAAGAGAGAATCATTTGAAGAGTCTGGTATAGAAAGTTTAAATAAATTTTATCAATTAGTATCTACATTTTATGTGCCTGCTAACTGCATATCAGAGAAATGTAGACAATATTGGGATAAGAATGTATTTGTAATACCTGAATATTGTTTTGCAGTTAATATTAACAATAACCATATAGAATTATCATTAGAACATACTGAATATTTCTGGGGGACATATCAAGAGATTTTTAAAAAGTTATATTGGGAAAGTAATAAAGTTGCACTATTTGAACTAAATAGTAGAATTGAAACAAACTTATTTTAGATTAATCAATTTACAAATTCAATATATTGTCTATAAGTTATGTAAGATATTAAAATTTAAAAACTATACCCTTACCTAGTTTAAAATACATATAGGTATATACTTAACTATCTAATATAGGTAAAAATGCATATAGAGACCTATTTAAATATAAAAACATGAACCAGTTTAACTATAGATATATTTAACTATTAAACTAGAATATTTAGTGCATCTCTTTAAGGAGGTTAAATAAATGATTGGATTAGCAAGGGGAACCGTTAAGATTGTTCCATATAGCTTTAATTGGAAAGAGATTTATAAGGAAGAAGAAAAACTATTGTATCATTTGTTAGGCAAAACTGCTATAGACATACAACATGTAGGAAGTACATCAATAGAAGGACTTGATTCAAAACCAATTATAGATATTGCTGTAGGAGTTAAATCATTGGATGATGTAGATAAGCATAGAAACTTATTAGAAGCAAATGGATATCAATTTAGAGATAATGCAGGGATTGAAGGTCGTGTAATGTTTGCTAAAGGAAGGGAAGATTTAAGAACTCATTATTTGCATATAGAAATAATTAACGGAGAATTGTGGAAAAATCATATCTATTTTCGTGATTATCTTAGACTAAATAAGGAAGCCGTTGATGAATATTCAAGGCTAAAGAAGAATTTAGCTGCAAAGTATACTAATGATAGAGGTTCATATACAAATGCAAAGAATGAATTTATTAATTCTATATTAAAAAAGGCAAAAGAAGAAGTGGATTTACAGGCTCTTTAGTAAGGAATGCATAATGGAATTCATGTTTGTAGCAGAAAATAAAAATAGTTATATTAAATTGTGAAGCATTATGAATTTTAAAAAGTTTCATTGAGGGGGAGTATTATGAATATTTTATTAGATGGATTAGATTTTAACGAATCATGGGCATATAAAACATTAAAGAATATAATTAGACCTGAGTACAAAATTTGTGTGATTCCTTTTGCTTTTCATGAGGATTGGATAAAAAATGAGGCTGAGTGGGAAAAATCCTATAATAAAATAAGTGGTGAGCATTACAAAAATATAGCTGCTCCATTTTACACTTATGGAATAGAGGATAATAATATAACATTGATTAATTACTTTACAGACAATTCAGAAAGTGCTAAAGCAAAAATTAATTCAGCGGATATAGTTTTTTTTACAGGTGGATTCCCAGATAAAATAATGAGTAGGCTATCGGAGTTAGGATTGATTAATACCGTAGAACAGCATAGTGGAATAATAATGGGATGGAGTGCTGGTGCTATGATGCAATGCTCGCAGTATTATATTTCTCCAGATAAAGATTATCCAGAGTTTATTTATGAAAAAGGACTAAGATGTATAGACAATTTTGCAGTTGAAGTACACTATAAAAATACTGATTCACAAAATAAAAGTATTGAAAAATATATAAGAGAAAATGGAAAGATGGTATATACTACACAACAACAAAGTGCAATAATTGTTGACGGTTATAACCTATCATTGTTAGGAAATGCAAAAGTTTATCAAAAATAACTTTAATATTAAATTTTCAATAAGAAGGAACTGTAGTATAGAGGAAAGATTGCCAGATTACTTGAGGATTATGCAATAAAAGCAAAAAGGTCTGCACCTATAAATGAAATATAAAAGAGGTATTAGAATGTTATATGAAATTAGATTAGCAGAGGAAGATGATATAAGGATAATAGTTGAGTTACTAAATAAAGTAACGTTAAACTTACATCAAAAAAGTATTAATCAATGGACATATCCTTGGGATATTGAAGAAATAAACATAGACGTAAAAAATAAAAACATCTATATGATGACAATAGACAAGCTAATAGTTGGAACATTTTCTATAAAAGACATGGATGTTAATGCTGTACTTCACATCAACAAACCCAATAATTTATATCTTTACAGAATAGCAATATTACCAGGGTATCAAGGAAAAGATATAGGACTTAAAATTGTTAATTATGCCTTTAAGATTTCAAGAAATTTAAGAAAAACACTATATTTAGACTGTTGGGCTGGAAATGTAAAATTAAAAAACTATTATTCTAAAGCGGGATTTGATTATTGCGGAGATTTTCAAGAAAAAGATTATATGATTAGTGTTTTTAAATATACATTTCCATTAAACAATTTACAATAAGTGTATTGATCAATTCTATTTTAGTATTCTGGCGCGAGAATATTATAATAATTATAAGTAAGGTTAATACATCACCCCGGATATTTTTGGTCAACAGCACTTGAAACTGGAGATATAATTAAAGTATTAAATAACAACAATGAATACGAATTAAATAAAGTGGTAACTTCTGTAAGATTAATAGAATCTATAGAATAATAGAAAAACTATATTAAATGGTTAACTCAATATTTGCTGATTTTTCATAAAATAATAAATTGGATTTTAATTATATTGCGAACTAAAAATACCGTATATTCAGTTTTGAATAGTACGGTATTTTCATAAAATATTTGATTTTATTTTTAGTGAGCTATTTATATCTTTTACAGCTTTACATTTCAATTACTTCACTGTAACTTTCATTACAAGTTGGAGGTTGATTTTAATTTAATGGGTATAAACGCTTCCATTTGTGCCCATCCTTGTGCTTTTATAATCTCTGGTGGTGTAATAATATGTCCCATACCATAATGATTTTGACGGATATCCAGTTCGAAAATATCAGAATTCTTAATATATTCCAAGGCTTGATTATATAACTTACCACGTGTTTCTTCATCTCCATCTTCGAAGAAATAAGTTACATAGTACCCGCCTTCAAAATCAACAATTTCGTTACTGCCATCATCCATATCATCACTCAATGCCCACCACCATACTAGGCCTTGTTTTTCTTCATCAAAACATAAAAGTCTCTGGGCATAAAACTATCTCGTTCACATAGATTAATTGCAGAAAAATACTTATTGAACTTTCCTAAAATACCGTCAGGGGAAAAGTTAAATTCTTTATCTATCCCAGATGATGCTGCTTTGAATGGTGGCAATGATATTATCCTAAAATCCATAAAAATACCTCCCGTTATTTTTTATCAACTGATTTAAACACGCTTACTTTGACCATATTATAACATATTTCCCAACACCGTACTATTCAATTTTCAAAGAAAAGTTTGTATAAGGATGCAGGGTTGTACTATTACACTATACTTTTGTTGTACATCACAACAGTTACAATTGAAACAACAATAATCATAGTATTTGCCACAACAGTTCCTAACCAAGTCATAGTCATGGTGCCAAAGATGGGGGATGCTGCATTAAACATGGTATGGAATAATACACACATAAACACACAGCCTTTTCCTGATATTTTGTAGATTGCTCCATTAAAAAAACGAAACGCCATGAGTTGAACTGCAAACATCCAAAAGTTAATGAGTCCCTCTCCATGATTAGTCCCCGGAATAAAAAAGAGAGGAATATGCCAAAAAATCCAAACTATACCTGTAAAAATGGAAGAAAAAACAAAGCCATATTCTTTGTCAAGCTCAGGCTGCAATATGTACATCCAGCCAGCTTCTTCCAAGCCACCGATAATAAGCCCCCCAGGTAGAGAAAGGAAGAACGTATAAAATGGGAGCACCATTTCCGTACGGCCTGAAACTGCAATATGTATCAAAAAATACAGTGCAAGCCCTGCAACAACGAACAAATAGAGGAAAATTTTATTTTTAAAATAAAAAACAGTTTTCAACCATTCCTTAAAATCCGCTATTTTGTTATTCTTCTTCAGAACGATATATGAAGCAATAGCGGGTGACAAAATATAGATTGCAAAAGGAATGTTCATCACGAATTGCTGTAACGAGTGAACCCAATTGTAAAC
>NZ_DFCF01000023.1:0-2636 GCF_002367465.1 Clostridium sp. UBA3061 | reverse complement strand
ATAATCTCTTATCTGTCAACAAATTTTTAAGAAGTTTTTTCTTAAGTTTTTGTTGTTTCTTGCCGCGTCTCTCAGCGACAAGATTTATCTTACCATACTTGTTATATCAAATATAATATTAGTTTTTTATAATTATAGTTTATTTAAATATATCTTCATATTTCTTGAATTTACTTTTATTTTCTTATACTGATACACATGGTATAGTATACTAAAGTAAAAATAACTTATACTAATATTTAGCCTCTATATACGAAATATACCACATTAAAATCAATAAATATTCGTTATGTTAACTAGTTACTAATCTTCTTAATATTCCATTGAAAATATCCTTTTTATAATAATATAAGGCCAATTAACTATTTTCATAATTAATTGGCCTCTCTCACATTATAATATAATATACTTATTAAATTCTTCTATGATATTAACTTTTGATTTATATCCTAATTCATTTAAAGATTTATCTAACGTATTTAAAACAAATAAAATTTTATCTATCCTACTGTTTTCTCCCATATGACCAATTCTAATAACTTTATTCTCAAGATAATCAAAAGAACCTGAAATTAGTAAATTATAATTATCTCTCATATAATTAATTAACTTGTTTGCTTCTATTCCTGTAGGCGTTTCTACTACTGTAACTGTAGATGAAAAGCCGCTATCTAAATATAACTTTAACCCATAGCTAGTTAATGCATTTCTAGTAGCTACAGCAATATTTTTATGTCTATTGTGTACATTCTCTATTCCTTCTTCAAGTATATTATCTATAGCAACTCTAAGCCCATATATGTCACTTATTGGCATAGTATATGGAAACCACTTTTTATCATAATATCCCTTCCATATAGTTAAGTTACAATAAAATCCTACAATCGGAGTATTTCTTATTCTCATAACTTTATCCGCATCATCACTAACGGTAACAATAGTTAATCCTGGTGGAGCTGAAAAAGCTTTTTGAGAACCACCTAATGCAATATCTATATCCCACTCATCTACATTTATAGGTTCTCCTCCCATGGCTGCAACACTATCTACAACTGTTAATATTCCATATTCCTTAAGCATTGGACAAATTTTACTTATATCATTAAGTACTCCTGATGGTGTATCGCAATGAACAACAGTTGCATATTTAAAATTACTATCTTTATCAAGGAATTCTCTTAAATGTTCCACATCTACTTCTCTTTTTCTATCAACAGAATACAACACAGGTATTCCTCCATATATTTTCACAAAATCAGCAAAGCCTTCACCAAATACCCCATTATCAATAATTAGTACTCTATCTCCTACTTCTGTAAGTGATGCACAAGCAGCTTCCAATCCTAATATACCTTCACCACTTAATATAAACACATCCTTTTCAGTATTTAGTATTTCCCTAATTCTATTGCAAGTTTCTCTATAAAAATCATAAAAATCCTTATCTAAATCTGGATTAGTAGTTTCAATAGCCCTAGCCAATCTAACATTTTCTCTTACATTAGTAGGTCCTGGTGTAAATACATATGGTTTATTCATCATTTCATCCCCTATTCATATCTTTAATATTACTAATTAATCACAATATTTAAAATAAAAATTTTGTTATATCAAATTTATTTTTCTAAAATATTTTCCACTTTTGTTATTAAGTTAAAATTAGTTAAGTCATAATGTAGTGGTGTAACTGTTATATATCCTTCTTTAATCATGTCTACATCAGTATTATCTTGCATTGCATCATCCGGCGCACCAGTTATTTTATATACTACATTATCATCACTTTTCTCTACTTCAACATATACATTATTATAATTTCTTTCACCTATTTTACATACCTTTAATCCCTTTAATTTATCTTTACTTATGGATGGAATGTTTACATTTAGCACTGTGTTTCCAATTTTCTCACTTCTAATTTTATTTAATATTTTTTCTGCATAATCTGCAGCTATTTCATAACTTTCTTCATTACCATCACAAGATAATGCAATTGCTGGGGTACTATTTAATGCTCCTTCAACGGCTGCAGACACAGTCCCTGAATATATTACATCGGTGCCTAAATTAAATCCATCATTTATTCCTGATACTACTATATCTATTTTTTCACTAGCAATAGTAGTTATTGCAATTTTTGTACAATCAACAGGTGTACCACTTACACTAAAACATGGAGCATCTATACCTTCTATTTTTTCTTTTCTTACAATAAGAGGATTCATTAATGTTATGGAATGACTGCTAGCACTTTTTTGACTATCAGGTGCTACTACCAATATATTGTGTGAATTTTGAAGTCTCTGTGCAATAATCTGTATACCTTTTGCCGTAATTCCATCATCATTGGTTATTAATATATTCATAATTATATAAAATAGAGAAATTTATATTCTCTATTTTCCCTCCCTTCATTTATCTAAAATCTTATTAAGTAATTAATTCACTCAAAAAGAAATACTATCTACTTTTTTATTTTAACATACTAATGAGAAAGTTTATCTTAAAATATTATAAAAACATATAAAAAAAGACACTGCATATACAGTGTCTTTGGTGGAGATAAAGGGATTCGAACCCTTGACCCCCTGCGTGCAAGGCAGGTGCTCTCCCAACTGAGCTATACCCCCAAATAT
>NZ_DFCF01000003.1:4747-8229 GCF_002367465.1 Clostridium sp. UBA3061 | reverse complement strand
GTAGACACCAGTGAAACAGCTTATGAGATTAACTAGTTAAAGGGGCTCTTTGGAGCCTCTTTATATACTTTAAAAGGAGGTTGAAAGTAATGGAAGAATTAATAAATCTAGTATCAAATGTGGGATTTCCTATAGCAATTACTGCTTATCTTATGATGAGATTTGAAAATAAATTAGAGAAGTTAGATGATAGTATCAATTCTCTTGTTATAGCAATAAACAATAATAATATTAATAAGGGGGCATAGTAAATGGCTATAATATCTATTTGTAGCCGTGGTGGTCATAATCCTAAGTTTCAAGGGGCTTCGGATTATGTAAATGAGGTTACTGAAAACAGAAAAATCATATCTCAGCTAAGTAAATTATTAAGAGCTGATGGTGATTTTAATTATACAGAGGTTACTCCAGATACCAGCAGCTCTGCTATACAAGATTTAAAGTATAGCATTAATATAGCTAATTCAATTAAGGTGGAGCTATATTTTTCTATACATATCAACTCCTCTCCAAAGAAAGGTTATAAAGGAGCTATTGGATCAGAGTGTTGGATATATCCAAACAATGAGAATAAAATTGGTGGACTTGTAGGAAGAGAGGTTCTTAAAGAACTAGCCTCCCTAGGATTCATCAATCGTGGCATAAAATCATCAGATGAGTTTACAGAGCTATCAAACACTAATATGCCAGCGGTTATAATTGAATGTTTCTTCTGCAATAGTAAAGCTGATACGGACCTTTATCATAAAGTAGGCCCTAAGGCTATAGCCTATGCAATATACCTAGGAATTAAAGCAGCTACAAGAAGCAAAACACCTATTATTCCTATGAATGGAATAAATATCAATCATATAAAAGATTGTCATAATTGTAAAAACTATTGTCCTATTTAATGAAAAATTATCTTATAAAATTTAAATACCCCCAAATATCTGTGAAGTTTCATGGATATTCTGGGGGGTACTTAAATATGGATTTATTATCTGATTTATTTATATTTTCTATAAACTCTTCCAAGGCCAAACTTATAAGTTGCTGCACTTCAAACTCCTTATGATCTTTAACAAATTCATCCCATTTTGCTTATAATTTTATTAACACTAGCAGTATTATCTTTCTTTAGCTCTATATTAATATATTCTACAATTTTAGTGATTTCAATGACTTCAACTCCTTATACAAAAGTATAACATACACTAAGATTCTACCGTAATTTCTGGAATATACACCAATTTTATATTAGTATATATAGAGAGTGGAGGGATTTAGATGAAAATTAAGAAGTTTTTAATTGTAATATTATCTGTTGTTTTTTCTATATTTATGGTAGCTTGTAGTAGAGATAGCAAAAATATAACAAATAATAAAAGTGAGTTCAGCGTTGTAGGAAATAATACAGTAAAGGAAGTTTGTGAATATTATTTAAAAGGAATTGATGTTACACCAAGAATAGAGATTCAAATTATAGATGGAACTTCTCACTATTATGATGTACAAACAGAAAGTAATACTTTTATAGATATAATGCTATATGTGAAAAATTTGAATAATGAAGCTGAAATGGTAGATAACTTAATCACTGCAAGGATAAAAATTAATAGTAAAGAGTATACGTGTTTTTCTGTATCACAAGGTGCTGAGAGTTCAGATTTAGAAAAGGATGCTTCAATAAAGCCACTAAAAACGAGTATGATTCATTACTTAGCTGAAGTTCCTTTAACAGAAGCAACTGGAGAAATAGAGGTTATATTAAATATAAATGGAAAAGATTTTAGTAATAAGTTTAATTTAGAAAGTATAAAACCTGTATCTCCTTCTGCTGAAAATTCAGCAGAAATGGAAGTAGATGATGAAGATTTAAAATCAGATAGGAAAGAATACACGCAACAAAATCCAACTGAAGATAAATACTATATAAAATTAAAAGAAGCTTGGCAAACACAAAAGGACTATATTGAGTCTATTAATGATCCTACGGTAAAAACATCAGTACAAACTCCAGAATCAGCTGCTATTATGGAGTCCAATACATTGATTATAAAATATCCTGGAGATGCTGAGGCTATAGATGAAAGTCTAAAGAGGGTTCTTAATGGTGAATAATTTAGTTGTTTTTATCAAGTGAAGTTTGGTAACTAAATATAGAATGATTGTATGTTCTTGTAATACTTATAATAAATATAAAAAATTTAATCTTACATTCTATGATGAGTTTCTAGAGTTTAATGTAGACAATAAGTATATTAGAAAAATATCGTATTCAAATCTTAAAGAATTATATGGAACTAAAGATATGTTTTTAATAAATTCAGTATGTTGTATATATAAAAATTGTATAGACCCCAATGTTAGTAATGAAATAGAAAATATTTTAATGGATAAGTTAGGAGACAGNNAGCAATTAGATATTAAATAAAAAAATGTGTAAATGTTTGTTTAAGATTAGTATATTATACTAAAATAAATCAACTTATATATTGTAAATGAAGACATAAAAGAGTCTATTTAAAAATAGACTCTTTTATGTCCTCAACATCTTTTTTTATAGTTTCGACTATAGTAAATTTTTCTGTTAACTTAGATATTATTTCTTGGTATTTGAGTTCTCTCTCTTCTTGTTTTAAATCTCTTTTTTCTTGGGCTTTTAAGATATAAAGTAATAAACTCATACTTAGTAACGCCCATATACCTTGAGATGTTGCTACTTTTAATAATTCATTTTCCAACTCTATCACATCCTTTTATGTTATATTTTAATACTACTCAGTAAACTTATAACTTAACGTCTTAATCTATTGATAGTTTGTCTACTGATTTTAAAATTAAAAGTCACTTATGTATCTCTTAATTAATAAATATTTTCTTTAAGCAATATTATTTTTAATTTTATATAAAGCTTGTCTATTTAATTTGTTTACATATTGTCTAGATATATTTAATTTTTTAGATATTTGTATATCAGAAAGACAATTAAAATATTTAAAAATAATAATTTGTTTTTCCCTATCAGTTAGATATTTTATAAGATCATAAAATTCTAAATCACTATGAAAGTCTATTTTATTATTGAAATCTTGAATTTCACAAATATATTCTTTAGTATCAATTTTATTTTTATTACGGCTAATGTTTATATATGAGTTTTTTATTCCTTTATTTATATAGCTTAAAATAAATTTATCATCAGTAAATTTTTTATTAATAGGAATTTTATTAATAATTTCTATAAAACATAATGTAATATCACATTTTGCATCTTCATAATTTAAAAGTTTAGAGTATTTAGTTAGTAAAGGATTAAATTTTAATATTAAATTATATAAATCATTAGAATCCCCCAATTGAGCATTAGTTATAATATCATATAAATTAGAATCCATATAATTATCACCCCCTTAATATGTAAATACAAATTAAGTTGTATAATGTAACCTAAACCATATAATGTAACAGATACATATTTATTAATTGGGAAACTAAAT
>NZ_DFCF01000003.1:0-4676 GCF_002367465.1 Clostridium sp. UBA3061 | reverse complement strand
GTCAAAGTTACTATATGTATTTATTTTTTAAAATAAGTGAGAAAAAAGCGGACCAACTTTTAAAGTTAGTCCGCTTTTTTTCTGACACTTCCACCAATTATTATTATCTTGAGTATCTGCTGATGAGAATGGAAAATTTAATTCTAGAAAATTATTTTTGAAAAAATCAAATATATATATTTATAAAATGCTATTTATCCCTAGGAGGTTTAATGTTAGTTATATCAATGCTTTAGGGGTGCAAGAACATAAAAACATAAAAAGCTGAAAACATGGTAAGGAGGATTTTCAAATGGCAAATCAAAAATTAATTTTTAGTAATGATGGAACAATTAAAACTATTGATAATTATGTGTTATCAAAGGAAGAGGCTTCAATGAATGTAGAAAAACATGAAGAAGATATAGATGACCCATACACTTATATGGATATAGAAGATATTAAAAACCTGGAGGCCAAGAAAAAGAAAGTTAGTAATAAGTCTAAGGCTATAAAGGAAAATAGTTCTCAGGATAAATCCTATAGTTTAACAAGTCATAGCAGAGCATCTAGTAAGATTAATAAGATTAAAAAGAAAATGGGTAGACAAGAAACCCTTTTAAATTCAAGTGGAAAGGAATCCTTAAGACGTACTTATTTAATAGAGGTTGAGAACATAAAAAGGCTTGAAGAGATAAAAGTATTTTTATATTCTGACGAAGTTGTTCAGTACAGTGAGATTATTAATGAATCTATAAGACACTATTATCAGTGCATGAAACTTGATAAAGGAAAAAATTAATGAAAATAAATAAAAAAATTTTCTAATTAGGTTTACAAATCTAACTTAAATCACTCTTTTATATATGTAATGACTTAATCGATTAAGAAGTTAGAAATATAAAAGAAAGAAGGAATTTATTATGGCAAATGTAACATATCAAGTATATGCGGGTGGGAGATGGCTTCCTAATGTAACCAATCTAAGTGATTATGCAGGTATTTATGGTACACCAATTCAAGGAGTATATGCTAATCTTGATAAAGGAAGTATTCAATACAGAACTCATACTCAAAATGGTGATTGGCTACCTTGGGTAAGTGATAGAAGTGATTATGCAGGTATTCTAGGTAAAAATGTAGATGGAATACAAATGAAGATTAGTGGTTTATCTGGATACAATGTTAAATATAGGGCTTATGTTGGTGGAAGATGGCTTCCATGGGTAATAGGTGAGTCAGATTATGCTGGAATATATGGACAATCAATAGAAGCAATTCAAGTTGAAATAGTTTCTGATAGTTCATCAGGTTCTGGAAATGGATATGTTAATGTAACATATCAAGTATACGCAGGTGGGAAATGGCTTCCTAATGTAACTAATCTAAGTGATTATGCTGGAATATTGGGCAGTGCAATTCAAGGAGTATATGCTAATCTTGATAAAGGAAGTATTCAATACAGAACCCATACTCAAGGAGGAGAGTGGTTACCTTGGGTAAGTGATAGAAGTGATTATGCAGGGATTCTAGGTAAAAATGTAGATGGAATACAAATGAAGATTAGTGGTTTATCTGGATATAATGTTAAATATAGAGCTTATGTAGGTGGAAGATGGCTTCCATGGGTAGTAGGTTTAGAAGATTATGCTGGAATATTTGGACAACCAATAGAAGGTATCCAAGTTGAAATAGTTTCTGGCAATTCATCAGGTTCTGGTGATGGAGATCCAGTATTACCTCCTGTAACAGGCGCAAGAAAAGTATTTATAGATCCAGGACATGGTGGAAGCGACCCAGGTGCTATAGGAAATGGACTTAATGAGAAGGATGTTGTTTTATCTATATCTAAAAAAGTCGGGAATATATTAACCAAAAATGGTATATCTGTAGCATATTCTAGAACTTCTGACACATATGTAAGTTTAGAAGGAAGAGCACAGCAAGCTAATAGCCTTGGTTCATCATTATTTGTATCTATTCATGCTAACTCTTTTGCGGGGGCAGCTAATGGAACTGAGTGCTATACTTATCCAAGCGCTGATGCTAAAAATAAAGAATTATCAAGAAATGTATCACGAGCTATAGCTAATAAATTTGGAATTCCTAATAGAGGACATAAGGAAGAAGATTTTGCAGTATTAAGATTAACTAATATGCCTGCAATACTTGTTGAAACTGCATTTATAAGTAATGCTAGTGATGCTAATTTATTAAGAAATAGACAGGATGACTTTGCTACAGCAATTGCAAATGAAATAATAAAATATTTTGGGGGTTCATCAACCACTCCTCGTACTATGAATCTGGGATTAGGTAATAAGTTAGGCTTTGACCCATATACTCTACAAGCAAATGTAAATATTTCTCATAGCGAAACTATTTTAAAAAGTGATAATCTTGAAATTAGTCTTTCAGCTGAATTAATTCAAGATGAGCCGTCATTACCGATATCAACAGAAAATGCCAAGAAAATAGCTAATATGGATAATCCACAAGAAATATTTGAAGGTGCTACAGGAATATTACTAGACATGTTGCCATCAGCAGTAACTAAAGAATTAAAAATTATGTTCAATGGAATTGAAAAGATAGAGCTTTCTTCAGGAAAAGTTAGTTTTAATATATTTACACAAGAATTAAAGATTCAGGGAGTTGAAGTAGCAACTATAATAAGGCCATTTGATAAAGTTCGAGTAAAAGAATCAATTAGCGTTGATTATACTTTTGATTTAACAAAATTAATATATGGTAGTTTAGGTTTAGCTTTATTTGTTTTAGTAGCGACTTTACTTACACCTTGGCCTGGAGATGAAGCAGTTGCTGTTATAGCTTTTTTAGGTAATGTGTTTAATAAATTATTAACAAGTAACTAATAAGGTTTACACAATTATCAATTAAGTATAATATATAGAAAAGCATGAAAATAAAATTTTTATGCTTTTCTATAGGAGGTTACCAATGAAATTTTTAAAAAGGATATTTATATTTATATTGTTAAGTTTATTTTTAACAATATTTATAAGGAGTTTCACTCCACGAAGCACTGTAGAAACTATATCAACTGATCGCTATGTAGTAGAAAATCAAAATAGTTCTAAATTATATATAGCCACTGTAACAATAAAACCTAAGATAACTTTAAAAGATAATATTGTAATTTCTAAGGTGTTTGAGGAAATTAAATATTTTTTATCTGTTGAAACAACATCACCTTTGGGATTTATACTTATAAAAGATTTGGATAGTGAATTGGAACTTTTTATAGATAAACAAGGGAAATCAATATATTTTGAAGAGAATAAAAATTTTTCTGATAGTGATTGTGTCTACTTTATTTCAAAGGTAATGAAGCATATTGATTGGAATGTTGAATAATTAATATGTATTTAAGTGTTATTATGTTATAACAATAGATGTTTTTTCTAATCATATCCAAGAATAAATATAATTACATTTAGCTCCATTTTTCATAGAAATTTAAAATATCCTAAGTCATATGAAATAAAAAACTTTACAGTCTCTTATATACATATTATCCAAAATATATAGTAACTATTGTGAATAATCGTTTCATAAATAATGGAATGATTATTTTTTTATTCTACTTAAAAAATCAAGTTTTTCATCATTATCTACTGCAACTACAAACTTATCAGATTTTAAAGTCACTACTTTTTCTTTTATAGAATTAGGTTTTTTTTCAATGGCCAGTTTATAGGCTTTTTTTATTCTGCTTAAATAAAATTTAGGTTCCAATTTAATTATGATATTCAATAATATAACTAGGATAATAATTACTAATGTTCCTATAGCTACATCACCAATTACCTTAATATCAAAAGAAGATTTGTATATGAGTGAAAGGAAGTACAATATAGTACATAGACAATATATATAACCTGCATATACGGCTATTTTTCTAAATTTAAAATAAAAAATTCTATTCTTTTTAATTGTATCTAAGAAATAATGAAATTCTATCCAATCCTCTAAACTATTAGTATATTTTAAAGTCATTAAATCACCTCAACTTTCAATTAATTTTTGATACTATTTAAAATGTTGTTATTTAAATATCATTTTGTATAATAATTACCATAGCCATAATTTTACCATAAATAATCTTTGTTTAAAAGTTATTAAAAATATGTATAAGTATACTTGCTATACCTAAGAACTTAATACTTTTATTTTAGTGTCTAGAAGCTATTTTTACGGTTTTCTGACTCTAAAAATTATCAAAATGATATAGATTTGAGATGATCTATATTATTTAAGAGATTATTAATGAATCTATAAGACACTACTACCAGTGCATGAAACTTGATAAAGGAAAAAATTAATGAAAACACATATATATATTTAAGAAGTTAAGAAAGGAGTGAGTTTTGTGGCAATAACATCTACAAAAATGAAGTCATCAATGGTAATTAAGTATGTGAATGGACAAAAGGAAGATGGTTCTCCAAAGGTTGATTCTCAAAAGTTTTCAGTTAGTGGACTAGCTACAGATGAGCAACTGTTTAATACTGCAGTGCTTATAGGTAATTTAACTGTTAATGAGCCTACTGAAATTAGAAAAGTTGAAGAGTTCGGACTTAACCAGGCATAGGATCAAAGAAATTCTAAGAAGGGAGGAATAACAAATGGCATCTAGAAAATATGTGTTAGCATTCAGAGATTCTGCAGAGTCT
>NZ_DFCF01000012.1:0-372248 GCF_002367465.1 Clostridium sp. UBA3061 | reverse complement strand
TTCTGTAAATATATCTTGAGTCTTAACAAGATTTTCATGACTACTTTTTACATCTTTATCTAATATAGCTTGTCTAGCCATTTTAGCAAATTTTACAGCTCCATCTAAAAGCATTAATAATAACTGCTCCTTAGAAGCATAATTAACACTATTACTTTTGTACGCGTTATATGCATTAGCACCTGCATTATACATTTTATCTCCTCCAGTTTAGGCCTTTTTGTCTACAAGTATCCCCACCATTTCACACATTTTAGCAACCATATCTAGGATTTTTTTTGGTGGTACTTCAAGTAATACATCCTTGGTTTTATTATCTACTATTTTTATCATTATCTGATTAAATTTATCATGTACCTCATACTCTGCATGGATATCTTCGTCTTCCATAAATTTATTAAGTTTATCAACGGCCTTATGAATCTCTTCTAATTTATAATTTTGATTTTTATCTATAGCTTCCTGTGTCGTTGCATTATTTTGTGTTATAGGTTGAACTTCTCTTGCTGGAGTTACACCTTCCATGGCTCTTCCAACATTAACTCTACTAACTTCCATATTAATTCCCCCAAATTATAATATTTTATAATAAATGTTTCTGTAAATTATATTAATTATCTTCCCTGATTTTTATATATAAACAGAGTTCTTAGNNGACGTAGCAGCTCTTTACTCCTACTTCAAATAAGATGGAGTATTAGAGCTGGTAGTCATCGGATAAACCTCTAAACCCCGCACTATGACAACAACTAGTTAACTATTTAACTAGTTATATAGCTGTATAGTTTTATATTTATATAGCTAACTATTTATATAGTCATATAGTTAAAAGTGTGAATATTTAACTATTTGGGGGTTATGTATAAAATTATTTTTTTATTTTAGGTAATAGCTCCATGTTTATTTTAGAAGCATTGATGTTTTCTTCTCCTACTTCTTTATAAAGTTCACTTCTTAATATTTTAACTTCCTTAGGTGCATTGATAGATACCTTAACAGAGTTATCGTCAATTTTAACTATAGTTATCTCTACATTGTCTCCAATTTTAATTCCTTCACCTGGTTTTCTTGTTACCACTAGCATACTATCACTCCTTTATTAAGGGATGTTTAATGCTATAGTTTTCCCTATCTAGAATCATTTGATACCCTAGGTTATTTTTCAAATTTATTATAATAGGAGCCTTTAAATTAGTAGTTATCTTCTTAACATCGCTATTAAGAGTAACCGTATTTAAAATCAAAACATCTTCAGGAGCTTCTATCTTAAGAGAATTTATAACAGCCTCCGTTAACTTAACTTCATAATCCACTTTGAAATCAAAGGGAACTATAGTAACAAAGCCAATATTCTCATCCTCTGTAGACTTAAGGGTCTTAAAAGGCTCTGACCCTTCTATCTCCTCAAGAACAAAAGTTTTTAAACTCTCAAACCCCGGCAACCCATTATTAAAGGTAATAACATTCTTATCTTTTTTCTCTGCGGTCATCATAACACCTCTTATCTTTTTAGAGTTTCTTAATAAAAATTTTGCTTCAAGCACTTATCCTGTCACGGAAAAGAATTTCCAATCCTATAAAAAGTCTAGAATTGATGGCTGAAGGACTTTGGAGCTAGTTTGTAGGGATGCTACGTAGATGGTTCTTGCTACAGCCATCTCCATACTCTTTTCCATGAAATCTATATCTTCATTACCAGATAGTATTTCTGTAAGGTTTTCATTTTGTGCTGTATTCAGCTCCTTAGCACTTTCCATCCTATTTTGCACAGTACCAACCTTAGCACTTATACTAATCATATTTTCTATTACCTTATCCATCTGATCCAAGTTTTCTCCTACAACCTTAGACTTACCATTTACATCACTCAAGTTATGTAGAAGGTCATCAAAGAATTGTGTAACTTCAATATCATTACCTGCTTTGTCCTTAAACTTTAAAACTTCTACAGCATTTACATTGTAATCCACTTTAACACCAGAAGATATCTCTACTTTTAGAGATTTATTTATAATATTTTCATCTCCTGATATACTTATGGAATTTTCACCTGTTACCCCATCTAAATTTACTTCTACTGGTTTTAAAGCTCCATCTTTACCACCAAAGATATACTTTCCATCAAAGCTAGTATTTAAGATCTGTCCAAATTCTGCTACTCTCTCATTTATCTCTTCTTTAATAGCAGTAAGTTCTGATGAACCATAGGCAGCATTTCCAGAAGATACCATAAGTTCCCTTATTCTTTGAAGACACTTAGTACCATTGCTTAGAGCTGTGTCTGTGGTATCCATCCAGTTTATAGTATCCTTTATATTAGTGTTATATTGTTTATTAGCATTTATTTCTGAATACATCTGCATGGATCTTGCTACTTTAAAAGGGTCATCTGAAGGTTTTGAAAATACCTTACCAGTATTTAATTGCTTTTGTATTTTGTTTAAGCTATTTAAGTTAGTATTCATATCACCTAAAAAGCCACTAACCATTACACCATGAGTTATTCTCATTTTATCACCTCAACTTCTTATCTTTTTATCTAACTAGACCAATTACTACATCAAGGAGTTGATCTACCGTTGTTATTACCTTTGCATTAGCTTGGAAGGCATGTTGGAATTGTACAAGATTTATAGCTTCCTCATCTAAGGATACTCCTGAAGTTGAAAGTCTTCTTTCAACAAGTCCCTTTAACAAAGTGTTTTGGTTTTTAACAATTCTAGTAGCTTCCTCAGACTGAACTCCTAACTTATTTATAGTATTTTTAAAGAATCCCTCTACCTTGACTCCTCCATCTATAGTATTAAACTTTGGTACCTCTCCTCCAGCAGTAGTACCTAGATGTTCCTCTACAAAAGCTTTATAGTCATATACTGAGCCATCCTTCTTTTTACCACTTTGAATACTATCTATATTAAGTCCAAAGTCTCTTAGGCTTGCTAATGCTCCTGCTCTATCTCCATCAGTAGAACCTGAACCCTTACTTGCTCCAGCCTGAATTAGCATAACATTTTTTAGGATATCTGAATTCATTGTTATATTTCCTGCTGTAATACCATCGTAATCAAGAGGGTCATTTCCTGAATTAACAAAGAAGGCATACTGTTCACCTGCTGGAACTCCTTCTGTATGAATAGCATTTACTGCAAATGCTAAAGTCTTTGCCAAGGTATTAACTTGTTCGATGTAACTTTCAGCATCTTCGTGAATTGATTGAAGTCCACCTAGTCTTCCTGAGGATGGATTAAATATTTGATCATTATTTAATGCTCCACCTGTAAGATTCACACTTCCATCTTCTTCAGTAACAAGTACTCTTCCATTATTTAAATTTTCATATTGCTCATCAGAAATGGTAACTCCTGTTAATGTAACCTTATTTTTATCTGAAGTCATATCTCCATTTTTATAGTATTCTATATCATAACTTCCATCTGGATTTTTTGTTAGTTTATTTACAAATCCTAATTTATTAATATCTTGAGAATCTTTATTTCTTATTAGATTCATAGAGTCATTATCTTCTGGTTTACAAGTAATTCCATTAAGTATTTGATTTCTAGTATCGATACCAAACTTTGTACTTAGCTCATCTAAAAGTAAATCTCTGCTATCTAATAAGTCATTCGGATTGTTCCCTGCAATGGTAACAGTTATTATTTCTTTATTTATAGAATTTAATTGATCAAGAATAGTGTTTACTTCAAAAAGGTTGTTTTGTATTTCTTTAGCTGCATTATCCTTAGTATCATTTAACTTCTTATAAGTATGATTTAATTCATCTGCTAAAGCTTTTGCCTTTTGAGCTACTACTGTTCTAGCATCAGACTTTTCTGGATTTTTAGAAAGAGTTTGCCAAGCATCGAAAAACTCCGACATAAGTTCTGACATTCCTGTATCAGAAGGTTCATTAAAAATACCTTCAATTTCTGATAAGTAATCTTGTCTAACACCATAATTTCCAAGAAGAGAGCTTTCTTTTCTTATTTGAAAATCAAGAAACTGATTTCTTGTTCTTTCAATGGAACTTACTGTTACTCCTGTACCAATCTGTCCTACGCCCCCTGCTATGGTTTGAGGTCTTGCTGTTTGAAGTACAATATGTTGTCTTGAAAAACCTGGCGTATTAGCATTTGAAATATTATGGCTAGTTACATTGATATATTGCTGTTGAGCAAACATACCGCCCTTTGATGTATTTAATGTTGCAAATAATCCTGACATAACCTTCTCCTTATCTCTTTATTTTTCCATATCCATTATAAACTACCGGCTCTTTTTTAGGACTTATCATAGCTAACATAGAATTTGTATAGCTAAGACTTTGTTTTATTAGTAGTTCATTAGTTTCCTTTTGAATTACTAAAGCGTTAATAGCTTTAACCATCTCATCATATATATGAGTAATTTCCTTTTCATCTACTTCTTCTACTATTTTTTTAATAGATTCTTTACCTGTTAAGCTTCTTCTTAAACCTTCAGCTCTTGCTAAGTTTCTACTACAATCATCAATATCTTTAGTTATAGCTTCTAATTTAAACACATCTTGAAGAACCAATAGTTCATGTTGAGCTTCTAAAATATCTATAAGAGCCTTTATTGCCTTTAGCTCTTCTTCTAATATTCCTTTAAGCTGGTTTTTCATCTATTGTCCACCTTTCCCATATGCCATCATAGCCTTAGCCAAAACCTGTGAATCCACAGTATAGGTTCCTTTAGAAACTCTACTTTTTATCTTTTCTACTTCTTTATCACTGATACCAACACTTTCTTCTTCTAATGCTAATTTATTCAAGCTCTTTCCTAAAGTTGAAAGCTGACAAGTATCCTTAACCATATCCTTGTTTGATTTAGAATTTTCTGCTTTAGCATTTTCTTTAGTCTTATAGCTATTTACATATAGAGCGTGAATATTTCCATTATTAATTTTCATGTTTTCACTCCCAACTACTTCTCTCTACCTTTATACTCGAACCTATTTAATTAAAGTTTATAGGGTTTTTTAGTAAATTTTTTACAAACTTGTTATTGCCTCATTAATAGAAAAAAAGTCTTTACTTAGAAAGACTTTTTACTCTATCCTCTCCACTAGCAATTTCAGTAATTTTAACGCCAAAGTTTTCATCTACTACAACTACTTCACCATGGGCAATTCTTTTACCGTTGATAAAAATGTCTACTGGTTCCTCTGCTAGTTTGTTTAATTCAATTAAAGAACCTCTAGTAAGAGCTAGAATATCTCTTATATTCTTCTTTGTTCTACCAAGCTCTACTGATAATTCTAATGGAACATCTAATATTAAGTCTATATTTTTAGGCATTTCTGCACCTCTAATTTCTTCTAGTTGTCCAAAGGATGCTTGCTTCACGTTAACAGGTTCTTCATGATTTTCTACAATTCCTTGACCTTGAACACTGTAATTATTTTCATTTCTATTAGTGTCTTTTGAAGCTATTTCATTAGCTACAACTTCATTATTCATAGAAATTTCTTTAGGCTCAGCTACAACTTTCACTTCAGTTGATGCCTTTGTAGATTCTGATACTGGTGCACCTTCCTCAGTTCCCATCATAATACTTACAATTTTCTTTGCTGTAGCAATTGGTAATATTTGAACAATATTACTATCTACTAGATCACCTATAGTCATTCTAAAAGAAACATTCACTATTTCTTCGTCTGCAGATATATCTGTAGATATTTCCTCTGAATTTTCATCACAAACAGAAGATATAGGAGGTGATATATTTACCTCTCTACTGAACATAGTTGCCATGGAAGTTGCTGCTGAACCTATCATTTGGTTCATAGCCTCCTGAACAGCACTTATTTCTAATTCAGAAAGTTCATTTGGCGGCTCTACAACACCATCTCCACCCATCATTAAGTTTGCTATAACAGCTGAATCTTCAATATTTATTATAAATAGATTTCCCCCAACTATTCCACTGACAAATTGAACATCTAATACTATATTAGGTGTTTTAAAGCTTTTTTTCAGCTTATCTAATGTACTAAGAGTTATAGTTGGAGTTGTAATATTTACAGGTTTACCAACTACAGCTGAAAGCGCTGTGGCTGCTGTGCCCATAGATATATTTCCTACTTCACCTAATAAATCCTTTTCTAAATCTGATAATTCCTCAGCTGGTTCATTAACTGGTTCAGTTTCCGAAGAACCACCATCTCCATTTAGAAGTGCATCTATTTCCTCTTGTGAAAGAAACGAATTATCCATCATTCTCAACTCCCTTGTCAATATATTCAATTATTTGAACTGCCTTATTCTTACCCTTTAATCCTGGTTTAGCTTTAAATAGAAGTTCATCTTCAACATAAATATCAACTGTACTATCATAACTTCTATCTAGGGTAACAATGTCTCCTGTAAATAAATTCAAGAAGTCATTTACGGAAATCTTCGTTTCTCCAAGGACAGCCTTCATTGCTACATCTACATTTTTTATAGTTTTGTTTATATTTGCTTTTACCTCTTCACCTTGTTCATTATCTATGGTGCTGAACCAATTTTTTATAACCAAGTTGTCTAAAACTTTTTCTATGCTTAAATACGGAATACATATATTTATAAGTAAACTTGTATCAAACATATCTACACTAAAAGTTACTAATGCTACAGGCTCATTAGGAGCTAGAATTTGATTCAATGCTGGATTAGTTTCTATACTATCTAGAATTGGTTCTACTTCCATTACATCTTCCCAAGCTAACTTTAACTTAGAAATCATCTCCTGATTAACATGCTTAATAATGTTTTTTTCTATATCTGTGAGTTCCTTAAATTTAGGCTTTTTGTCTCCACTTCCTCCAGCTAGAACATCAAATATTCTAAGGACAAATTCCTCGTTAGTCTCTAATATTATTTGACCATCAAGGGGAGGCATTCTAAACAAATTAAGCACAGTGGTGCTTGGAATAGAATGTATAAATTCTTCATAGGTTATTTGTTCTACACTTTCTATCTTCACCTTAACATTACTTCTAAGCTGAGCTGTTAAGTAGTTAGATACTATCCTTGCATAATTATCGTGGATAACTTCTACTGCTCTAATAACATCCTTAGAAAACTTTTGTGGTCTTTTAAAATCATAATTTTTAATTTTAACGTTTTCTTCATCTTTTTCAATGTCACTTGGTTCTAAGTCACCAGAAGACAAGGCAGATAAAAGTGCATCTATTTCACTTTGCGATAAGGTTTCTGCCATATTCTACCTCTTTCTACCCAGTGGGTCTATTGTAGTAGTTTATCAATATCAATCATAGTTAATATTCTATTTTCAAGATTTATAAGTCCTTTTATAAAAGGCTTATTTTTATCTTCATGAACTCTTTTAATCATATCTTCTTCCACATTCATGACTTCTTCTACATGGTCTACAGTTATTCCAACCTGCTCACCATCTAAATCTATTACTATAATGTTATTATTGTTTTCATCACTTACATTCATACCTAAAAGAAGATTAATATCTAATACGGAAAGTATACTTCCCCTTAGATTTATAAGTCCTTTAATATATTTTTCCGCTTTGGGAACCTTTGTGATTTTCATTAGTCCGTTTATTCCTTGAACTTTGCTTGTCTCTACTGCGAATTCTTCGTCACCTATTGTAAAAACCACAACTTGCACTAAAATCCCTCCCATATTATCCTAATACTTTTTTTATAGCTTCAAGTACCCTGTCTGCTTGGAATGGTTTAACTATAAAATCCTTTGCTCCAGCCTTTATAGCATCCATAACCATGCTTTGTTGTCCCATTGCACTACACATAACTATCTTTGCACTTGGGTCAAATGCTTTTATTTGTTTAACTGCTTCTATTCCATCCATCTCAGGCATTGTAATATCCATGGTCACTATATCTGGTTTTTCTGCTTTATAGATCTCCACTGCCTTAATTCCGTTATTAGCTTCTCCAATAACTTCATATCCATTCTTCTCTAAAATATCCTTAACCATCATTCTCATAAAAGTCGCATCGTCTACTATTAATACTCTTGCCATTTTCTACATAACCTCCGTTAATTTAATCCTAATGATTCTAATATTCTTTCCAAAGACCCTGGCGCTGGGATAAAATAAAAATCACCTTTTAAGTCTTCATTCTCCTGAGAAAATCCTGTTTCTATATCTAATACATAGTCATTAAATTGACCAGATTCAATGAAAGTTGTGGAAAGCACTGCTGTAAGCATGTCCTTTGCTACTGCCGGTACCGACGGGAATAGCCTTAAATTAGTCATTTGACTTATGGCATTCATATAGGTTGCAAATATTATGTTACCTATTTCTCCAAGGGCTGAATAACCTAGTTCATTTAACTCTTCTCCCTCTTGCTTTCCAACTAACATTTCTGCAATCTTCATCATTGTAGCTGTATCAAACATAAATAATATATTTCCTGGGGCTTCACCAAGAACTCTTGCAATTACCGCATAAACTACAGTTTCTTCATCTACCCTTTCAAAAATATCCTCTAAGGAAATAACATTTACCCGGGGAACTGATATTTGAATCTCTTTCCCCAAGATTTGCGCCATGGCTGTAGCTGCATTTCCAAGACCTATATTGCCTATCTCTCTCAATGCATCTATTTGTAACTCGGTAAACTCCATAGCTCTCCTCCTAAATAAGTGCTGCTACATCTAAAATTAAGGTTACTAATCCATCACCTAATATGGTAGCTCCAATATATTCTTTTGTTGATTTTAGTATATTTCCAAATGTTTTAATAACTATTTCCTTTTGTCCTAATAATGAATCAACTAGTAAGGCAACTTCTTTTTCGCCAACCTTTGCAAGTATTACGTATTTTTTTCCATAATCCTTACTTTCTATATCTAATTTATCATTAATTCTTACTAATTTAAACACCTTATCATTATATACCACAATTTCTTTATTATTTGTTCTTTTAATTTCCTCTGGATTATATTCCATAACTCTATCTATAAATCCTAAGGATATAGCCATAGTCTCTGTTCCAATCTTAACAAGTAAGGATTGAATTATTTGTAGAGTTAAAGGCAACTTTATTATAAAGGAGGTTCCTTTTCCTTCTTCACTGAATACATCTACGGTTCCTCCAAGGCTTGAAATTTTTGTTTTTACAACATCCATTCCAACTCCTCTTCCTGATATATCAGTAACTACTTCATTAGTACTAAACCCTTGAGAGAAAATAAGATTTTTTATATCATTATCACTCATTCCTTCAGTATTAATACCAACTTTCTCTGCCTTAGCCTTAACCTTTTCTACATTGATACCACTACCATCATCTTCTACCTTTATAACAGCCTTGGTACCTTCAGAATAGGCAATTAATTTTATCTTTCCTGCTGCTGGCTTACCTTGACTAATTCTTTTTTCTGCTGACTCAACTCCATGGTCTGCAGCATTTCTAAGTAAATGTATTAAAGGTTCACCTATCTCTTCAATTACAGTTCTATCAAGCTCTGTATCCTGTCCTTGAATTTCAAAATCAATCTCTTTATTTAGTTCCATTGATAAATCTCTTATCATTCTTGGGAATCTATTAAATACTACATCTAAAGGTAACATTCTAATCTTCATAACTAAATCTTGAAGATCAGTAGTAGTTCTTGCTACTTCTTCTAAGGTTTCATTTAATTCCACAATCTTATGATTAGCACTTATTTGCTCTAATCTAGTTCTATGAATTACTAGCTCAGATACCATATTCATAAAGTTATCTAATCTTTCTAAATCCACTCTAACAGATTGTCCAACACCTTTATTTTTATGTTTTACTGGTTGTTTTTTATTTTCCTCTTTGGTACTAGGTGCTGTTTCTACAGTTTTTGCCTTAAGATTATTTTTTGAATCCTTCAGCTCTACTACTTTGTTAGAACTTTCTTTGTCTTTAGCAATTTCAGCAGTATTTGTAGCCTTAGTACTAGTAGCTAAAGCTGTGGCAGCAACTTCATTAGCTCCTTTAGCATCGTTAATACTTTTACCATTTATAACCAAGCCACTTATATCTCTTACATCTACTTGCCTTATTTCAGATATTCCATTAATAGAATTTCTTATTATGTCCTGAGATGTTTCTGTTACAAATACTAAATCAATATCAAAATCAAAATTTTCACTTTCTAAATCTTCAAGCTTTGGATTTGATTTTAGGATTTCTCCATTCTCCTCTAAAGTCTGAAATAAAATAAATGCTCTAGCAGATTTTAAAATAGTTTTTTCATCAAGTCCAACATGAACATGGAAGGTATTGAAATTATTCTTTAAAGCTTCCTTTAAGGTATCAATATCATATTCATCAAGACCTAAGTCTACAATCTCCTCACTGCCAATTATATCTTGTACCACTTCTTTATCTTTATTCTGAATTACCTCTGATGAATTTTCTTCCTTTTGGATGTTTTCATTTCCCTCTGCTATCTTTACTAGCTGAGTTACAATGTTATTAATCTCTAAGTCTCCATCACCTCCATCAGTAATATCACCTACCATGGATTCTAAAATATCTAAACAATTAAACAATACTGTTACCACTTCATGGGTTACTTTAAGTTGTCCCTCTCTAAACTTAGAAAGTACATCCTCCATCTTATGGGTAAGTTCTGCCATTTTAGTATAACCCATAGTAGCAGCCATTCCTTTAATGGTATGTGCAACTCTGAAAATCTGATTTAATATTTCCATATCTTCCGAATCATTTTCTAATATAAGTAATGACTCATTTAATAGTTGTAGATTATCACTTGACTCTTCTAAAAACATAGATAGATATTGAGAAGTGTCCATGTTACCCCTCCTTAAATTTTCTTATAGATAAATGTTGAAAGTTTCTCAAAACCAAAATTTTTATATCCATATATACTTTCTGTAGCACCTATAAATAATAAACCTCCTGGATTTAATGCTTTAGAAAACCTTTCATAAATTTTTTCTTTTACTTCATTAGTAAAATATATAACCACATTTCTACATACAATTATGTCAAAGCCACCTTCATAGCTATCTAATATAAGATCATGTTTTTTAAAGGTTACTAGATCTTTTACTTCCTGGTTAATTATAAATTTTTCCCCCTCATGTTTAAAATACTTATGAAGCTTAACTTTAGGTATGTTTTTAATATCTCCACTTACATACTCTCCTGCTTTTGCTCTTATTAAGATGTTAGTATCTATATCCGTAGCTAATATCTTATGCCTAACACTAGGAGTCATCTCCTTTAGCATCATAGATATAGAATAAGGTTCTGCACCAATAGAGCAAGCTGCACTCCATATTTTTAGTGGTCTGTTATAGGATAATTCACTTTTTATAAAATTTTCAAGTTCCTGAAATATTTGTGGGTTTCTATAGAACTCTGTTACATTTATCGTAACATAATCCAAAAACTTTTCCCTTATGACCTTATCTTTTTTTATTAATATCATATATTCATCTAAATCTTTAGCTCCAGCTCTAGACATAATAGTAAGTATTCTTCTATGTAACTGAGCTGATTTATAGCCAGACAAATCTAAATTAAACTCTCTTAATATAAAACTTTCAAACTTTGTAAAATCCATTAATTCTTCACATCCCCCAGTACTATATTAGCTATTCTTTTACTAATATCATAAAGTGGAATAACTTCGTCTATCATATTAGTTTCATAAGCTGCTTTAGGCATTCCATATATTATACAAGTAGACTCATCTTCTGATATAGTGGCTCCACCTGCTTTTTTAACTTCTATAATTCCATCAGCCCCATCTCTTCCCATGCCAGTGAGGATAATCCCTAATAAATTCTCTCCATATACCTTAGCTCCTGATATAAATAGCTTGTCTACAGCTGGCCTCACTCCCCACATTGGAGGTTCTAAATTTAAGGTTATAGTTTTGTTTCTACTTATCTCCATATGTTTACCACCAGGTGCTATATATACAACATCCTTTTCTATGGACATACCTTCCCTGGCTTCCACCACCTTAACCTTAGAAAATTTATCAAGTCTTTCAGCAAATGCTTTTGTAAAGCCTTCTGGCATATGCTGAACCACTAATACAGGAACTCCTAATTTTTCTGGAAGATTTGTAATGACATTAAATAATGCCTTAGGACCACCTGTAGATGCCCCCATTACAATTGCTGAGATTTTTTTATTACCTATCTCTTTACTTCTTATAGCTTTAGGCATTGAGTCTCTTTCTCTTATTTTCAATACTGTAGAAACTCTATGTATTTCTCTTTTTTTATCTTCTTTAATGTCAACATCTTTTGTGTTACTAACGGAAGAAGTCTTTCTAACAAATCTGATGCCTCTTATTTTTGAAACTAAAATTTCTCTAACTACATTAATGTTTAAAGAAATTGAACCTGATGGTTTTGGTACAAAATCTATAGCTCCATTTTCTAAACATTCCATAGTTTCCTCGGCACCATCTTGTGTTAAACTACTAATCATAATAACTTTAGTAGGTATCTTTAACTCCATTATTTTCTTCAAAGCTTCTATTCCATTCATCTTTGGCATTTCAATATCTAAAGTGATAACATCTGGAACCTGCTTTTTTAACTTTTCTAAAAGATCTTCTCCATTTCTTGCAATTGCTATCACTTCCATGTCATCTTCCATATTTATCATGTCTGATATCATCTTTCGCATTAAAGCGGAGTCATCTACAACCATAACTGAAACCTTTTGTACCATATGTAATCACTCCAATCATTAATTTCTATATAATTTTAATACCTTCTCCTACAGTTTTTACATATAGCTCCCCTGTTACTGTATCAAAGGTTATTGTTCTTCCTTTAGTTCCTCCAATTTCTTCACTATCTATAGGTATCTTTCTAGCCTTTAATATACCCTTAACTGCTAGGCTATTTCTAGCACCTATATCCATATTAACCTTACTGTCTGCAAAGTTAAACATAGACGCTCCACCAGCAATCTTGGCTCTTAGATCCTTTTCTCTTGCACCATTTTCTACCATTTCTTTAATCAGAATAGGTATTGCAAGATTAGCAAACTTTATTTCATTTGCTATCTTATTAAACTTTTCACTGTCTGGAAGCATAATATGGGCAAGGCCTCCAATTCCACTTTTTTTATCTATTATGGCAATACCAATACAAGAACCTAGCCCAATTGTCATAAGTCTATCTGGACATTTGGCTATTTTATAATCTGCAATGCCTACTTTTATCTCCTTGTATTCCATAGCTTACCTTTCTATTTTCTCCTTTTCATCCTTTGAAAGAAGTTCATTTAAATTTAAAAGTAAAATAATAGTATTTTTGTTCTTGTCTTTTATTATACCCTTCACATATCGCTTCGATATATTAGAAGATATATCTGGTGTGGGTTCTAAATCCTCAACTTTCCTAGATATAACTTCATTAACAGCTTCTACTATAACTCCCATGGCACCATCTTCGTTTCTAGCAACGATTATTGAACCATCCTTTTCTTTATCTTCCAGATTGTATATTCCAAATTTTTTAGCTAAACTAATAACTGGTAATATTCCATCTTGATAATTTATAACTCCTTGTAAAAAATCTTGTGAATCTGGAATTTTTGTTGGCTCTTCATAGTTTAGAATACGTTCTACCTCTCTAATATCTGCTGCAAAGCACTGGTCTCCTAATCTAAACACAAGTAATTTAAATTCCTCTGCCACTTTTACCCCTCCTAAATTTTAAACTTATCAACAATTAAATCTCGATTTTTATCTATATATACATGAACATTTTTGCATGTTTCATCCATTATAGTTTCCATATTTCCAACTATAAACTTAGTATTTAAGTAAGCAACATCACAATAAATATGTCCTTCCTTACCTACTACGACCTCCGTCATAACCCCCGAAGGTGAACCTACTACCTTAGCCTTAATTTCACTTTCCGCCTTAACTTTTCCACCTCGAAGCTCGCATTGACCTTCTCCTGTAAAATATATACCCTTTTCTGCGTAAACATTGGATTTATAAATGCCTTTTCCATTTATTGTCAAGACCCCAGAGCAAAATACTGTACAATCTTGAATGTACCCTATTGTAGCATCTGAATTAATATCTTTCATAGCTTCTATGGCCTTTATTTTCTCTTCTGCCAAAGTTTTAACCTTAATTAGTTCTTCTACACCACTTATTAACATGTAGTTCTTATTAGCATATTTAATCTTTAACACTCTAAATAATTCATTGTTATTATCATTAATTTCAACCATTGTATTTAATACTTTATTAATTATCTTTATTATCAAAGGAAATTTACTCTTTATAACAAGGGCTATAATATCACAATCTCTTATATTCCCCTTTATATCTCCACCTTCTTTAACAGCTATTACAGCCTTATACAAGCTATGAAAACTATCCACTATGGCAGATAACTCTTCTAAATATCCTTTAAACTCAGAGAACTCACTTCTAATCTTTATGGTAGATGAAATTGCACTACCAATAATTTGCATATCTCCCTCTGACCAAAGACTACATCTTACTGCATTTCCCTTTATAATTATGGTATTTCCTGATTTAACCTTCATACCTTCTTTAACATCAGCATTAATAATTACATCGCCTATAAAATTAATATCCCCTGTAGTTATATCTACATCACTAAGAACCTCATGAACATTATTAACCTGAAAAATACATCCCTTTACTTGAGGTTTTCCCTCCATTGTAGACACTATAGTATCCTTATCCTTAAATTTGCATCCTGATTTTACCATCATGTCCTTAACTTTTCTTTTCTTTGGTTGGATAGGTTGTGAAAATAGGTTAATACCTATGGTACCTTCTTTTCCTACAGTACGCTTTGCAAGGATATCATCTTTCTTCACACTTGTTATACTACCTATAGATTTAAAATCTACATTACCACTTTGGTCACTTTTAAATCCTTTATGGGTACTAGTATCAAAATATACTTCTAATACATCATCTATAGGTTCAATAGGTTCCTTTCCTCTAGCAACTACAACATTTTCTATCTTGTCCATATTTTTTATGTCATCTAACATCTTATTGTCAATCCCATAAACTATGTTCTTATCTTTAAGTTCTTTTAATAATTCATCTCTTGTATATTTAGGTGGAAATTTCTCTCCTTTTACCTTTGCATTTAATGTAATCATAGGTGCTTCTGGTGTATCTTCTAAAGTATAAATTACTTCTGGACTATAGTTTATTGATATACTAGCTGTCATTTTGTCTTCACTAATATTTATATTCAATTCTCTTATTGCCTTAGATTCATTAAAAATTATATCTATCTTACTTTCAGAGCTAACTCTAGCTCTTCCTTTTACTTCTTGTTCATCTACAAATAAACCAACATCCTTGCCCTTTACAATCCAAGGACCCTCAGAAATATTTTCTTCATCAGTAATAATCAGTTTGCCATCAAGTACTTTTGCAGTTCCCCTTAATGTCTTATTTTCCACATTATCACCCCTAATACATAATACAGATCATTTCCTTCTAAAATACAAAAACAATACTATAATATATTATCGTATTGTTTTTGACATACTTTACTATTTACTTGTTTTATAATTCTTCAAGTTTCTTGTAATTAATTCTTCAAACTTATCTTTTATATCATAAATTCTTTGATAAATTTTATCATATTTTATAATACCTTCAACTTCATTTATAGGTAGCACCTTAGGAGAAGTTCCAGATATAAATAATCCATCTAAATTTTTTATATGTTCATAATGAATATTTTCTTCTCTTACCTTTAAGCCCAATTCTTCACAAGCTTTTATTATCTCACTTCTAGTTATTCCTGGAAGTATCCCTTCTACTGGGGCTGTAATTATTTCATCACCCTTGATCATAAATATATTGGACTTGCTTCCCTCTGTAATGTACCCTTTACTATTTACTAAAATAGCTTCATAACTGCCACTAGCATCTATTTTTTCATTAACTTTTCCCCTAAAGGAATTATCTATAACCTTTGCATTAGGATTATGTCTTTCTCCAAAATAAAGAATAGTCTTTACTCCATTACTATACATATCCTTAGTTGGATAAGAATGCTTTATAAAAAATATAAATAGATTATCCTTATTTATTACAAGCTTTAAATTACCATTTTCAACTCTGTTTAGAGTTATTAACTTTCCTATGTACTCCTTAATCTTATCCATAGATATAAGTTCTTCTTTTTTTTCTAACTTTAAAGAATTTTCAAGCCTAGCTAAATGTTCATCTAAAAATAGAGGAGCTCCATCTATAACCCTAATAACTTCATATATGCACTTACCTTCTACCACATATATATCTTGAAATTCCTCCCTTTCATAAGCTTCATCATTTTTTATAAAGTAATCATTTATACAATTCTCCATAATTATCGCCACCTTAAAATCTCTAATTCATGATTCTTCTTATAATTTATTAAATATCCCTTGCCCACTAACTTCAAAAGAGGTAAATCCGAAAGAGAATCAGAAAACATATAGGAATTTTTAAAATCCACTTCTATATTGTCTTTTTTTAATTCCTCCATTAATCTTTTTACCTTTGCTTCACCTTTGCAATTTTCCCCTAAAATTTTAGGATTAAATTTTCCTTCATCAATATGAAACTTAGTTCCAATAACCTTATCTACTTCTTTTATACTATAAAATTCATTAACATAAAACTCAGGAGAGGCAGAAATTAAATATATCTTATAGCCCTTTTCCTTAAAGTCCTTAATTGCTTTAATTGCATCTTCATACAATATACTCTCTATCTTTTCCTTATAAAATCTTTTCACTAGCTTCTTTAAGTCTTCCTCACTGGTTCCTGCTAAAAATCTTAAAAAATTCTCCTTAGTTCTTCCAGCATTATAAACCTTTAAACCATAAAAAATACCAGTTATTATATGTGATGGTAAATACCTAAGTAACTTCCTATCCTTCTTAAGCATATATTTATATAATTCTATAGAAGTCTCCTTTTTAGTTAATGTATAATCAATATCAAATATAGCTAGTTTTTCCATGTGAAATTGACCTACTTTCATGTTATTCTTAACCATTGATCATCCATTCCATATCCTTCTTAATATATTATTTCCATAGGAGAATATGGAGTAGCTAAGCATAAAAGCCGCTATATAAATAGCGGCTCTTAAAAGTTTAATTAGTTTTCACTATTTTCATTTGCAAGTAATTCTTCGTAATATGCTTTTGCTGCATCATACTCTGAATCTTCTGGTACAACAAGTTCTCCTACTTCATCATCACCAACTACTTTAAATAAGTATATTGAACCATCATCTGGATTTTGTACTAAGGCATATTCATTTTCTTCAAATAAAAATCCATCAACTATTTCACATTGAGTTACATTTCCTTCTTCATCTTCTAACTCAACGAACATTGCTTCGTGCTCTCCGCAGCCACAACCACACTCTTCGTGCTCATGTTCATGGTCGTGTCCTCCACAGCAGCATTCATGACTTTCTTGCTCATGTCCTCCGCAGCATCCTGTTTCTTTTTTATCTTCATTATTTCCACAACAGTTATTTCCCATATTAATAGCCTCCTTAAATAATACTCCTCTTCATTGTACCCTTAATCTTCATATTTTAGAAGTGTTTTATAATATTTTAATACAAAGTTTTTATTTTCATCCAACAATTATCCTAATTTTGCATAAAGAAAAGGGCTGCCCCAAAACGGAGACAACCCTTAAATTATTTAAAACTATTGTTGAGCTGCAAGTTTTTTATAAGATTCTAATCTTTCTTTTGCATCTTGTTCAGTCTTAACAAATAATTCCTCAGCTACTTCTGGGAACATTTTTTGAAGTGATGCATATCTTACTTCGTTTAATAAGAAGTCTCTGAAAGATTCAGTTGGCTCTTTAGAATCTAAGCTAAATGGATTCTTACCTTCTTCTTTAAGAGTTGGGTTGAATCTATATAATCCCCAATATCCGCAAGCAACAGCTTTTTTAGATTCTAATTGAGTATTACCCATTCCGGTCTTAATTCCATGGTTGATACATGGAGCATAAGCAATTATTAAAGATGGACCTGGATATGCCTCTGCTTCTCTTATAGCTTTAAGAGTTTGAGCTTGGTCAGCTCCCATAGCTATTTGAGCAACATATACATAGCCATAGCTCATTGCCATCATTCCAAGATCTTTCTTCTTAGTTCTCTTACCTGAAGCTGCAAATTTAGCAATTGCTGCAGTTGGAGTAGCTTTAGAAGATTGTCCACCAGTGTTAGAGTAAACTTCTGTATCAAATACAAATACATTTACATCTTCTCCTGATGCTAGAACGTGGTCAACACCGCCATATCCAATGTCGTATGCCCAACCGTCTCCACCAAAGATCCATTGAGATCTCTTAACGAAGAAGTCTTTGAATTTATATAACTCTTCCATTGTTTCGCAGCAAGTTTTGTTTGCTTCGATTAATGGAAGTACTTTCTTAGTAGCAACTTTTGAAGCTTCTGCATTATCTTTATTCTCTAACCATTCATTTAAAGCAGCTTTTAACTCTTCATTACAACTTGTTGATACTGCTTTTTTAACTAAATCAGTAAGTTTTTCTCTTTGATGATTAGCACCTAAGAACATACCTAAACCGAATTCAGCGTTATCTTCAAATAATGAGTTAGCCCAAGCTGGTCCTTTACCTTCTTGATTCTTAGTGTATGGAGTTGAAGGAGCACTTCCTCCCCAAATTGAAGAACATCCTGTAGCATTAGCTATCATCATTCTGTCTCCAAATAATTGAGTTATAAGCTTAGCATATGGAGTTTCTCCACAACCTGCACAAGCACCTGAGAACTCTAGAAGTGGAGTCTCAAATTGGCTACCTTTAACTGAAGCAACACCTAATGGATTTTCAGGTTTTTTCATTTTAACTGTGAAATTCCAAGACTCTATTTGATCCTTTTGAGTATCAAGAGGTTTCATAACTAAAGCTTTTTGTTTAGCTGGACAAACTTGTGCACAGTTTCCACAGCCTGTACAATCTTGAACAGCTACAGACATTGTGAATTTTAAGCCTTTAAGTTGTCCGCCTTTTGCATCTGCAAGCTTAATAGCTGCTGGTGCATTAGCAAAATCTTCTTCTGTTCCAATAGATGGTCTTATTGTAGCATGAGGACATACATAAGAACATTGGTTACATTGGATACAATTTTCTGGAATCCATTCTGGTACGTTAACAGCTATTTCTCTCTTTTCATAAGCAGCTGTTCCATGGTCAAAAGTACCATCTTCTCTTCCTTCAAAAGCACTTACAGGAAGTTTGTCTCCTTCTTGTCTATTCATAACTTCAACGATGTTTTTAATGAAGTCAGGAGTATCCTTCTTACATTCATTTTTATCTTCTGCATTTTTCCAAGCTTCTGGAACGTTAACTTTAACTATAGCATTAACTCCAGCATCTATAGCATCGTTGTTCATTTTAACAATTTTTTCACCTTTTTTACCATAGGATGTTTGAACTGCATCTTTAAGGTATTTAATAGCTTCATCTACTGGAATAATTTCAGCTAATTTGAAGAAAGCAGCTTGACAAATCATGTTAATTCTTCCGCCAAGACCAATTTCTTGAGCAACTTTTACAGCATTTATTGTGTAGAAGTTTATGTTATGCTCAGCAATATATCTCTTCATTGATGCTGGTAAATGTTCTTCTAAATCTTTTTCATCCCAAATACAGTTTAATAGGAATGTACCACCATCTTTAATTCCAGCTAATACATCATAGCTATTAACATAAGATTGGTTATGACATCCAATGTAGTTAGCTTGGTTGATTAGGTATGGAGATTTAATCTCTTCTTTACCAAATCTTAAGTGAGACATTGTTACTCCACCAGATTTTTTAGAGTCATAAGCAAAGTATGCTTGAGCATACATGTCTGTATGGTCTCCTATAATTTTTATAGCACTCTTATTAGCTCCAACTGTTCCGTCAGATCCTAATCCCCAGAATTTACACTCAACAGTTCCTGCTGGTGTAGTAGCTATAGTTCTTGTAATGTCTAGTGATGTATTTGTAACATCATCAACTATTCCTATAGTGAATCCATTTTTAAGTTCTTTTTCTTTTAAGTGATCGAATACAGTAACTATTTGAGATGGAGTAGTATCTTTTGAACCTAATCCATATCTTCCACCAATAATAACTGGTCTTTCAGCTCTATCATAGAATGCATTTCTAACATCTTGATATAGTGGCTCTCCAGCAGATCCTGGCTCTTTTGTTCTATCTAATACAGCAATCTTTTTAACTGTTGCTGGCATATGTTTAAAGAAGTGTTCTAATGAGAATGGTCTATATAAGTGAACTTTAACTAGTCCAACTTTTTCTCCCTGAGCTGTTAAGTAATCAACTGTTTCCTCAGCAACATCACATACTGAACCCATTGCAACAATTACTCTCTCTGCATCTGGTGCTCCATAGTAATTGAATAGGTGGTAATCAGTACCAATTTCTTTATTGATCATTTCCATATATTTTTCTACAACTCCTGGAATTGCATTGTAGAATGGGTTTGAAGCTTCTCTAGCTTGGAAGTATATATCAGGGTTTTGAGCTGTTCCTCTAGTTACAGGATTCTCTGGGTTTAAAGCACTTGCTCTATATGCATCTACTGCATCCCTATTTAAGAATTTTCCTAGAGTTTCATAGTCCCAAGTTTGAATTTTTTGTATTTCATGTGATGTTCTAAATCCATCGAAGAAATGTAAGAATGGAACTCTACCTTCAATAGATGCTAAGTGAGCTACTGGAGCAAGGTCCATAACTTCTTGAACGCTATTAGTAGCAAGTAAAGCAAAACCTGTTTGTCTTGTAGCCATAACGTCTTGATGATCTCCAAATATGGATAAAGCTTGTGCTGCTAATGCTCTAGCACTTACATGTAAAACACCTGGAAGTAATTCTCCAGCAATCTTGTACATGTTTGGAACCATAAGTAATAATCCTTGAGATGCTGTGAAAGTAGTTGTTAATGCACCTGCTTGTAGTGAACCGTGAACTGCTCCAGCTGCGCCTGCCTCTGATTGCATTTCCATTATCTTTAGCTTTTGTCCGAATACATTTTCTCTACCTTGTGCTGCCCACTCATCACAGTGTTCAGCCATTGGTGATGAAGGAGTAATTGGGTATATAGCTGCTACATCAGTATATGCATAGGCTACGTGAGCTGCGGCGGTGTTACCGTCCATAGTTTTCATTTTTCTCATTGTAAGCAACCCTCTTTCTTCTATAAATATTTTATTAGCAAACTCATAATCTTATTTTTTCTTTGTGAAAATGCTATCATGAATTCACTTATATTTAGCTATTTCTCTAAGACATATTAATGCCAAACTAAAGGTTTGGTAATGTTTAACATGACCTTACATTTAAATTATACCTTAATTTTATTAAAATTCAACCCTAAAAATTAACACACTTTGTTAAGTTTTTAATTAATTTCTAAGGGAAATTCATCCAAAAAATCCGGTATAACTACGGAATAATTTTCACTTTTTAATTTATTAGTGAAGGATTCAATATTTTTTCCTTCACCATGAACTAGAAATATTTTCTTAGGTTTTTCCTTCATACTACTTACCCAATTATATAGTCCTGCCTTATCTGCATGACCTGATAGTCCATCCATATAAAAAACTTTTCCTTTAACCTCAATTTTCTCACCTTGGAGTTTAATTCTTTTATTTCCTTTTAACAATTTATTTCCAATGCTCTGGTTCCCTTGATAGGAGGTAATTAATACGCCACACTCTGGTCTAGGAAGATTATTTCTTAGATGGTTAGATATTCTCCCCCCATCATAAACTCCTCCAGCTACAATAATTATGGATTTTGACTTAACTTCATAAACCTTTTTTCCATCATCACTACTTTCAACAAAATGCAGTCCTTTAAAGCTCAATGGATCATCACCTTTTTCTATAAGAGCCTTAGCCTTCTTATCAAAGTATTCTTCATACTTTCTAAATATCTTGGTAATTCCTGCTGCCAAAGGACTATCTATATATACATTACAGCCCTGCACCTGTCCACTTTCTATAAAAGTATTTAGCATGTATATAATCTCCTGGGTTCTTCCTAAGGAAAAACAAGGAATTATTAAATTTCCGTCACCCTCCATGATATCCTTTACAATTTCTAGGAGTTTTGCATAATTATCTTTTTCTTCATGCATCTTATCTCCATAAGTACTTTCAAGGATTAAAAAATCTCCCTGGAGTTCCTTTTCTGGATTATTTAAAATATCTCTATTAATATTTCCTATATCTCCAGTATATATCAATTTAATCCAACTTTCACCACAATTTTTGATTAAAATTTCACATATTGCAGAACCTAATATATGACCTGCATCTCTAAAAATAACTTTTATATCCTCTTCCAATAGGATTTCCTCATTATATCCGTAGGTATAAAAACTTTTTAGAGCTAGTTCCACATCCTCTTCATCATATAAAGGACTTAAAGCTTTAACTCCCTTACCATGTCTAGAAAGATTTTCAAAATAAGTTTCCTCCTGTTGAATCCTAGCAGCGTCCTTAAGTAAATACCCACATAATTCCTTAGTAGGCTCAGTACAAATTACCTTCCCTTGAAATCCTAACTTAAAGAAAAGAGGTATCCTACCACTATGATCCACATGACTATGAGATAACACAATATAATCAATTTCCTTAGGATCCACATTCAATATATCATTACTATAAGACTTTAAATCATTACTTTGAAATAAACCACAATCTAAAAGTATTTTTTTATCATTAACAGTAAGTAAATGACTAGAGCCTGTAACACACTTAGTAGCTCCTAAGAACTTTAACTTTATCTCCATTGAAACTTCTCCTATCTTTCCTATGTTTAATATATTTACTATTATTCACTAATGCCATAGGATTTTATGTATGGACTATTTATATATTTATCATTTTCACTATATAAAAATATCCCTATATAACTATTTATATAGGGAAAATTTTATATATTTAACTATAAAACTATTTAACTAGTTAACTAGTTGTTGTCATAGTGCGGGTTTCAGGGATTTTCTTATTTTCTTTTACTGCTTTCAATTAGATCTATTATTTTTCCAAGGCTGTCCCTTTGTCTGCTTTTGCTCATGTTTTTAATATAAGTTTCTTTATCTCTATTAACTTCATCAATAGCTTCTAAAAGAGTCAATGCATTTAAATTTTCTTCCTCTATAACTTTACTATATCCTGATTTATTAAAAGACTTGGCATTTAAAATTTGATCTCCTCTACTTGCCTTAGCTGATAGCGGTATTAAAATATTTGGTTTCTTTAAAGCTAAAAGTTCAAATATAGTATTAGACCCTGCTCTAGAAACTACTATATCTGCCAATTGCATTAAATCTGATAACTGTTCTTTAATATAATCAAACTGAGCATATCCCTCAACTACATTAAAACTTTTATCTAAATTACCTTTTCCACATAGATGTATTACATTGAAAGTTTTAAGTATATCTTGTAGTGCTTCTCTAACACATTCATTTATAATTCTTGAACCTAAGCTTCCTCCAGTAACTAAAATTACAGGCTTATCATCTTTAAATTTACAAAATTCCTTAGCCTTTGTTTTGCTGCCCTTAAATAGTTCACTTCTAATTGGTGAACCTGTAAGTACAGCTTTCTTTTTATTAACATGATCCATAGCCTCTTCAAAGGTAACACAAATCTTTGTTGCATAGGGCATGGATATTTTATTTGCTAGACCAGGTGTAATATCTGACTCATGTATTATAATTGGAATTTTATTAAAATAAGCTCCTAACACCACTGGAACTGATACAAATCCTCCCTTTGAAAAAACTATGGCTGGTTTTTCTTTTTTTATAATTGACTTTGCTTCAAAAACCCCTTTAATAACCTTAAAAGGATCTGTAAAGTTCTTTACATCAAAATATCTTCTTAACTTACCACTAGAAATACTATGATATTTAATTTTTTCTGCTTCTATAAGTTTTCTTTCTATTCCATGTTCAGTACCTATATACTGTATTTCATATCCTAGCTCCTTTAGCTTGGGCACAAGTGCGATATTGGGAGTTACATGTCCAGCTGTTCCTCCACCTGTCATAATGATTTTTTTGTTACTCAATTTAAAAGTCCTCCTAAAATTACCTAGTAAAAGCTTTAATAGCTTTGAAATATTTAAAATAAAAATATCTAAGCCTTAGACGAGTATATGTAATCTCGCTAAAGCTAAAAATAATGTTATTACTATATAGATTTTATAGATTTTTATTATAATATGTTTTTTATTATATTAGATATATTATGCTCCTTATTAAGTTATGCCACATATGAAGACAAATGTAAATATAAAATATGAATTTTATATTTAAAACTATTGAATATATACATAAAAAGGTAATTGCTCATAATCTTTCATATGTTTCCACCCATTCTCTTAAATAATCTTCTTATATCCGGGTACAATACTATTATCAAAACAAAGGAGGTGAAAATACATGTCAAACAATAATAATAATTCTAATCAACCAGCAGTACCTCAAGCTAAAGCAGGTTTAAACAAATTTAAAATGGAGGCTGCTCAAGAAGTAGGAGTTAATCTTAAAGAAGGATATAACGGAGACCTAACTTCTAGAGAAGCTGGATCAGTTGGTGGTCAAATGGTTAAAAAAATGGTTGAAGCTTACGAAAAAAATCTTTAATCAAACATTTGTAAGTAGCGTGTGGTAAGTTTATTATTTAAGAAGTTAGCAAAGTTTGTTTAAATAATAAGAGGTTCACATTAATATGTTTGTTGACTTCTACTAATTTATTGGAGGAGGAATATAAAATGACAAGCAAAAGTAGATTATTAGTACCAGAAGCTAAAGCAGGTTTAGACAGATTTAAGATGGAAGCAGCTCAAGAAGTTGGAGTTAACCTAAAAGAAGGATATAATGGTGATTTAACTTCTAGAGAAGCTGGATCAATCGGCGGACAAATGGTTAAAAAAATGGTTGAAGCTTACGAAAGAAATTTATAGGATATATTAATATCTGAATAAATTATTTAATAGTAAGTAAACCCTAAATAGGAGATGCACCTTATAGGTGCATCTCTTTATTAATGGGATTTTAACTTTTAATTGACTTTCTTATATAAAACTTTTAATTACCTTTTACATCTTATACTTTTAGTTGCATTTTATATCTTTAAGTTTTAATTGCACACTTCTTCTTCCCATATATTCATTTATATCTGGCTGAAATAATATATTTAGAAATAGACCCTTCGGTCTTATATACCCACTTCCAATATCTCCATATTCATCTCCATAGACATCTTTTAAAATCTCAATAACTTCATCCCTTTTATTGAAATATAAACCATCTATCAGATTATTGGTACTTTCCACATTAAATCTAAATTTAACATGCTGATATTCATTTCCTAAAAATCTTATATCTGCCACTAAAACTCTATTAGCCTTTAGAATTGGCGTTGGATTTCCCTTTCCAAAGGGCTCTAATAACTTGAATTCTTCTACAACCTGTTCTGTTATATAATTTAACTTTATGGGAGAATCTACTCTCATTTTAGAAGCAAGATCTTCCTCACTTAAATAGCAGTTTTCATTTAATAATTGTCTAAACTTTGAAATATTTTTTTCTTCTATGGAAAGTCCTGCTGCCATTGGATGTCCACCAAACTTGCTTAGTAAATCCTTACATTTTAGCATTTCTTCAAACATATTATATTCTTCAATGGATCTACCTGAACCCTTTGGCATATCTTTTCCCTGGGTTAAAATAAAGGTTGGCTTACCATACCTTTCCTTAACTCTGCCTGCTACAATTCCTGCAATACTCTCATGGATATGCTGGTTATATACTACAAGTACTCTATCATTTATCAAAGAAGACCCTTCTATGTCAGCACAAACTTGTTCCACACTTTCTGTGGTAAGGTCTTGCCTTTCCTTATTAAGATTAAAAACCTTTGTAGCTATATCCATAGCCTGACCCATATCTTCACAAAGTAGTAGATCTAAGGATAGCTCAGCAGTTTCTAGCCTTCCTGTAGCATTGATACAAGGACCAATGTTAAAGCCAACATTATAACAAGTTACCTCATCCTTTATATCAATTATATGTTTTAAAGCTTTTATTCCTAAATTTCTTGTATTAGAAAGTATCTTTAGCCCTTCCTTTGCAATGATTCTATTTTCATCCATTAAATCTACCACATCGCATATAGTGCCAATGGCAGCTAATTCTAGAAGATCATCAGTATTTTTATCCTTCATATTCATAGCTCCATATAAAGCTAAAGAAAACTTATAAGCCACACCGGCTCCACATAAAAGTTTAAAGGGATAATTACAATCCTCCTGCTTAGGGTTTATTAAGGCATCACTACTTGGAATTACCATCTTTCTTTCTCCATCTATCTCCTCAAAGGGAAGTTCATGATGATCTGTGATAATAACCTTTAATCCAAGTTCCTTAGCTCTTTTTACCTCTTCTATAGCAGAAATCCCATTATCGCAACTTATTATAAGATTAAAGCCTTCCTCTGCTATGGTCTCTATTCTAGAAATACTCATACCATAGCCTTCATTTTCCCTATGTGGTATGTGATAAGCTACTATTCCACCACAGCTTTTTATAGCCTTATAAAGAATGGCAGTACTAGTAACTCCGTCTGCATCATAATCTCCGTAGACCATAATTTTTTCCTTATTATTTATAGCATCCACCATAATTTCTATGGCCTTATCCATATCCTTCATAAGATAAGGGTTATATAGCTTATTCAAAGAAGAATTTAAAAATTCATCTGCCTTTTCCTTAGTATCTATTCCTCTATTCATAAGCACCCTAAGAGTAATAGGAGTAACCTTTATATCCTTAAGTAGCTCCTTTAAAACCTCCATCGAGCACTGACTATCTTTCCAAACAGTATTCACCAAATCACCTTACCTTTAATTCCTTATGATTCCTATTGTTTCCTTAATAAATACCTTATCTATTACACTAAGGATTTCTTCTTCTGTGCAATTACTTAGGTTATAAAACTCATTTAAAAGTAATTCTCCACCACTGTGCATTATTTCATAGACAGCTAGGTGCATAGATAAAACTATGGATTTCTCTAGAGCTAACATTCTCTTTAAATTTTGACTCTTTATATATTTTTTAAAGAAATCTTCAGTAAATATGCCCTTTAAAGCTTTTACTTTATCAATGTTTTCTTTAATTATCTCTCTAACCAAATCAATATTTTCCTTAGATGTAGATAAAGTTATGGTATATAGTTTTATTCCCTTTTCTCCTTTAACCTTTCCTTGAATATCATATACTAAACCTCTCTTAGTTCTGATTTCATCATAGAGCAATGAGCTAGTGCCCCCTGCAAAATATTCATTAAATAATTGAAGTAAGGTAACTTCCCTTTCACTTAGGTTATGAATGGGAAATATATATTGAACCTTGCATCCATTAATTGAGAGATTCTCTTCAATATACACTCCAGCCTTGGGATTCTCGTAAAGGGAAAAAGTCTTTTCTTCTTGACTTTCCCTTGATGAAACTCTTTCAGAGCTCCTTTGGGTGAAGGATGATTTTACCCCTTCCAGGACTTCTATTTCACAGGTGTTATGCGTTAATAAAGGTTTTGTCTTATTCAAGGATGCTATTTCACCTTCAATAATTTCAATAACCTCACTTAGGTCTAAAGAAGTTACTACAGAAACTACACAGTTATCTAGGATGTAAAACTTCTCATGGTACTCCCTTATCTCTTCTAAGGTTAGAGCCTTTATAGTTTCTTCTCTACCTATGATTAACTCCTTTATTCTTCTTTTTTCAAAGGTTTCATAGAATAAAAAATCTTCACAGTGCTGAACTACATCATCACTCCACTCCTTAAGTTCCTCTATGATAACTGCCATTTCTTCCTTAAAACCTTCTTCTCTAAAGGCCGGATTAAATACTATATCAAAATATATATTAAAGGCATTTTTAAAATCTTCCTTTAAGGAGCTTCCATAATAAACTACATAGGGATAATTAGTCATAGCATTATGAAATCCTAGGTACTCATTGCATATCTCATTGATTTCCTTCTCGCTTTTACTATAGGTACCCTTAAATACCATGTGTTCTACAGCATGGGCAATGCCCAGATTATTAGAATTTTCACTATTAGCTCCTGCTTCTAACCCTATGGTAAAAGAAGTTATATTTCCTGGAACTCTTTCATAAAGCAACCTAACTCCATGTTTTAAAAATATCTTATCCATGCTACCCCCACTTTACTTCTATTACTTAATTAGCTCTACCTTTTCTATAAAGTCATCATCCATAAATACAATGACATTTTTACCTCTACCAGCTCTATTTTGAATTGGTAAGGCTCCTAAATCCACTATGTTCTCTTGCCCATTTTGGGTAGTTATTTTCAGGTTTTCTTCAAATAAGTCTACGCATAATTCATTATTTTTATTTGAAATAGCACCACTTCTTGCTTTTGCAAAGATAACTTTATCATCATCCTTTAAGCTAATTCCCATAACTCCAGTGGCATTTTTCCCCATGACATTTATAGCTTCTAAATCAAATTTAAGGCACATACCCTTTCTTGTGAATAGTAACCCTTCTCCTTTGTCAGCTTCAACCTCTACTTTAATTAGCTTATCCTCCGGAGTCTTAAATTTATATGCTGAGATATTAGTAAAATCACCAGTGAATTCTTCTATACTAGTTTTCTTTACTACACCCTTTTCAGTAAAGAAGTAGAAATTTTCTTTAGAGCTTCCTTCATTATCCACAGATATTATTGCAATCACCGGATCCTTAGAATTATAACCTTCAAATAGCTTTTCCAGTTCAATACCTTTTTTATCTATGTTTTGTATCATTAAGGCTGACATTTTAAACAACTCTCCACCAGCTGTAAATAGGAATAACTCACCGTTAGAGTTTGATGTAGTTATAACCGGTTCTCCGCTTCTTCTACTGGAAGTTCTTAAGATCCCCTTTTTATTAACAGTTATATAGAACTCTTTATAATTAAATTCATCTACATAACTACACTGAGTTATACTATCTCCATGGGTTAAATTAACTATAGGTTTTCCAACTATACCTCTATCCACTGGCTCAACCTTAGGCTCCTGTGCAATGAAGTTTAATCCCTTAGCAGTAGTTATTTCAATAAATCTTTCTTCTCTATCTTTATCCACTAATTCAGCACTTATCAATTCTTCATCCTTTTTAAGCTTAATACCTTGAAGTCTTGAATTATTAGTAATAAACTTGCTAAGTTCAGTTTTCTTGATAAGACCTCTAGAGGTCATAAGAAGCACATCCCTAGTAATAGAGAAATCCTGTACTACAAAGGCATTTACTATGAGTTCCTTATCTAAATCTAGAGTTCTAATAAATCCTTGAATTCTCTCACCCTTGTCTCTCCACTTAAACTCAATTAAATTTGCAACCTTACATTGATACATATTTCCCTGATTTGTAAAGATACATAGGGTATCTCTGGTATTACATTCAAAGAAGAATCTATTAAAGTCTCCTTCTCTATATTCTATATCCTCAGTATTTTGTGTTGTTCTAATAAAGGATTTTAAAGCAGTTCTCTTAACATATCCATCCTTAGACATGGTTACTACCACATCTTCCTCTACTATAAGTTCTTCTAATTGAATATTAGCATCACTATCATCTTCTAAAATAGTAGTTCTCCTTGGGTCATCATATTTTTCCTTAACCTCTAGAAGCTCCTTTTTAATAACTTTAATAAGCTCCTTTTCACTACTTAATACCTTCTTAAGTCCCCTAATCTTAGTCTCTAATTCCTTATGTTCCTTTTGGAATATCTTAATTTCAAGACCTGTAAGTCTATAAAGCATCAACTCTAAAATAGCTTCTGCTTGAGGGTTAGTAAAGCCAAATTTGCTTATTAAATTTTCTCCTGCATCCTTTTTAGATTTAGATGCCCTAATAGTTTTAATTATTTCATCCATGATTCCAATAGCTTTAATAAAGCCTTCTACAATATGGAATCTCTTTTCTGCTATTTCTAGCTCTCTTTTTGTTCTTCTTGTAATAACTTCCTTTTGATGTTCTATATAGTATTTAATTATAGTCCTAAGTCCCATGGTCCTAGGTTTTCCACCAGCTAAAGCCACCATGTTAAAGGATATATTACATTGAAGCTCCGTTCTCTTAAATAGATATTTAAGGACTCTATCCGCCGTTTCCTCTGTAGTGTTTTTCTTAAATTCTACAACGGCTCTAATACCATTTCTATCAGATTCATCTCTAATATCCGCAATGGCTTCCACTGCTTTGCTATGCTTTTTATCCCCTGTTAAATCAGATATGGCTTGAAGAAGCTTAGCCTTATTTTTTCTATAAGGAAACTCTGAAATAACAAGACCAAGTCTACCACTTTCCAAGGTTTCAAAATGAGTTTTAGCTCTTAAAACCACTTTTCCTTCCCCAGTTTCATAGGCAGCCACTAAAGAATCCTTTCCCATTAATATTCCACCAGTAGGTAAATCCGGTCCCTTTATGTATTCCATAAGTTCTCTAGTGGTTATTTCCTCATTATCTGCATAGGCAATGGCTCCATCAATAACCTCTCCTAAGTTATGGGGTGGAATATTGGTAGCCAATCCTACAGCAATACCAAAGGCTCCATTAACTAAGAGGTTTGGATATTTTGCAGGTAAAACTGTAGGTTCCTTTTCTGTATCAGAGTAGTTATCCATCATATCAACTACATCTTTATCAATATCTTTAAGCATTTCTAAGGCAATGCCAGATAGTCTAGCTTCTGTATAACGCATGGCAGCTGCACTATCTCCATCTATAGATCCCCAGTTTCCATGACCATCTATAAGGGGCTTTCTTGTAGTAAAATCCTGAGATAAAATTACCATGGCATCATAAACTGATGTATCTCCATGGGGATGGTACTTACCTAGAATATCTCCTACTATTCTGGCAGACTTATAATATGGCTTATCTGGGAATGCCTTAAGCATATAAGCTCCATATAAAATTCTTCTATGAACAGGCTTTAGTCCATCCCTTACGTCTGGAAGAGCTCTATCCTTTGATACTTCTACAGCATAGGGAAGATAGTTCTCTGGCATAGCCTCATCTATAGAAACATCTATAATATTATTATCTATTGGAATTGGTTCTTTTTTCTTTGCCATTGTAACACCTCCTAAAATTCACCGTGATTGTACATATAGTTTCTTCTTGGCTCTACCACATCTCCCATGAACAAGGAAATCATCTTTTCAGCCTTAGCAGCATCCTCAATGGTAACCCTTTGAAGAGTTCTAGTAGCCGGATTTAATGTAGTATCCCAAAGTTGGTCTGCATTCATCTCTCCCAACCCTTTGTACCTTTGAATTAATGCACCCTTACCAATTTCCTTCTTAGCCTTATTTAGCTCTTCATCATTATAAACGTACTTACTAACCTCACCATTTTTAGTGATTTTATAAACCTTATAAAGAGGTGGTAATGCAATAAATAAATTTCCATTTTGAATAAGTTGTCTCATATATCTATAAACATAAGTCATCCAAAGGGTTCTGATATGATATCCATCCACATCGGCATCACTTAGTATAATTATCTTTCCATACTTTAATTCCTCTGGTTTAAAGTTTTCTAAAACTCCAGTTCCTATGGCAGTATTAAAGATTCTAAGTTCTTCACTTGCAAGAACATTTTCTAATTTTTGTTTTTCCGTATTCATAATCTTACCCTTAGAAGGCATTATGGTTTGGAATCGTCTATCCCTTGCTTGTTTTGCAGAACCTCCCGCAGAATCTCCCTCCACCACTATAAACTCAGTAAATTCTCTGTCTTTCAAAGTACAGACAGCTATTTTTCCTGCCAGTGGTGCAGTACCATTTCCTATCTTTTTCTTCTCTGCTTCATTTATTTTCTTAATTTTCTCTCTTCTAGCTGCAGCTGAAATAGCATTATTAATAATTACAGTAGCTAGTTCTTTATTATCCTCTATCCATTCACCTAGCTTAGTATAGGCAAGGTCATTCATTGCAGAATAGGCTTCAACATTTCCTAGCTTAGTTTTAGTTTGACCCTCAAAGACTGGATTTGTAATTCTTACCTTTACAATGGCAGTCATACCTTCTCTAATATCGTCCCCTTCAAAGTCCTTATCCTTTTCCTTTAAAAGATTTAACTTCTTACTACCTTCTTTAAAGGCTCTAGTCATACCAGTCTTAAATCCTGTTTCATGAGTACCAGCTTCTTTTGTGGGAATATTATTTACATAGCTAGCAATATGCTCTGCCGTAGAATCTGTAAACTGTATGCATATTTCTCCCGATACCATAAGTCCATTAATTTCTCTTTCTCCTTGGAAAATTATTGGCTCTTTGTGAAGGACGGTTTTACTTTCATTTAAATAATCTATAAAGTCTAAAAGGCCTCTCTCTGAATGATATACTTTTTCTACAACATCATCTTTCCTTGCATCTCTTAGAATTAAGGTAATCCCTTTATTTTGAAAGGATAGCTCCTTTAATCTTTCATCAATTATTTCAAACTTATAATCTACATTTCCGAAAACTTCACCATCTGCTAAAAAAGTTACTTTAGTACCAGTTTCATTAGACTTTCCTACAATCTTCAAAGGTGTAGCTGGGGTTCCCGGCATGTCCCTTTTAAGTTCTTTGTCATATCCATAGTGAAATTTTTGCAGATAAATATTTCCTTTTTGTTTAACTTCTACCTCTAACCACTTAGACAGAGCATTTACAACAGCAGCTCCAACTCCATGAAGTCCTCCTGAGGTCTTATAGTTATTATTATTGAATTTACCTCCTGTGTGAAGTTCTGTATAAACCATCTCCACCCCAGATTTATTTTTAACAGGATGTATTCCTGTAGGTATTCCTCTTCCATTATCTTCTATAGTAACGGTTTTATCCTTACTTAAAGTAACTATTATCCTGTCTCCAAATCCATTGGCAACTTCATCAATAGAGTTATCTAGTATTTCCCATATACAATGGTGCAGACCCTTAGTACCCGTTGAGCCAATGTACATTCCAGGCCTAACCCTTACTGGCTCTAATTTTTCAAGAGATGTGAGATCTGTAACTTCATAAGTACCTCTATTATTCTCCTTTTGCGCCATATTATCCCTCCTTAAAAGTTGAGTTACATTTGTTATTGTATAACTTTATTCCAAAGGAGTAAAGTTTTTTCTTGAAATTCCAAAACAAACGTTCTTATTTTTGCGGTATTTTTTTATTATTTTTCTAATTACTTTAAAAAATGAAATTCTATCCCTTTAATGAACCGCAATGTTCTTTATTTAAAATATAGTAAATATTAAAATTTTACATGAAAAAGCCTATAATTACTGTTCTGCTATGTTTTCGTAAAATATATTGCTAATCTTATATGGAATATATAGCATGTGCTTTAATATTATCGTTAGGGAATAATATTAGTACGTGCTTAAGGTTTATTTAGATTAGTTTATTTTACAAAAGTCTCATAAACATTAATTATAAGCTTTACTTAATATACATATTTTATTCTTCACATTTTAAATTATTTATAAAGCTTTTTAATTCTTCTACTCCTTCATCTATGGAGTTTATCATAAGCTTTTTGTCATATTCATACTTATCAGAGCTGTGAGTATATAGTGGGTCATAATACCTTACCATAAGTTCCTTAACCACTTCTTCATACTGATCATTATTAACCATATCACAATATATTTCTATGTTTTTTTCACTGATGTGTTTCTTTAATCTTCTTAGTGCATCACAAATTTCTTCATTACAGCTATTATTTTTAGTGTATTCATCAATTATTATCTTACTTCTAAAATCTATTGGAGCATCTACAAATATGTGAAGTCCCCTTTTCATATCAGAATGTATATATTCCGGAATTAAAACCCTTCCTATCCTTCTACTTTCTGCTTCAATGAATACATATTTACCCTTAACAGCATTTAATTCCTCATAGATATTAGATTCAAACTGCTTTTGGCTAGTACCATCTCCAAGGCCTACAGCACCTAATATGGAGCCTCTATGATTAGCACATCCTTCTAAATCCAATACATCATATCCATCAGCTCTAAGTTTTTTTAAAATCTCAGTTTTTCCAACTCCCGTATTACCATGAAGTACTATATAGGTAACTTTTTCATTAACCTTAGGCAACTCCTCATTTATGAAGGCTCTATAGCCTTTATAACCATCCTTTATTCTGCTAACTCTCATGCCAAGGGCACCTAAAAGATCTGTAATAGATGCACTTCTCATGCCACCTCTAGCACAAAATAATACTACATTTTTATGTTGTTTTTCAAGCTCATGAATTTTATCATATATATAAGGTAGTTTTTTAGATACTGTCTCTACCCCTAATCTCTTTGCTTCCTCAGTACTTTTTCTAGTATATATGGTTCCAATAATTGCTCTTTCTTCATCATTAAAAAGAGGAATACTTACTGCACCGTTAATAGTAGCCTCATTAAATTCTCCTGTACTTCTCACATCAACAAGGACATAGTCTCCAGTTAGATCTTTATATTCTATGGTTTTTGACATAATCATTCCTCCAAATTAAGTAACATCTTTCCATAAGAAGTCATTTGTTTTACAATGGCAAAACTTCCTATAATTTTCTCATAAACAACACTTGCAAACCATAGTAAATTCAAATAACTACAACTCTATCTATTCTATATTGTAATGATTAATATGTCAAACTAGAGATAATCCTACTAATCTAATTATCCCCTTTAACCCAGCTATTTAAACACGCCTTAATATCTTCTGTAACCATATCCCTATTTATTTCATTTAATATTTCATGTCTTCCACCTTCATATAGTTTATAACTTAAATTTTTAATACCTAAACTTTTAAAAGTATCAACTAGAGATAATATTCCCTTGCCATAGTTTCCTACTGGGTCCTTATCACCACTAAACATGGTTATAGATAAGTTCTTTGGTATGCTAGCAAGATTGTCCTTTTTATGTATTGCCTTCATTCCCTTTAAAAAATCATAGAAAAAGGATACCGGAAACACTCCTCCACAATAGGGGTCTAGAATATATTTTTCTACTTCCTCCTCGTCCCTACTTAACCAATCATATTTAGTTTTTTGATTTTCTACTAGCTTATTGTAATTTCCAAAGCCTAAATCATCCATTAACTTTCCACTAGATCTTCTACCCCTAAGATTCATTATAACCTTTGACAAAAATATTCCCATATTCATTGAAGTATTAGGTTTACCACCAGTTCCAGATAAAATTACACCCTTAACAGTGTCTCCATATATCTCCATATACCTTTGTGCTATGAAAGACCCCATACTGTGACTAAAAATATAAATATCTAGTGATGGGTTTTCTTCTTTTATAAAATTATTTATTTCACGTTGATCATGAACCATGTCATGGAATCCATCATTATCGCTAATATATCCTAAAGCACTTAGGCTTTCTGCAGATTTTCCATGGCCTCTATGGTCATCAGCATAAACTATAAAACCATCCTTAACCAATTCCTTTGCAAATCTATCATATCTGCTACCATATTCAGCCATACCATGAATAAGTTGTATAACTCCCTTAGGTTTAACACCTTCATCTAGCTCCCATTTGTATAAATAAATCTCTTTTCCATCTCGCATTTTTAAATTCATTTCTTTATATGTCATAATATACCCCACCCAAAATATTTTATTTAAATAATTTTCAAATAATTCCCTTATAATAAATTATATATAAATTTTTTTCGGCTGACAACAGTTCACTAAAAAAATCGGTATGATAATTGCTAAGCAACACATACCGATACACAAAGAATTATATAACTATTTCTACACTTTCCTTAGAAACTTGATTTACTATATTATTTATCCACTTGTTACTTCTATATCTTCTAACTACAATAATACATTTTACAATTTCCTCTGCTGCAGTAACTGAAACCACCAAATATATTGGTAGATGTAATATAAAAGCTGCCACAAAAGATAATGGGATTCCGATGCCCCATAGAGTTATACCCTGTACAATGGCACCATATTTAGCATCACCGCCTCCTCTTAAGATTCCAACTACCAAAATTACTGTAAATACTCTAAGAGGCATTAGAGCAGAGTATACATATAGAATCCTTAAAGAATTTCTTAGCACTTCCTCAGAAACTTTAAACACAGTTAAAACTATTGGTGAAGTTATAGCTAAAACTACAGCTAATATAACTCCTGTAATCAAAGAAATTACACATAGTCTTCTAGCATAAAGTAATCCTCGCTTTTCTCTTCCAGCTCCAATTTCCTTACCTATAACTACCACCGCCACATTGGCAAGTCCAAAGGTTATAATCATAAATAGATTAAAGATGGTTGTACATATTTGTATAGATGCCGTAGCTTGAGTTCCTATTCTTCCATAAATTACTGCGTAGGTTAGGTTCCCCAACCCCCAACAAGCTTCATTTAAAAGCACTGGTATCATAGTTACAAATACACTTTTAGTCAGCTCTCTTGTAATATTAAATAAATCTTTAGCTTTGGCAGCTAAAATATTCTTAGAAGTATAGGTATATAAAACTAAAAGTGCACATTCTGAACCTCTAGCTATTATGGTGGCAATAGCTGCCCCCCTAACTCCCATTGCTGGAAAACCTAATAAACCAAATATAAGGACAGTATTAAGAACTCCATTTACAACTAACCCTAAAAAACTAGCTAGCATTGGAAGTACAGTATTTTCTACACTCCTTAAAGCAGCTGCATAGTTAAAAGATATAGCTGTAAAGATATAACTAAAACAAACTATTTTTAAATAGCTAGCCCCTATCTTAATAACTTGAGGATCTATGTTGAAAATTGAAATTATTTTCTCTGGAAATAATACTCCTACTAAATTAAAAACACTGGTTATAAGAACACTACTTATAATTCCTATACCTAAAACCTTCTGTATATTATTTTTATCTCTCTTCCCCCAAAGTTGAGCTATAAAAACTGCACATCCTGAACTTATTCCCATTATAAATAAGCTAAATATAAAATAAAATTGATTAGCAATACCTACTGCTGCTAACTCAACTTCTCCAACTCTTCCTATCATCAAAGTATCTAGCATATTTACTGAGGATGCTATTAGATTCTGCAATATAATTGGTAAAGCTAGAAATAATACCATCTTATAAAATTTCTTATCATAAAATAATTCTTTTAAAGTTTTCTTAGTCATAGATATTCTCCTTTCCGGCAAAAAAAAATACCACTTTGAAGGTTATCAAAGTGGTTTGCTTCAGCACTTGTATAATTTTAAAAATTACACTTCTATTTAGTTTTACAAAACTTAATTTCCTATAAAATTATAGATAATTTAAACCATACTGTCAACTATTACGAGTTAAAAATTTATCCCTTACAAGTTAAAAATTCATCCTTTTTACTTACACATCATCAAATTAAGGATAACTCTGTCTGCATCAGCCATTCCAACTACCCCTAAATCTGCCATATTCTTTATAGTTCTCTCCACATCCTCATGAACAATTCCATCATGAGATGATACTTCTACCCCTTCCAATGCAAGGGCTGCACATAGCACTGATGTACCTACTGCTGTAGAAATTTTTAGAGCACATCCTGGCTTTGCTCCATCACATACCATACCAGAAACGTCTGCCACCATATTTTTTATAGCTTTATTTATAGCACATAGTTCTCCTCCTAGCATATAAACAATGGCACAACTAGCTCCAATTGAAGCTGCAACTCCACATCCACATAGAGCTGAAAGTCTTCCTATAAAGCTTTTTACATGAATAGTTATAAGATCACTAAGGGCTACGGCTCTAACTAAAGTATCATCACTAACTCCTAGTTTTTCTGCCGCTGCAATTACAGGTAAAGTAGCTGTTAATCCTTGGTTTCCACTACCTGCTGTACTCATTACTGGCAGTGTACATCCATCCATTCTAGCATCAACGCCTGCAGCAGTTAATCCCATGGCATAGGTTTGAAGTGAATCTGCAAACATTTTACTGTTCTTTCCATCTAATAAAATTTTTCCTGCTTTAAGTCCATATTCTTCTTTTCTTCCAGCCTCTGAAACTCTACGATTCATTTCTATACCTTCCATTAAGAACTCTATATCCTCATAGGGTACAGTTTTTATGAATTCATATATATCTTTAACAGATAACTGTTCCTCGTCTCCATTATCCTCTGTAGCTACAGTTTTAACCTCTTCGATTTCAAACAATATCTCTTCATTTCTAGTAATTAAAACTATATTGTTATGTTTATTTTTAATTATTACAGAAGAGCTATCATGGCCCTTATGTCCAATAACCTCTACATAAAGTTTTTCCGGCGCTTTAGTAAGGTCTATTGTAACCTTGCCCTCTGCTAAATATTCCTTTGATTTATCAATATCTGACTTAGTAACATCCTTTAAAACCTCTAATCCTGCCTCTGCATTGCCACCAATAGCTCCAAGGGCTGCTGCAATATTTAAACCAACCATTCCTGTACCAGGTATTCCTACTCCCATACCATTTTTTAGAATATTACAGCTAACAAGAACCGTAACCCTATCTGGAACTCCTCCTAAAGCTTGACTACATTTCGCCGTTGCAAGGGCTAGAGCTATGGGCTCTGTACATCCTAAGGCTGGTATAACTTCTCTCTTAAGAATATTTATGTATGTATTTTTCATTATTAACATCCTTCCTTAATAGACTGTTTTTAATTTAAACAGCTCTTTAATTTAAATAGTACATTAATATTTAGGCTCTGTTGAAATTAGGTAATGGTTTACATTATGTGCTAACCTTCTCCATTAGGTTTTAAAGTTTTTTAACATCCTAATTATATCAAAGGGAGGGCTTTATTTCAATATTATTAAAGCCCTCTAAAATATTCTGGTTTAAAGTTATTTTGTCCTGCTAAAAAACCTTCTATATCTGAAAGTAATCTTTCCTTTTCTTTACCTAATACTGCAGCTAGTGGTGCATAGTTTGATGCATGATTGCTTCTAAATATGCAGTTTGTAAGATCTAGTTCTTTAACAAGGTGATAAACCTCCTCCATTACTTCCCTAGGATTTAAAAGCATAAGAGCTCCTCTTTTTATTTCTTCATATATAGGTGCATCTTCAGGAGTCATAAGAGTTAAAAGGCCTAGATAATCTGGATTTATGGCATTAATAACCTTTGCTGAGTTTAAAGCATGATTTTTCCAGTTTTCTAACCCACCTAAGCCACTTATTAGAGTGCAAGATAGTTTTATTCCACTATCCTTAATTTTTCTTCCAGCCTCAATAAGTTCCTTTGAGGTTGCTCCCTTATTCACTTTAAGCAGAACCTCATCATCTCCGCTTTCTATACCTAGATATACCATTTCCAAACCCTTACTTTTTAAAAGCTTTAGTTCTTCTGGAGTTTTAAGTAAAATAGACTTGGGACTAGCATATACAGTAATGCTTTTACATTCTGAAAATAATTCTTTAATTTTATCCAAAATTGTAATAAGTCTTTCTGTAGGCATAATAAGAGCATCACCATCAGCTATAAATATTTTTTCTATATATCCATACCTCTCCCTAGCCCAAACTAAATCCTCAATTACTTCTTCTAAATCCCTCATTCTAAACTGCTTTGCCTTATACATATTACAAAAACTACATTTGTTGTGAGAACAACCAATGGTAGCTTGAACTATTAAACTTCTTCCTTCACTAGGTGGTCTATAAACTGCACCTTCATATCTCATAAATTTTCCTCCTTCATATATAGAAATCCTTATCCTAGGATATAGAAGCTCTTTCCTCACCTTTAAATAAGATGGGAATACTAGAGCTGGTAGTCATGGAATAAAAAAGGAATACATCAAAATTTAACTAACCTTAATAGTTAGCATTTAATTCTGATGGATCCCTTAATTTTTTAACAAAAAGTCATGGTATACACTACTAATCATTAATATGTTCATGATTTTTCAAGTGATTCATGCAATATTCCTTATGTCCACTACATTTTGAACAATATCTAAACTCCATATTAGGGTCATCTCTTTCAGTTATTCCACATACAGTACATCTATGACGTACATAATCTTTCATCTCTATGACTTTAAATTTTTCCTTATTCCTCTTAACTTTCTTCTTAGTTTTAAATAACTCTATAAAGTCTTTTCCAAAGAAAATAAAGTAGTTAGCTAAGGATGCAAGGATCATGAGTTTTATTCCAACTCCACCCATTATAAACTGTTGTGCCAAAAGCACTGCATTTAAAATTCCTAAATACTTAACTTTAACTGGTAAAATGAAAAATAGTAAAACTTCATGGTTAGGATATATGGATGCAAAGGCTAAAAATAAAGTTAGATTTATAAATACCCCTGTAGCAGGACTACCTCCAATTAAAGAGACAATTATGGTAGCAATCATCCCTACTAAATAATATATATTAAATTTAAAGCTTCCCCAAGCCTGTTCTAACCCCATACCTATAATATAATAGAAATAAAGGGTAAAGAGTATCCAAAAGGCACTAGTTGCTGGTGGAATTAAAATAAAGGTAACTAACCTCCACACTTGACCTGCCATTACTGCCTGAGGTATTAACATTAGGTTTGCCTCTAACCCTGGATTTATAACCTCTAATAAAAATACAGCCAAATTAGCTGCTACAATGTATTTCATCAATCCACTAATGGCATACCTGCCATATTTTCTCTCTAATTTATTTAACCACTTCAATATAATCACTCCTATAAAAATGCAATGAAATTTATCAGCTTTCTTACATTTTACCATATTTTCTCTCTATAGCCTATTCCCTAATAAAATCTTTCATGTAAACATATTATTAAGTTTGTAATTAGTATTGGCTATGAAAAAAGGTATGGAATATAACATTTTTTATATTATATCTCATACCTTAATAATATACCATAATCTATTATTATATACTAAATTTATTTTAACATTCCAAGGAAGTTATCAGCAAATTCATCTGCTAGCTTAAGTTCTTCTTCACTTGGTACAAAGTTAAATTTAAAACCTGGATCAATTACATTAAATTTAAGGCTCTTTAATCTCTCTGAAAGCATAGGCACACTTTCTCCACTCCAACCATAAGATCCAAAAGCTCCAGCAATTTTACCTCTATTTACAATAGCACTAACATGAGCAAGTAAATTCCAAGCTGGCTCCACTGCATCTTGATTTATAGTAGGAGAACCTACTAATATACCACTTGACTTTTCTACAAGAGATACAAGTTCCTCTAAAGGTGTAGTTGTAATTTCATGAACTCCAGCCTTAATTCCTCTTTTTTCAATGGCATCCTTTAAATGATTTGCAACCTTTTCTGTATTTCCATAGGCAGAAACATAGAATATTTGGATGTTTTTTTCTTCAATAGCAGCTTCCTTAGCCCAAGTTTTATATAAATTTTTATAATACTCTCTATCATCAATATGAATTGGACCATGGCTAGGAGCAATAATTTCAGTTTCTATATTTTCAATCTTATCAAGGGCCGTATTAATAAATTTTTTGAAAGGTCCCATGATAACATCAAAATAATACTTCATTTCAGTTTCATAGTTTCCAGAACAACTATCAGTAATGCACCCACTTGGTGAATAATGACATCCCATAAAATCACATGTAAATAATATCTTTTCATCTGCTAAGTAAGTAAATATACTGTCAGGCCAGTGAAGATTTGGTGCATTTACGAATCTTAATGTCTTCTTTCCTATAGATAGCTCTCCTGAAGCATCTATAGACTTAAATTCCATGTTTATAATTCCTCTAAGATATCTTACTGCAGCCTTTGATCCAACAACCTGAGCTTCTGGATATTCCTTTAATAGTTCCTTTAATGAACCACTATGATCAAGTTCTGTATGCTGAACTACAATATAATCTATTTTTTTATCACCAATAATAGATTTAATATTCTTTAAATATTGTTCAAAGTATCCATCCTTAACTGTGTCAACAATAGTAATTTTCTCATCTTCAATTAAATAGGAATTATATGTAGTTCCCATTTTTGTTTCCATTATTATGTCAAATACTCTAAGTTCAGGATTATTAACCCCAACCCAATGAACTGAATTAGTTAATTTTAAAGGTTCCATTTCATTACCTCCGCATTCATATTATCTTCCATACTTACATATTAACAAACAATTATTATCTATTGCAAGATATTCTGCATTATTTTAAAATTTTTTTATAATACAGAAAGAATATATTCAAACCATTTAAATCTCTTATCTTTTGATAATATATATTATTCTGTTTTAATTATCAACTAATACAGTATATCAATATCCTGTATATTTCTCCCTTATATATTTCCCTTATATATATTGTTCCTCTTTCACTATATATTATAAGAAAACATATAAATATAAAATTAAAATTTTAATCCAGATATTTTTATTCAAATATTTTGTTCAGATATTTTTTATCCAAATATTTCAATTGTATATTTACACAAACTAATGTTTGTGTTAAAATTTTTTATCAGTTATATTTCCACTTTTTCAAAAAAATGCATATATATTATTAAAGTATTTTAGGGGGTTATATCTATGGATTATTCCAATTTAAAGAATCTTATATTAAAAGCAAAAAATAAAGACCAAAGTGCAATGGAAGAATTGATTAATGAATACAAATACCTAATAATTAAAGAAGCTTCAAAGGTTCATGTCCGAGGCTATGAAATGGAAGACTTAATTCAAATGGGAAACATAACCTTAATGCGTTGCCTTGAAAAATACACTCCGGAAAAAGGCAATTTTACAGCTTATATATCCTATGCAATAAAAAATAACTTTAATTACCTAATAAGGCAAAGAGCAAAAGATAATGAAGTACAAACCATCGAAGCTCCAATTGAAACTAACCTTAGAATAGAGGATACTTTAATAGCTGATGCATCAACTGAAGATAGTTTTATAGAAAAAGAAATGTATAAACTTATAAAAAGAGAAGTGGACAACCTCCAAGATAACCTAAGAGATCTAATAACCTTCATATACATAAATTGTGAAGGCAACCTAAAAGATTATTCAAAATCCAGAAACCTTAACTATTCAACAGCAGCAAAAAGAAGAACCGTAGCTCTTAACAAGCTAAGGTTCTCACTTAATTCTTTATGTGTATAAATACTTTCAAAATAATAAGCAATTTAAATAATTCCTATTGAAAATTCTTATTCATGACAAGTTAATCATTTGAAATCAAAATTTAATGGTTTCTGCATTGATTAACTTTTGTCATTTCTAAGAATTTTCATCTATATCACAAAATTACAATATTATTATGCATATCTACTTTAGCATATCTACTATGTGTATCCACTTTAGTATATCCTACTTAAATATCTCCTTTAAACCTTCGCTGATAGTCTTGGCTACTTTTTCGTTTCCAGCTTCATTTAGGTTCATATTATCTACAGTATAATCAGCTATGTTATCTGCTTCTATTCCACTTTCATTAAATAAGTCTATTACTGGTATAGAATTTTTATTACATACTTCTTTAATTGCCATGGAGTAATCCTCTAGACCAAGATCAATATTGTTTTTATCAGGATGGCTTGGCTGTCCTTCAATATATCCATGCTTTAACGGAGTTAAAAATACAAGTTTTGCCTCAGGCTTAGCCTTTTGTGATGTATTTATAACCGCTTGCACATCTCCGTAAAAAGATTCAACTTCTCCCCCATCATCTTTAGTTCCTAGAGCTCTTCCTTTAGTGTAGTCATTAGTACCTACCATAATAATTATAATATCTATATCCTTGAGGGCTTCTACATTAATTAAGTTAAGCATACTACTCATAACTAAGCCATTATTAGAGTTATTTGTTACACTTTTTAAATTCAAAAGAGTTTTTACCTTTTCTTGATATGTACTTCCTTTTGAAACTCCATCTCCAAGAGAAAGTAGAGTTTTTCCTTCCAAAATGAACTTTTCTTCACTTCCTTTGGTTTCTCTCTTAACATTACCTTCTTTTTTCTCTTCTCCCAGTTTAGATGTTAGATTTATTGAGCTTTCATATAGTTTCTTACTTTCTAAAATCTTTTCTTTTTCCTTCTTAGATCTATTTATACCTAAAGCTAAAGTAGCAATTAACGCAACGGATAATACTATGCATAATATGGTTTGTATCCTATCTTTTCTCATATATTCCCCTCCTTACCAGTATATTATATCCTATATTTGTATGTTTTCAAAGTAATATTGAAATTTAGAACTCCTATCTTCAATTTCTATAGGTTTAAGCTTCATTAGTTAACAACTTAAGCCTAACTTTTTTGATTGTTTAAGTTAAAAAATTAGTATTATTTGTATAAAATATTTTAATTCTGTTGTTTTATAGGATAATTTGTTATAATATGAATTGGAATACAAACTACATATTTTTCAATATTTATTTTTAAAGTAACCTATTTACACTATGTCGCATCTAGCATGTTATAAATATCTACCCTTAAGTAGTAGTTATTAAAATCAAAATCTATAGATTAATTAAATGGAGGGATGAAAATGAAAAATCTAAAAAACTTTAAAAAGAAGTTTAAAATAAAAAGTATTAAAACAAAATTAGTTATCTACTTCTCTGTGCTAATTTTATTATCATCAATTTCATTAGAGGTGATTTCTACACAAAATATTAATATTGCTCTTACAAAAGAAGCAGAAAAATCTCTAGTTTCACTAGCAGCCGAAGGAGCACGAGTAACAGAGAGTAGAAGTGAGACTCAAGAACAGTGCTTAAAAACAATAGCTCTATTAGACAAAATTAAGAGCATGGATTGGACATTACAACAACCTATACTACAAAGACAAGTAGAAGGACTAAATTTTCTTGATATTGCTGTGGTTGATCCTGATGGTACTGCCCGTTATTCAAATGGATCAACTAACCAATTAGGTGATAGAGAATATGTAAAAAAGGCTTTAAATGGCGAAGTGAATGTATCCGACTTATTAATTAGTCGTGTAACCAATGAAATTGTTTTAATGTATGCAGCCCCTATTGAGAGAGATGGTAAAGTTATAGGTGCTTTAATAGGGCGTAGAGACGGAAATGCTTTAAGTGAAATTATAGATGATATTGGATATGGTGATGAAGGATATAGCTATATTATTAATAGTAATGGAACAATAATTGCTCATCCAGACAGGGAAAAAGTATTAAATCAGTTTAATCCGTCTGAAGAAATGAAAAAAGATAAAAGTCTAACCTCAATGTCTACGCTACTTCAGAAAGCATTGAAAGATAAGAAAGGAGTTAGCACCTATTCCCTTGAAGGTAATGATTTATATGCTGGATTTGCTCCTATTGAAGGTACTGATTGGATATTTATTACTACTGCCAACAAGAGTGAGGTTTTATCTGCAATTCCTAGGCTACAAAAAACAATTATAATAGTTACTTCTATAATTTTATTTATTAGTATTGCTATTACATATTTAATTGGTAAGTCCATTACTAAACCTATTATAAAAACAATAAAACATTCAGAAAAAATAGCTAATTTAGATATTACAGAAGATATTTCTGAAGACTATCTTAAAAAAAATGATGAAATTGGAGCCTTAGCCCAAGCTCTACAAGGCATAATTAAAAATCTTAGGGATATTATTGACAAAGTCAGTGATTCTTCTGAACAAGTTACTGCTGCTTCAGAGGAGTTGATGGCTACTTCACAACAATCAGCCATAGCTGTAGACGAAGTATCAAAAACAGTAGAAGAAATAGCAATGGAAGCCTCTGAACAATCACTAATTACAGAAGAAGGTTCTTCAAAAGCTACTATATTAGGAGAAATTATTGAAAAAGATCAGAAAAATGTGAGAAATTTAAATACTGCTTCAATGAAGGTAGCAGAAGTGGTTAATGAGGGTTTAAATGACATTGATACCCTATCAAAAATAACAGAAGAAAGCAATGATGCAACAAAAGAGATATATGAAGTTATATTAAAAACTAATGATAGTTCTAATAAAATTGGACAAGCAAGTAATGTCATTGCCTCTATAGCAGAACAGACTAATTTATTAGCATTAAACGCAGCAATAGAAGCAGCAAGAGCCGGGGAAGCAGGTAGAGGTTTTACAGTGGTAGCAGATGAAATCAGAAAATTAGCCGAACAATCTTCAACTTCTACAAAAGAGATTGATGGAATGGTTAATGAATTGCAAAAAAATGCTAAAAATGCTGTAAATACAATGGAAAGGCTATCTAATATATCTAAAGAACAAGCTAGTAGTGTAATTAATACTAGAGATAAGTATATGTTAATTGCTGAATCAATGAAAGAATCTGGAAAAGTAGTTAAACAATTAAATGTTTCAGGAGAAAATATGGAAAAAACAAAATATGAAATACTAGATATTTTAGAAAAGCTTTCATCCCTTGCTGAAGAAAGTGCGGCTGCAACTGAAGAAGCAACAGCATCCATGGAAGAGCAAGTTGCCTCTATAGAAGAAATTGCAAATTCTAGTGAAAACCTATCAAATTTAGCACAAAACTTACAAACAATTATTATGAAATTTAAAGTTTAAAAAACAAAACTTATAAAATTTTTAAACATGAACTTCTGGTTTCTTTTGCCTCACAGCTCAGCATACATACTAATGATTTACACATAACAAAAGCTGGTGTGAAATACCACACCAGCTTTATATTCAAGTCTAAGAAATAGTAGTATCCTCAATACTTGGACTCTATTACTTAATTACTGTTGAATGCAACTTTTTAAAGAATTTACTGCTTTATCTGCAATTCCGCCACCAGTTCTTATGATTATATTTCCAAATCTCTTATCTAGTACAGTTTTTTGTTCTGTTGTTAAGTCATCATCTGATAAAACCACTGGTGATCCATTAAGGGCTGCAACTGGACCTGCTGCTAGAGCATCTATTAATTCATATCCTTTTGCTATATAAGTTTTATTTACAATACTTCCATAGAATTTATCTATAACCATGGCATTAGTTGCATATCTATCTTTGCCACCTAATCTATTCTTTGTTATATTTCCTGAAGTGATTCCATTAACCTTACTTAGTACATTGTCAGAAACTACCCCAGTACCACCTATGATATAGGCATTTTGTAGAGATTCTGATTGTAACCAACTATAAACTTTCGTTGGAATTGTATCCTTTTCTACTAAAACTATTGCCATCTTATCTCTACCTGCTACGGAAGCTATGGATAGAGCGTCTGCTTCACCATGTCCATTACTTATAACTACTTTACTTACTTCATAGCAATTTTTATCAATATACTTAGCAATCTCTAAAGATGTCTCATATCTATCTTTTCCACCAATTCTCTCCACGTTAGTTACACCTAGTGCTTTTAAATCCTTTATTACACTGTCATTAACTACTCCACTTCCACCTACAATAATAGCATTTTTTGCACCTAATCTCTTTATTTCACCTTTAGTTCCTTCTGGGAGACTACTTGCTTCTGTTAAAAGTAAAGGTGCTTTTTTAAAGGTTGCTAGTGGTGTAGCAGCTAATCCATCTGCTAAAGCTCCACCATTTGCTATCATTACAGTGTTTGCAGTTGTAAATTGACCCTTACTTAGTCTAACTGCTGTATCGTATCTATCAGTACCTATTAATGCATTAATTTGTACATTTCTAGCAACAACATTAATAACTCTAGGTATACTTACCTTGTTTCCATCGCTATCTGTTACTGTATAAGTTAAAGTGTATTTACCTACTTTATTTGTATTTATGGTTCCACTAACAGCTATTTTTGAAGTTAAGCTTCCGTCTTCAAGATCTGCAGCTGTAACTCCAGCTTTTGTATCAAACACATTTCCAACTGTTGCATTCTTAGCTGTAACTCCTGAAATAACTGGTTTCTGTCCTTTATATGCCACTCCAGTTGAAGCAAAACTATTCTTTATTACAGTGATCTCATTAGATCCTTTTCCATATAAGTCAGCTGCTGCTTGTACAAGGCAGTATGCTGCTTGTTGAAAATTAGTATCCGCATGCATGTACTGAGTTAATGCTCTGTAATATATCCTTGCAGTCTTATCCATTCCTATATTACTAGCTATATTATATGCTGCTTTATTTGGAATCCCTGAGTTAATATGAACTCCTCCCCAATCTTCATCTTTTGTATCAGCAAGCTCATAGTACTCAGTCATATGTGCTGGTTGACCATATAGGGTAGGGTCTTTTAAACTTCTTAAAGCATCACCTTGAATGTTAGGAGTATAAATATCATCTCCTACAACCCAATCAGCTGAGTCAAACTTCCAAGTTCCTCTATTAGCAACATTATACTTATCATAAGTTGAAATAAGTACTCCAAACACATCAGCCATAGATTCATTTAATGCACCCGATTGATTATGATATGCAAGGTCAGCTGTATACTCTATTACCCCATGAGTCATTTCATGGCCAACCACATCTAAATCTCCGCTAAGATATGTAAATTCTTCTCCATCTCCATCTCCATAAATCATTACACCACCACTCCAAAAGGCATTATTATAATTCAAGTCAAAGTGTGTAAAAGAGTGAACATCCATTCCATTGTTATCTAGACTATCTCTTTGAAATACATTTTTATAGAAGCTAATTACCTTACCCGCATTATGATGTGCGCTAACTGGCGACTTATCAGCTTCAGTTGTAAACTTTCCAGTAGTATTTGAAACTAAATCTCCATCACTAATGCCATTCTTTGCATCATAGGTATATATGCTACCCTTATTTGTTAAATCAATCATTTGATATTGATCTCCAGATTGATTCAAATTTAACTCTCTAGTTTTTCCAAGAACATCAATGCCTGTTCCAGTTACTGGATTATTATATCTAATCTTATCTTCTATTTTAATTACCTTACCAGAATTTACTTCAACAAAAACATCATAATTTCCTATGGTAGGCTCCATAAAGAAAATATTTATCTTGTAAACTTCATAGTTCACACCATCTTCAGTTATTACTAACTTTTCAGCCTTTGGCGTCTTTTTTAATTTTTTAATTTCAAATTGACTTTTTGCTATTTCAATAGCTTCCTCAGGAGAAATAACCTTACTACCAAGAGTAGTGATTTCTTTATTTTCTTCAAGGTTACCGTTAACACTAACTATAACTCCGTTTTTATCATAGTGCACATTTATTATGCTGTTATCAACTTCTGTTCCCTCAATAACTTGTGCAAACTTTACAAAAGTATCTCCTATGTCATCTTTATTTACTTCAACAACCTTTAGTTCCTCTTTTGTATTGTCAATTCCAAAGAGCTCTTTGTTTTCCTCTAAAAATTTAGTTGCTGAACCCTCGCCTGGAACTTCTTTATCAGAAAGCTCTCCTGATAAAAAGACTTGTCCATCATTTTCCTTTAGTTCCACTGTTTCATCACTTAGCTTTTCAAGTTTCTCTATAGCTTGTACTTTTTTTGTTTCTTTATCTACCTCTAATTCTGCAGCAAAGGCAGGTGCCGAAACAGTACAAGTTAATGATAAGCCTAAAATAAGTGAAATTAGTTTTTTTCCCATAATTATCCCCTCATTTCTCTAGCGAATGGTCTGACTTTAATAATTCAGTCAACCCCTATTTATCATATTACCATAAATATTAAAAAATTGTAACTATTTTGCTATAATTTATAGGTTGTTTTTAGGATATTTTGCATTTTTTAGGCTAATTTAAAAATCTTTTAGACTTTATTGACCTTTATAGCCTGATATATAGATCTATATCTAGTATGAATTTCACAAAAATTTCAGCATATCAAGCTAATAAATAATAATTTAATTGGTTACTCTATATATGGAGGTGAAATTTATGAAAGTAAAAGAAATCATGTCAAAAGATGTTGCTTGTTTAACCCCAGAGGATTCTATTGAAAAAGCTGCTCAACTTATGAAACAATATAATGTTGGCTCCATACCAGTATGTAGTAACAAAATGATAAATGGTATTGTTACTGATCGTGATATTGCTTTAAGGTCTGTAGCCTCAGGTCAGGATTCAGCTCAAACAAAAGTGAGAAATATCATGACTTCAAACCCTACTGTAGGGAACCCAGAAATGGATGTTCATGATGCTGCTGAAATAATGAGTAGAGAACAGATACGTAGACTTCCAATCGTAGAAAATAATAGTCTTGTAGGTATTGTTTCACTAGGAGATATTTCCCTTGAACCTATTCTTTCTGACAATGCCCAAGATGCTCTTAAGAGTATATCTGAACCAACAGGTAACCAAATGTAATTAAAAATCGGGGTCAGACTTTCTCCCATTTTATGGAACAAATCTGACCCCATAGTAAACTAACGCTATTCTACCCCTGATTTATTAGGTATATAATTTTCTGTTGCTAATAAATAACTTCCAAAAGCACATAAGGCTATAACATCATAGAGCATATCAATATCTATTCCACTATCTTTAATTAATTTCATAATATCATCCATTATTATTGTCATCTCATTATAATCTTCTATGTTTATTTTATCATGATTATAAGCTTTATCTATATATTTTAATGTTTCTCCTTTAATTTCCTTTAATCTCCTCTAATTTCCTTTAATTTGATAAATTCAAACCCTGGTGAGGAAGCAAAATTCTTTCTACCTACCGGCTCACCATAAATGCTCGTTGTAGAGAAAAAAGAGTTCCTGGAATTAAATGGGCTCCGTTATGCTGCATCCACTTACTATAAGTACAACAATAATTATGAACAAGTCGTGAATATGTCTTATTTTGCCTCAGCAGGCTTAGGGAGTTACTTTTGTACCTAAATTGTTTACTATTTCTACAATAAATGATACAATTGTTAATGGAATTTATACAATATTTTAATTTTAAGGGGGATATATACATGTTTTGTTCAAAATGCGGGAAATCAATTCCTGACAATGCCATCTACTGTCCTGAATGTGGCAATAATACAAATCCAACTAGCCAACAACAATCAATGGGAAATATTCAAAATACATATAACAATGGGCAACCAATTGTTAACGATGAGCCAAACACCCTTGCAAACATAGCAAGTTGTTGTTTTCCAATAGTTGGACTAGTACTTTATTTAGTTTGGAAGGATACAAAACCAAAGAGTTCAAGTGCAGTTTGCAAATGGGCCATCGGTGGGGTTATTGCCGTAGTTATTATATACATACTCTGTATTATATTAGGCTTAGCTGGAAGTTCATTTTCTTCTTACTAGAATAACTGTAAACTTTTAATTATTTTTTATATTATAATGTTTTGATTAAAGTAGTAGCTTAATATATTAGCTACTACTTTAATCAAAATCCGCATAAAATCATAATTGTATACATATTATTCATTGTGTTTAGGCTAGCAACTAATGGGTTTTAATGAGAAAGGAAAAAATCAAAATATGAAAATACTTGACTATCTTTTTATATGTCACAAGCTACCTGAGCGTTCATTCTTTTATAAAGGAAAGCAGTTTCCTATTTGTGCTCGTTGCACTGGTATATTAATTGGATACTTAATAGCATTACTAATGGCATTTTTCATAGAAATACCCTTGATGTTTAGTTTTGTTCTATTGATACCTATCGGAATTGATGGTATAGGACAATACTTAGGAAAGTGGACAAGTACAAATACAAGAAGGCTAATCACAGGTATTTTAGCTGGCATTGCTACAATATATATTATTATTTTTATTGGAAAACTTGGTTATAGTCATGGAGTTAAATTGCAAAAAATTTTGAGGGGCCTATAATATATGCCTCATTGGAGGAATTAAATAGAATGATTAATTATGATAAAAAATCCATTAATACTAAAAAAATAATTTGTCTTGTCATTGCCACTTCTATAGCTATAATTACATCTTTAATTATAGATTTTGTACCTTTTAATGATGTACTTTATGAGGTTATATTATGCTTCCTCTTAGCAATTCTAGTGTTTATAGGGTATGCTTCCTCTAACATCTTAGACGTGGGATTAAGTACTTGCATTTTTTTATTTCTAGGTCCAATTTTAGCTATACCCATAAATATGTTCAAAAATGATATTAGCATAGATAATGTGCCATTCCTATTATTAGAATTATGTTATTACGGAATATATATTATTACGATTCTAATATCATACTTGATAAGTTCATATTTCAAAAATAAATCTAAAACTATTGACTTAGTTATACAAATATTATTAATAAACCTTGGGATTATAACATCATTTTCATTATACTCTTTTATCAGATGTTTTGTATTGAGTATGACTTTTAATGATAATTATTTTACTGGCTTGGGTGATTTCATTTTTGGAAACCTTAAGTATTCTCCAATACTTATATTGTTCATTTCATTAACTTTATTTATTAGTAAATTGATATTTAAAAAGAGAGTTATCACAAATTCTATAAACTTTAATGAAAAACTTGTACTAGATAATCTCGATAATGTTTGTAGAAACTGTAAAACCCCACTTAACCCTGACAGTAAATTCTGCACAACTTGTGGTACTCCTATAGTGAGTGATACAAATGCCATTTCAAATATGGATGAAAATGAAACTCTTTGTAATAATTGCAAAAAAATAATAAGTGTTGATGCTAAATTCTGTATACACTGTGGTAACCCAAAAATCAAATAAAAAACTAACTTAATTTTTAAGGAGGATTCGCATATGTATTGTTCTAAATGTGGAAAAGAAATTCTAGATAACGTCACCTTCTGTCCTGAATGTGGCAATGCTACAAATCCAAATAACCAGCAATCAATGAATAATAATAATTCATATAATTATGGCCATCCAATAGTAAAAGATGAGCCTGACACCATTGCAAATATAATAGCTTGTTGCTTTCCTATCGTTGGAATAATAGTTTATTTTATGTGGAAGGATAATAAACCAAGAAGTTCAGATGCTATAGGTAAATGGTCATTGTTTGGATTCATAGCTTCAATCATTTTTACCGTTGCTATATATATATTCTTCTTTATAATTGCACTAGCATGTAGTACGCCTTACTAATAATATAATAAAATGTAATGGGGTCAGACCTCATTACATTTTATTATATTTAACTATTTAAAATTTTCCTTAGGAAACTATATAAATATAAAGCTATAAACCTAGTTAACTTTATCCATATTTAACTATAAAACTATATAACTAGTTAACTAGTTGTTTACGTAGCAAGGGTTTGCGAGATTTCAGCTATTGGGGATACCCCGTAATCTAATCCCATAGGGTAGTAAGTAGGAACCTTTTCTTGCATTAATTTTATAATTTCTTCTTTAGACATATTGTCCACATTTTTAAATTCTTTTATAGATATTTCTATAAAGGTTATATTTGCTTCTTTAGGTTTTTCTACAAAGATTTTATCGTGTTCTGTAGAAGTTAAGGCAACTTCATCCATGAGTAGTTCTTCATAAAGTTTTTCTCCTGGTCTTAGTCCTATATACTCTATCTTTATATCAACCTCTGGTTTATAACCTGAAAGAGCTATTAATTCCTTAGCTAGGTCCACCATCTTCACTGGTTTACCCATATCAAGGACAAAGATTTCTCCACCCTCTGCAAAGCCTCCTGCTTGAATTACAAGCTGAGCTGCTTCTGGTATAGTCATGAAGAACCTAGTTATCTCTGGATGTGTAACTGTGACAGGTCCACCTTTTTCAATCTGCCTTTTAAATAGTGGTATCACAGAACCATTACTTCCTAAAACATTTCCAAATCTCACAGCTACAAAATCAGTTTTACTAACTTCATTAAAAGCTTGTACTATAAGTTCACAAAACCTCTTAGTAGCTCCCATTATATTAGTAGGATTCACAGCTTTATCTGTACTTATTAATACAAACTTATCTACTACATACTTATGGGCGCACTTAACAACATTATATGTGCCTATTATGTTGTTTTTAATTGCATCAGCCATATTCTCTTCCATCAGAGGAACATGCTTATGAGCAGCAGCATGAAATACCACATCAGGTCTATACTGACAAAACACCTGATCCATTCTCACTAAATCCCTCACTGAAGTAATTATCACACTTTTACACAGCTGGGGACAGTCTCTATTAAGCTCCATTTGTAAATCATAAGCATTGTTTTCATATATATCTAAAATAAGAATTTTCTTTGGTGAAAATTTAGTTATTTGCCTAATTATCTCTGAACCAATACTTCCTCCACCGCCGGTTACAAGAATAACCTTATCCTTGATATATCTATCAATATGGTCTGATTTAAGTTGTATTGCATCCCTACCTAATAAATTTCTAATATCTATATCCTTCATATTTCAATCTCCTAGTATTTAAAGACTATTTTGAAGCAGCAACTTCCTCTAATGTTTCAGCTTCTTGGACAGAAGTGCCTAGACCCTCCAAAATATCTGCTATTCTCTTACTTGCAAAACCATCACCATATGGATTACTTGCATGGCTCATTTTTTCATATTCTAATTTATCCTCAAGTAATAACTTAAATGTATTATAAATAATCTCTTCATCAGTTCCCACTAATTTTAACGTACCAGCGGCTATTCCTTCAGGTCTCTCTGTGGTATCACGCATAACAAGGACAGGCTTACCTAAACTTGGAGCTTCTTCCTGGATACCACCACTATCAGTTAAAATCAAATGAGACCTAGAAAGGAAATTATGAAAATCTAATACATCAAGTGGCTCAATTATTCTAATCCTATCACAATCTCCAAGAATTTCATTTGCAGCTTGTCTTACTACAGGATTCATATGAATAGGATAAATAGCTTTAATATCTGGTGTTTCATCTACTATCCTTTTAATGGCCCTAAACATATTTCTCATAGGCTCACCTAGATTCTCTCTTCTATGAGCAGTTATCATAATAAGTCTACTACCTTCTGCCCATTTAAGTTGGTCATGAGTATAATCTTCCCTAACAGTAGTTTTTAAGGCATCTATGGCAGTATTTCCAGTAACATAGATAGATTTATATTTTTTACCTTCTTTAAGTAAATTTTCTTTTGATAACTCAGTGGGAGAAAAATTATACTTTGCTATAATACCAACAGCCTGTCTGTTAAACTCTTCTGGATATGGTGAATATATATTATAGGTTCTGAGTCCAGCTTCAACATGTCCAATTGGAATCTGTAAGTAAAAACAAGCTAAAGCTGTAACAAAGGTTGTAGATGTATCTCCATGAACTAGCACCACATCTGGTTTTACTGCTTCTAATACTTCTTTAATTCTGTTTAAAATATTAGTTGTTACATCAAAAAGAGTTTGTTTATCTTTCATTATAGATAAATCATAATCAGGAGCAACATCAAAAGCTTCAAGTACCTGATCAAGCATTTGACGATGTTGTCCAGTAACACAAACAATTGTTTTAATATTTTTTCGTGTCTTCAGTTCTTTTACCAAAGGACACATTTTTATTGCTTCTGGTCTTGTACCAAAGATGAGCATTACTTTTTTCATTTTGAGATTCACTTCTTTTCTTTGTTATATTTTAAAAATAATTCTAGATTTTGGAATCCAATCAATATTTGCGCCAAAAATTACTACTCTGCTCTATAACATTTACATGTGTAGTGTAATTGAGTCTTCATTTTAGAAGTATCCACATAACAATTGAATACATCATCGAATGAACTAATATTTCATATATTAATTTAATACACTATTAATTATGTCCTGTTAAAATAGAAAGTATTTTTGTTGCTGCATTACCATCCCCAAAAATATTATCCTGTTCTCCGTGTGGTTTAAAAGTCTTGATACCACCTATAATTTTATTTTTATCTGTTCCAACTATTATGTTCCATCCTTTTTCAACTGTTTCAATCCACTCCGTCTGATCTCTCATTGTAATACAAGGTTTTTTCATGAAAAATGCTTCCTTTTGTACTCCTCCACTATCAGTCACTATTTTTTCAGCATTCATTTCAAGATTTATCATGTCTAGATATCCAATAGGATTTATTACAGAAATATTTTCTCCTATGCTTAACCCATAATTATCTATATATTTTTTTGTACGTGGATGCATTGGTAATATAATCCTTGCTTTACTTTCATTAAGGGCTTCAATAATATTTTTAAGTCTATTAATATCATTTGTATTTTCTGCTCTATGTATTGTAGTTAATATATATTGATTTCGTTTTAAATTAAGATCATTTATAATTGTTGATTTTTCCTTAGCAATTTTTTTGAAGTACAAAACAGCATCATACATAACATCTCCAACATTATATACATCCTTATTTATGCCTTCATTATGGAGATTATTAATTGCAGTTTCTGTAGGTGCAAATAGTTTATTTGCTATATGGTCTGTAAGTATCCTATTTTGCTCTTCAGGCATAGCCATATTAAAACTTCTAAGCCCAGCTTCCACATGGGCTACTGGTATTAAAAGTTTACTTGCTGCTAAAGCACCTGCAAAAGTTGAATTTGTATCACCATAAACTAAAACCATATCTGGTTTTTCCTTTAAATATATTTCTTCAAGTTTGATAATCATTCTACCTGTTTGCAGACCATGATTTCCTGAACCTACTTCAAGATTATAATCTGGCTTAGGAATATTAAGTTCTTTAAAAAATACTTCTGACATATTTTCATCATAATGCTGTCCTGTATGAATAATAATTTCTTTATATTTTTGTCTTATAATATTTGAAACAGCGGCGGCTTTTATAAACTGCGGTCTTGCTCCAACTACTGTTATTATTTTCATTGTAACCCTCCAATTCTTTATAACAATTACTTATTTCAATTTTGATAATTTCATAACTATAAAATAACAATAACCTATTTCTGTTTGCTTTTGGTAAAGATTCATAGCTTAGCCCTATAACAACTATATCGTTCGTTTTACTTTATATTTTCTAATTAACTCATTTCTAAGCTTTTATATTTTGTTTATTGTTCCTAAATATGTATTAGGTATACTATTAGTAAATACTTTTAATCACCCCAAACGATAGCCTATATTACTAAATCTCATTTTATACTTATTATTTTATTTCGGTTTAATTTTGAATTATTATACAAAGTCCACGTTGTAATAATCATCATTATTACAATTTTTGCTATATTAGCTATCAGAACTGAATAGCAAAATCCTATAAGCCCGTAATGTCTCATCCCAATAATTCCCAATGCCATATATAAAATAAAATATATTCCTTGGATAATAGGTTGCCATTTTGAACTGCAAAATCTTATTAAAGTTGGTTGTATTATATTGCCTAGCATAAAAATAGTAGTTGCTAAATTTGCTATTGCAAAAATTGGTATAGTACTATCAACAATTTTAGGATATAATACCTTAGTAACAGGCAATCCCACTAAAAGAATTGCACTATAGAACAATGTTGAAGCCCCTACAAATATTCCAATTTGTTTATAAAACTGAGAAAGACTTAATTGATTTTCTTTAGCATAATAAGTTAGTAAAACACCTGCAATTGGATTCATGACAATACCAGCCGTTTTTCCTAAAAAAGAAGCTACATTATATATAGAAACTTGCTCAGGTCCCAATATAGGATATATAAAAAAACGATCCATATACATCATCATTGTGGAAATAATTGCAGCAAACATAAGAAGTGAATATTTTTTTAAACTTATTTTAAACAATTTTGTAATTTTAAATTTGTCATGTATAATTGCAGCTGTAAAATATACGTATAAACATGAAAATAATTCTCCAAATAAAAAAGTGAATATCCATACGCCCGTGATAGAAGTAATCCCAATTCCAACTATATATCCTAACAAACCAAACATACTTGAATAAAGATTTTTTTTATAATTAATTTTTATCCTATAACTAGCAGAATAATATGATCGAAATAATACTAATATTGAAATACCAGTACATCCAATAACTAATAACCATTCATTATCTAAAACAATACTAGATAATGAAGATACAACAATTATATCAATTAATACACAAACTATAAATATTACGTTATAGTCACCATTTAAATGTTGTTTTTTATATTGTGTTTCTAATAAAATACGTGTATTATTAAGTGGATTACCTAATGACACTCCTACAGCATTGACAATTCCCATAACAGTTAATAGCAAGCCATACTCCTTATTTGATATTATTCTGCTTAAATAAGGATATGCTATGATTTGAGTCGCTAAAGTTAATATAATTGATGCAATTATATTAAGTGTAAAATCTTTATAAATTCCTATCTTATTATTTCCACAAATATATTTATGCTTCATGTAGCTTCTCCTTATTTAATGTTGTTTGATTGGCATGTTCAATTTTCTTTATCAACCTATTGCTAGGTACATTTATTGAACTAGTCTCCTTTTCGGCACTAGAATTAAATAACAATAATAAAAGAATTACTAACCACAGCCCACCAGTTAGTAAAGTAGTCAATAGTGCTGTATCATTAAGAATAAAAATCATATAACTAACTGAACCAACTGATATATGCAAAGGTATTTTTTCTGTAATTGAATCAATAAAATTAAGAATAATTCCAAAAACAATAGCTATACTAATCATTAAAATTATTCCACCATTAGCATATGCATCGGAAAAAATCCCAGTATTCGAATTAGATCCCAATCCATTATGTGAAAAATAACTTCCAATTACAAAAGATATATTTTGTGAAAAAGGACTTTGTATATTTAATAATTTGCCAATAATACCATCAGCAAAAAATAATTTTTCTCTATTACTAAAAAATTCATAGTATTGAAATTGTATTTGTGCTGGAATAAAAGTAAGTCTATATGGTATTGCAGTACGCAGTGAATCAGAAATCCCAAAATTAGATAAAAAATATGCAGTAATATTTAATCCAGTCATACACAAAACCATTTCTCGTATATATCTGCCTCTTTTAGTAATAACAATACCCATAAATATTACCCCTATAGACAATAAAAATGCTTTATTTCCAAAACTCAAATACATCATTAATTGCAATAATATAACAGATAACATAATTATATATTTTTTTCTATAGTAAAAATATGCTAAAAAAAATGGACAAAGGGCTTTAGTACTCCAATTCATTAGATATCCAGTAAATCCTGATATTTGATTCTCAGCTCTTAAATCATATATTAAATCAAAATTTAATGCACGAATATCAATTCCACCCCTTTTAACAATTAGATATATGGTACTAAATACATAAGTAACAAATATCATATTTAACCAAATTTTTGCTGTTCTACTTTTTATTTTAATAGGAATTGGTTTCGCTTTTAATATAATTGAAATTATTATTGATGATACTGTAACAAACGTAGTGTAAATAATACTCTGAGTATTCATCCAATAATATGATAATATCGGAATAATTATAAACATTTCCATCATTATAAATAAATACGTTGACGCCCTCTTCTTATCTTTAGGAGAACTAATTACAATAAACAAAAGATAGCAAGTAGAGAGTAAATATCCATATTTATTAATATTTAATGTCAATCCACTATAACTGTATAATGGTGCAATAACATATGCGTACATGAATTCAATTAAAACTTTATATAAAAACAAATAACAGAATAATTCTCTAATTATAAATTTATGATGATTTTTTTTCTCTATCAATTTTTTCTACCTCTCCTAAAAGTATATTCGTATATTGTAGTGCGATATTTTCATAATTATATTTAGACTTAACAAAGTTTAAAGCATTTATAGACATCTGTTCATACTCTATTTTCTCCATTTCTACAAATTCTACTATTTTTGTTCTAAAGTCTTCAATAGACCCAGCTTTAAAATTAGTTCCATTCCCGTACTTTACTCTATCTATATTTATACTATTATCTTCAGACAAAACAGGTAATCCACAAGCTTGAGCATCATAAAAACTTAAACTACACTGTCTAGGAAAAATTGATAAATCTGATACTTGATAAAATTTAGGTAAATCATTGTATTTCTGTGTGGGGAATCTGATTACTCTATTTTTAGATTTTTCTAAAACTTGTTCAACTTCTTTACCATACTCTCCATTTGCGTTTCCAACTACTATAAGTACTACTGACCTTTTTGTTTCAAACTTTTTTTGAAATGCCTCTGCTAACAGCATACCGCCTTTAAACTCATCTATTTTGCCAGTATAAACTATCACAAAATCATTTTCGTGTATATCATTTTCCTTTCTAAAATTTGACTTTACCGTCTTATCTGGATGAAACAATAGTATGTCTGAACCAAATGAAATAGATGGACACTGCTGAAGTGGGATACCTAAAAACTTTTCAACATATCTATCATCTGTTGTGCGAATAACTGGTATTGAATTTTTTATTAGTTTTGGTGCAAAGAATTTTTTATAGATTACTCTAAATACTTTATTAAACCTATTAACCGAAGCCATTTCAAGCATATGGCTATCCATAACAAGTGGATAATCAATTTTTTTAAGTCTTAGTAAATATCGCATTGCAGTTAATGTATCATTCCCATGTACATATAAAATGTCAGGCTTCAAGTTTTCTATAACTTTAAATATATCTTTTGTAAATACTGCTCTACCACTTATAAAACCGTTAATCTTTAACCTTATAATAGTCACACCTGTCATTCTATAATATTCAGCATCACGCCTTTCAATATCATCTTTACCAAAAAAAGCAGTTAAATCATTTGGCACCTTGTCCATTTTGGATGTAACAATTGTTACTTTATTCCCTTGCTTCGCCATATACTTGGGCAAAATATTAATTTGATAACCTGCGTCAGGGTGAAAAAAATCTTCTATGTGCACAATATTCATAATCAAATACCTTTCTAATAATAATTTTATATATAAATTTCATTAATAAAACTTTTTACTACATCATTGAATAATTTATTATTTTTATTAACTTCTTTAATAAACTCATCACATTTACAATTAAACTCATACCAATTTATATAATTGTAATAATCAAATAAGTTATCACATTCTTTCGTATTATTAATATTAAATGAATACCCAAATCCATATCTTTCACTTACTTCTTCCATATAAGTATTGGGACACACTAAGATAGGTATCTTCAATTTAGCTGCATAATACAATTTATTAGATAGAGCATAATCTAGTAAGGGGGTGTTATTCCCATAAAGATTATAAATAAAATCAGTGTCATAATAATAATCTAAGGTTTTCTCTGGTGGAAATCTATCTATTAATTCAACATTATTAATACTATTTTTTTCACAAAATTCTTTTAATGCAAATGCATCCTTTCCAATAAACCTCAATAAAAATCTACTATCATTTTTAAACTTTAGAATTACTTTTTTATTTTGTTCATGAAATCTTATTAACCCAATATATGATATAACAATTTTATCCTTATTACGTTTTCTATTCTCAAATTTTTTAATGATTGCTTCATCTATTTCACAATCATTATGAACCAAAGTATAATTATGTTTAGGTAAAAAACTTTCATAACCTTTTGATGATATAACTGCATGTGCCGAATTTTCAATTAGCCCTTTTTCAACTGCAAAAAATAAAGGATTATTTTCCATAGTATAGTCTCTTATATCTACAATGTATTTGCCTTTGTAATGTTTTTTTAAAAATGAATTTAAAATTATACCGGCACTTGTTTGTAGTAAAATTATACCATCATAATTATTTCCCCTAATTTTATCTAAAACATATTTTCTAAACTTTAAATATCCCTGTAGCTTACTTAATTTTCCTAAACCTTCATCCATTTTATTGCGATAGGCATACACTTGTTTTGCATCAATATTTTCTTCTATTCCATGTCTATCCCAATATATCACATCATAATCGCATTCTAGCAACGAAATATATTTTGATATATATGGGCATAAATATAAGTTTACCAGGGATACAAAACAAATTTTTTTATTCATCTCATTTCCCCCAAACTACTCTATTTACATAATCCGTATAAGACAATATTATTCTTAATACTTTATCAGAAACATTAGGCATACTATAATCAGAAACTCTTCTTAAAGTTCTTCCTTCTTGTGTTTCTAGTACCTCTAACCCTTGCAATATTCTCTCTTTCATAAGCCCCACCATCATTACTGAAGCCTCTTCCATTGCCTCTGGCCTTTCATGAGCTTGTCTTATATTAAGAGCTCTAAAACCTAAAATTGAAGATTCTTCACTTATAGTTCCACTATCACTAAGTACAGCCTTTGATTTAGTTTGAAGCTTCACATAATCATTAAATCCAAGAGGTTTCATTAGTGATATTACGGGGTTAAATTTTATTTCCTTTGAATCTATCATTTTTCTAGTTCTAGGATGAGTACTTACTATAACAGGCATATTATATTTTTCTGCAACTGCATTTAAGCTTTCAACTAAATCTAAGAAGTTCACTTCTAAACTTATGTTTTCTTCTCTATGAGCTGAAACTACAAAGTATTGTCCTTCTTTTAAATTTAATCTTTCAAGTACATCTGATTTTTCTATATCTTCTTTTCTTGAGTTAATTACTTCAAACATTGGACTTCCTGTTTTTATTATTCTATCTGATGGAAAGCCTTCTCTTAGTAAATATTCTCTTGCTATATCACTATAAGTTAAATTTATATCTGAAGTATGATCTACTATTTTTCTATTAGTTTCTTCCGGAACCCTTACATCAAAGCATCTATTTCCAGCTTCCATATGGAATATCGGAATATGTCTTCTCTTAGCTGCTATGGCTGTAAGACAACTATTTGTATCTCCAAGTACTAAGAATGCATCTGGTTTTACTTCCTCCATAATTGGATCTATCTTAACTAAAATATTTCCTATAGTTTCTACTGCTGTTCCAGTTGCTGCATTTAGAAAATAATCTGGTTTTTTCAATTTAAAATCATTGAAAAACACTTCATTTAATTCATAATCATAATTTTGGCCAGTATGAACCAAAATATGTTCAATAGCTTCTGATTCTTCTAATTTATTAATAACAGCAGACAATCTTATTATTTCTGGTCTTGTACCAACTACCGTCATTACCTTTAGTTTCTTCATATCTTAAACCTCCAAAAAGTACGTATCTGGTTTTTCAGGATTAAAGGCTTCATTTGCCCACATTACTGTAACCATATCAGTATCTCCAATATTTACTATAGAGTGAGTATATCCTGTTGGTATATCTACCACTTGAAGTTTTTCTCCACTTACTTTATATTCTATGATTTCATCGGAACATATTTTTCTAAAACGAATAAGTCCAGTACCACTTACCACTAAAAACTTTTCATTCTTAGTATGATGCCAGTGATTTCCCTTTGTTATTCCTGGCTTTGCTACATTTACTGAAATTTGTCCTCTTTCTGGTGTTCTTATAAACTCCGTAAAAGATCCCCTGTTATCACAGTTCATTTTTAAATCATAAGAAAATTCATCTTCTGGTAGAAAGCTTAAATATGTACTATAAAGTTTTTTAGTTAGTTCATCTTCCATATTAGCAATACTTAAATCTTTTCTACTTTCTTTAAAACTTCTTATTCTATCTGCTAAATCCCCTAATTTAATCTTATGGATTACTGGAACACAACAGTACTTACCATTTACAGTTTCATTACCTTCAAGTGCTCTTATAAATTCTTCTAAAACATCATCTATATAGCATAATGTAAGCTCTGCATCTTCATTATTTACTTGTATGTCTAAGCCCCTAGCTATGTTATGACAATAAGTTGCTACTACAGTATTATAATTTGGCCTACTCCACTTACCAAAAAGATTTGGTAATCTATATACTAAAGCTTTGGCTCCCGATTCCTTACTATAGTTAAATAGCAATTCTTCACCAGCTCTTTTACTATTCCCATAAAGGTTATCCTTTTCCGCTTGAATTGAAGAAGTAATTAAAATTGAAGATTTATTATTATGTTTTTTCAAAAGTTCTAAAAGCTCTGAAGTAAATCCAAAATTACCTTCCATAAATTCTTTTTCATTTTTAGGTCTATTTACACCTGCTAAATGAAATACAAATTCACACTTCTCAGCATATTCATTTAATAAAGTCTTGTCTGTGTCTATATCAAATTTATATATGTCATTAAAACCCCTATTATTAAGCTCTGCTATAAGGTTTCTACCTACAAACCCATTTGCTCCGGTAACAAGTATTTTCATAATCGTTCCTACCTTTCTTTAGCGTAAGTAACATCAACTTCATTTAAAGTTTGCCAGAATTCCAACTCTTCTTTAATATAATCTAGTGTTAAAAGTTTTGCTTTTACTTCTTCTACATTTAAAAGTTCCGTATTATTAGAGTTATATCCTTCAAGTTGTGTTCTTCCTTCATTTCCATCAGTAAAGTACTTATCATAATTTAAATCTCTTTTATCTGCTGGTACTCTATAGAAATCTCCCATATCCATAGCATTTGCACATTCCTCATTAGTTAAAAGTGTTTCATACATCTTTTCTCCATGACGAATACCTATTATTTTTGTTTCAGATTCTACTCCAAATAACTCTTTTACAGCTTGAGCTAAAACTTCAATTGTGCAAGCTGGTGCCTTTTGAACCATAATGTCTCCACTTTCTGCATTTTCAAAAGCAAAGGCAACTAACTCTACAGCCTCTTCTAGACTCATTATATACCTTGTCATCTTTGGTTCTGTTATTGTAAGTGGCTTTCCACTCTTTAATTGCTCTATAAATAGAGGCACAACTGACCCCCTTGAACATAGAACATTTCCATATCTAGTTCCACAGATTAAAGTCTTCTTTGGTGATACTGTTCTTGATTTAGCTACAAAAACTTTTTCCATCATAGCTTTAGAAGTTCCCATAGCATTTACAGGATAAGCTGCTTTATCTGTAGATAGACATATTACCTTTTTTACTCCTGCTTCTATGGCTGCTGTAAGTACATTATCAGTTCCTATAACATTTGTTTTTACTGCCTCTAAAGGGAAGAACTCACAACTAGGAACTTGTTTTAATGCTGCTGCATGAAATACATAATCTACATCATACATAGCAGCTTTAATACTTTGTAAATCTCTTACATCACCTATGTAAAACTTTATTTTACTATCATTATATTTTTTTCTCATATCATCTTGCTTTTTTTCATCACGAGAAAATATACGAATCTCACCAATATCAGTGTTTAAAAATCTATCTAACACTGCATTTCCAAAAGAACCAGTTCCTCCTGTAATTAATAGTGTCTTATTTTTGAACATATTAAATTACCCCTCCAATACTTTTTTTATCATATCTACATATTGCTGAGTACACTTTTCCTTAGTATACCTTTCAAGGAATATCTTTCTGCAATTTTCCCCCATAAGCTTTCTATTATCACTATTGCTATATAATTCTTTAATAGCATTTACTAGCTTTGAATGCTCTCCAACTTCCATTGTATAGCCACAACTATGTTGCTCTAATTCTCTAACTATATCTGAATCTTTTCCCATTATTGCTATAATAGGTTTACCAGCCATCATATAACTATAAGTTTTACTTGGTACACAAAGCCCTGTCAGCCCTTCTGTTAGACTTACAAGAAAGCAATCACTTATTTTTAATGCATCTTCAAAATCTTGTCCATGTAAAAAGTCATATATGGTAATATTATACAACTTTTCTTCTTTAACAATTTCTTTGAGCTTACCCATTTTGTTACCGTGACCTGCAAACACAAATTTTATTTTATTGTTATCCTTTAATTGCCTTATAGCATTTACAATAGTGTCCATATCTTGGCATATACCCATGTTTCCAAAATAAGATACCACCAAGTTATCTTCTCCCTTTATGCTCTTTAAAGTAGCATTTTGAATATCATTACTTTTATTTTCCTTAATTTTATCCTCAAACCAGTTTGGTATTACTTCTATTTGCTCATTACTTAAAGTTGATCTACAATTTAATAAATAAGCTTTCATTTCACTTGATAATGCGACAACCTTTTCTAGTCTTTTAAAAATTATCTTATTGGCACACTTCATTGCTTTGCTTATCATTCCACTCTCTGAAATACTTTTAGTAATATGAGCCATTTCTGGATACACATCATAACTAACAAATACTACTTTTGTTCCAAAAAATTTGTTAGCCAATGCCGGTATTACTGGAAGTATCGGTGGATTGGAATATACTATTACTGATTTATACTTCTTGAATTCACCCAAATTCATTACTACCTTCATAGTAAATGAAAAGTAGTTTATTAGCCTACCTATTGTGTTACTTCTTTTTTTCTGGCTATATTTTAATCTTTTTATTTCAATATCTTCATATACTTCTTTCAATGGTACTTCATCTGCTAAATTATATTCCTTGGGATACCCACTTAAAGCGCCTACTGAAAATCCTGCTTTTGATAAAGCAATAGCTGTATCTGTAGGTAGTGTAGCAGATGATACGTACTCTGGATAAAAAAATTGGCAAAGAAATAGTATGTCTTTTTTTTGCTTCATCAACGTTTTCTCCTATTTTTAACATCTAATCTATTCATAATATCTTTTAGCATCCTTAAGTCCCCTGACCAAAAAATACTTTCTCTCATATCCTAACAATTTATCAGCCTTCTCATTAGAAACTATCTTTGTTTCACCTGCCACTGCAAGTTTCTTAATAGGACCAAGTTTTGATGCGATATTTTTACAAAACCATCCTGGAATATATAATCTGAATGGATTAATTTCAAAAATGCTACAAATAGCATCTATCATTTCTTTATATCCAAAATCCCCTGATGAAATATTAAATATTTCACCATTAAGATTATTTTCACAATCTACATATCTTTTAACAGCTTGTACAATATCTTTTGTGTAAAGTAATGCTTTTTTATTAGCTCCATTTCCAATCATAGGAACTATTCCTTTTTTGCATAGATCTATTAAGGATTTCATACTGCCCTTATCATTTTCTCCATAAACTGAAGCTGGTCTAAATATGCATACTGCCGTATTACTTTTCTTTGAATTCTCTAATAGATACTGCTCAGCTAAAAGCTTACTCTTACCATAAATCCCTTGTGGATTTATTGGTGTATCTTCAGTTATTAATTTATCTGAAGCTTTATAAACATCATTTGTACTGAAAAATAAAAATCTCTCAACTCCATGTTTTGTACATACTTCATATAACTTTCTTGTACCTTCTGCATTAGTATCTATGAATTGTTGCTCTTCTTCTTTATTCTTTGGCCTCCAGTGAACTGCTGCTGCTAAATGCACCACCGTATTAACTCCATCCAAGTTATTTTCCCATTTTAATATATCATTCAAGCTACCTTTTAAAACAATAGCACTATTCTTAAATTTATCAATCTTATCTGTATAAGGGTCAACTAAAATCAAATCATATTTATCAATAAATTCATTTACTATAGAACTTCCTATCATACCATTTGCTCCGGTAATCAATATGCGTTTCATAGGTTCATACCTTCTTTACCAGTTTCTTTCCCAATATAATCCTCAAACTTCATAAACTCCACATCTTGCTTCTTGAGCCACTTTATGTACTTAAGTAACTTCTTCTGCAATGTAGGTCTACCCACTTGGAATCTAAAGTAATTTTTCTTACCCATTTTCTTTCCATTATCAAGTGTTTCACCAACCACTTCAAATGGATGTATATAGAATATGAAGTTATCTTCCTTCTCCCAGTGCTTTTTCATAAAATACTTCATAAGCCATAGCGGGAATAATCTAAAGTATCCACCTCCTGAGATTGGAATGGATTTACCCATTATATCTAAAGTAGGAGTTTCAAACTCATACTTATATTCTCTTCTATAAATCATACTTTCCACTTTTTCAAAGGAAGACATGTCCATTACATTATACAGTTTATGCTCCTTAAATCTTATAAGACTTGCATCATATTTAAATCCTAAATCCCATAGTACATCAAGCTTTTCATTTTCCATGGAAAAGCAAGGTGCTCTATAACCTTTAACTGGTTGTCCTGTTATTTCTTCAAGAGTTTTCTTTGATTCACCGATTATCTTTCTAAACTCTTCAGTTTTAACTTCATAAACTAACTCATGTTGCTTCCCATGACATGCTACTTCATGTCCCATTTTAGCTATTTCTCCAACTACTTCTGGGTTACTTTTAGCCACCTCTTCAAGTACAAAGACTGTAAGATAAACTCCCTCTTGTGCCATTTTCTTAAGAAATGGTATAACTTCAGGTGCAAATCTTTGATTTGATCCAATTACATCTTTAAATTCTTTTAGATATTCAAGATGGTACCACTCTTCAAGATCCAGTGTTAAAAAATACTTTTTCATATTAAACGCTTCCTTTTAGCTCTAAATTCTTTACCTTGCTCTGCCGTAGGCCATGTAAAGTATCTACCTTCAGATACAATATTAGGTCTTCTTTCTAATTTACCAGTTTCCATAGCCTTGATAGCCTTAACCATCATATCTCCACCAACTCTTTTTGTTTTTTCCATAAGTTCAAACATTGATTTACAATTACCTATATAAACTTTATCTTGAGCTACTATATCTCCATCATCTATCTTTGCAGACATGTAGTGAACTGTAGCTCCACCATATTCTTCTTCATTAAATATGTACCAGAAACTTGGCATACATCCTCTATAATCTGGTAATAAACTACCATGAACATTCAAAATCCCATACTTTGGACATGAAAGTAATGGCTCTTTAATAACTTGAGGAGCTGAAAAAGATAAAATGACATCCGGCTTTAGTTCTTTTACCTCTTTATAAAATTCTTCACTATTAGAAGAATGAATTACCTTATAGGGTATATTGTTCTTTTTTGCTACGTATTCTACTCCGCATAATCCGTTATAAAGTTTATATCCTGTAAACTTATCTAACTTACCCATCAATGAACGTAGAACTGTAACTATACCCATTTTTCCTACTTGAAAAACACCAAACCATTTTATAAAGTCAGAAATTTTATTTTGCAATGAACTTTTACATTCAACATTAACTACTTCTAACACTTCAGAATTATCAATTATTTTTTGTATATTCTTTGGGATGTAAAACCTATCTTGCTGAGTCATAATTATTACTTTTAGCATAACATCCCCTCCTCTCGATTGTAGATAATTTAAACTTAATTCTCCTACTATTTATTAAAAAGTTAACTCAACTTATCAAAAGGACACTGAATCCCTCTGTACCTCAACTTCATTCCCCTTAACAACTTCCTTAACTCCACCTTCTAGTACTCCATCTCTCTTTAGTACAGAAACAACAGTTCCAAAGAAGCATTTCGCATCCATTTTTACTCCCAAATTTTCAACATAATTTCCGTCATATCTTGCTTTGTCTTCAATGGATACTGTATCTCTTCCATTGATCTGTGCCCATCCAGTAAGACCAGGACGTATGTTATTAGCTCCATACTTGTCCCTTTCTGCTATTAAATCATATTGATTCCATAGAGCAGGTCTAGGTCCAACTATTGCCATGGAGCCAGCTATTATATTCAAAATTTGTGGCAATTCATCTAAACTAGTTTTTCTTAAGAATTTACCTACCTTAGTTATATACTGCTCTGGATTTTTAAGGAGATGGGTTGGCATATCCTTAGGTGTATCTATTCTCATGGTGCGAAATTTCAGAATATTAAAGTGAGTTTTATTAAACCCTACTCTCTTTTGTTTAAAGAAAACAGGACCTTTAGAGTCAAGTTTTATAGCTATAATAATTATCAAAAATAATGGCGATAGTAAAATTAATCCTATAAGTGCAAGTATAAAGTCAAATAATCTTTTTACTTTTAAATACATATCAATTCCTCCCTTAAGTTAAAGTAATATTATGATCTATTACTTCATCCCTTTAAATTATTATATTCTATAACCTGACCACTATTAATTTTAGATAAGGCAGCAATGATGCAGTTAGACTTTACCACTGCTCCACAGTCCACATGACATCCATAACCAATGGTAGCATCATGATCAATAATAGTTCCAATACTTATAATAGAACCCTTTCCAATCTTTGAGTTTGTATTTATAACTGCTTTAGCTTCTACTACTGTACCTAAAGATACTGTAGCTGATGGACTAATATATGCTGTAGGATGAATTAAAGTTGGAATTTGAAATTTATTCTTTTCAAGTTTTTCAATCCACTCCATACGTAGTTTATTGTTTCCAAAGGCTGGTATTGCATAGGTGTATTCTTCTATAAATTTCGAATTTTCAGAGCATAACCCTATGGCTTCATTAGAATTATCATCTAAAAAATCTATTTTATTAAATATCCCCATAGCTTCTGCAACTTCCTTAACTACATGACCATGGCCACCAGCACCTAGAATTATTAAATTCTTATTTGAGTTATGATTTGCCATATAATAACCCCCTAAAACTTTATCTTTTATACTTTCCTTAATTAAGACTGCCCACCAATTCTTAATTTATAAAACCAGATAAAAATAACCCACCGCTATCTTTCACTAACTCATATACCATAAATTTCCCCTTCAAACTTATAGTTACCCCGAATTAATAAGATAAAGGTGGGTTGCGCTACTAACTCCCTGTAGTCCAAGCGCCCAAGTACAGACTACAGTTCATAATTCCCTTTAAATTTAAGTTATTTATGTCGAATTTTATTTAACCCCTATCGATTCTAAAAAGTTCCCCCAATTTCCCGACTTTTATATAACCGATACACCCAGTTTAAATTTATGTATATTGAACAATGTTCAACTTATCTTTTAAATATATTAAAAATTCCACCTTGTTTTCTAATTCTTTCTCCTCTAAATTCAACCTTATTATTCATTAAGATTTCCTGAGAAATGTTCTCCATCTCCCTTGCATATCCAGGGTTTATTTTTTCTATAGCTTTTATCCCCGCTATCATATCTGTGGTTCTAACTTGTGATCTATGACCATCGGAACCTATAGTGCTATATATTTTATGTTTTACAAATAATTTTGCAGTCTTTTTAACTCCACCACCAAAATCTCCTGTTATGCTCCCTGTGTTTAGTTGAAATAAAAACCCCTCTTCAATAAACTTATTTATCAATTCTGGGGCTTCTATAAATGTTTTATACCGCTCAGGATGAGCGATGATAGGTACAACTCCCTTTAATTGAAGTTCATAGATGTCATTTATAACTTCATCCACAGAAAACTCTCTTAAAGGAAATTCTATTAACATATATCTACTGTTTTCTATGGTACCTATATCACCACATTGAAAGCTCTCTAGAATTCTACTAGTATAGTAAACCTCTTGCCCACAATATATTTCTATATCTATATCTTTATTTTTAGCTAAAATTTTCAACTTAGCTACTTCTTTTTTAATTTCTTCATAAGGTACTTGAAACCTACCCCTAAAAAAATGGGAAGTGGCAACAATTCCTGTGGTTCCTGACTTTTTTGCTAATTTAAGCATGTCTACAGTCATATCTTCATCTTTAGATCCATCATCCACTCCATGAAGTATATGGCTATGAAAATCTATCATAAGCACTCCTCCAACCTTTAAGTGAAATTTTATATATTATTTATCACCATAATAGTAATAATAGCTGTTTCTTTTAGTGTCTACTCCATTTAATATGGTACCGATGATATTTGCATTAACCTTTTTTAAAAGATTAATAGAATTTACAACAGAATCTTTTTTTGTTTTTTCTGCTCTAATGACAAGTAATGTTCCATCGGCTCTAGTAGATAGTATTTGCGCATCAGTAACGGCTTGTACTGGTGGCGTATCTAATATTACATAATCAAAAACCTTTTTTAAGGCATCTATGAGAGCCTTCATAGATTTTGAACCTAACATCTCAGATGGATTAGGTGGAATCTTACCTGAGGTCAATACGGTAAGATTATTATTGTATCTATGACCTACTACAGAAATGCTCTCTTTCCCAACTATTACATCAGAAAGTCCTGCAGTATTAGATATTTCAAATTTTTTATGTAGTGATGGTTTTCTTAAGTCACAATCTATAAGTACCACCTTTTTATCTCCTTCAGCTATGGATAATGCTAAGTTTCCTGCTGTAGTACTCTTTCCTTCTCCTGGTTCTGCACTAGTTACTACTATTACTTTATATTCCTCATCAAAGGATGAATATTGCAAATTTGTTCTTAGAGTCCTATAACTTTCTGAAGCTATAGACCTGGGATCTTTTTCTACTATAAACATTAATTTCTCTCCTTAAGTAAAAATCTATTAAGATTATCTGCTGTAACTTTCTACTGCTCAGTGTGAGGTATAGTTCCTATTACAGGAATATCTAATTCCTTTTCTAATTGTTCCCTATTTTTATATGTATTATCTAAAAACTCAAGTAAAAAGCTTACTCCTACACTTACCATTAATCCTAATAAAAAGGCTATAGCTATATTCATTTTTTTATTAGGGCTCACTGGTATTTCTGGAACTTTTACTGATTCTATAACTTTTATATTACCATTTGGCACCAAAACCTTAGATGTAGTTACAAACTCATTAGTTATAGCTTGTACCATAGTTGCTGCCATAGTTGGGTCCTTATCATCAATTTTAATTTGAAGGATTTGTGTATCAGCTACAGTTACCACTGTAAGCTTCTTAAGAACTTCATCTTCTGTTAGATTACTGTTTGCAACATTTATAGCTCTACCAACTAAATCTCTAGTTTTTATGGCTTCAGAATAAGTCTTCATTAACTTTTGATACATGGCTATCTCACTTTGATCATAACCTGCCTCTGCTCCTGCTTCTTTACCTATAAATAACTTAGTACTTGCTTCATACTTAGGACTTATTAAGAAAAAGCTTACCAAACCTGATACTAAAGTCGCTAATAAAGTTACTATTAGTATCAACTTCCACCTTTTCTTTAACACTTCTAGAATTTCTCCAAGGCTAATTACTTGTTCTTCCAAAATTATTATTCCTCCGTTTCCATCTTGTGTTAATCATCCTACTTAAGATTTTATAGGTCTATCTTTGGTATTATTCCTAAAACTGGTATGTTTAATTCTTCTTCTAGCCTATCTTTATTTTTATAGGTGTTATCCAGAAACTCTATAAGGAAGATAACTCCTATTCCTATAAACACTCCCAATACTATAGCTATTATAAGCCCCATACTCTTGTTAGGACTTACTGCTCTTAATGGAAATCTAGGTTCTTCTAGGACTTGTACATTTCCATTAGGAACTAATTCTGTTGATAATTTAACAAATTCATCTTTTATAGCAGATACTAACTTTACAGCTTCTTCTGGTGAGCTGCTTTTATACTTTATTTCAATAATTTGTGTATCAGCTAGGGATACCACTGTTAAATTTTCAACTGTCTCTTTAGGCTTTATTTCGAATCCTGTTTTATCTATAGCTTTTTTTACCAAATCTTCAGTTTTAATAATTTCAGCATAGGTCTTTAATAATTTTTGATACATTTGTATATCTAAAATATTATATCCTTCCTGCTGACTTTCTTCTTTACCTATAAATACCTTAGTGGTTGATTCATATTGTGGAGTTATTAGTAAAAATAATGCTATTGATGCTACTAAAGTAGAGGTCAAAGCAAATACCAATATAATTTTCCACTTTCTTTTTAAAATTTCGAAGATGTCATTTAAACTAATAATATTCTCTTCCAAATTAATTCTCCTTACAAAATCAATTTATACATATTACAACATTTTATGTATATTTTTACCATGTAAAAATATAATTTGAATACCTAGTTGTAACATCCGTATAATAGTACATATTTCTTTATATTTCAATTGCATACATAACTGTCACATTTGTATAATATCATATTTCCAGTAACATTACTAGTAAAAAACCAATGTTACTAGTAATATTATGTATAATTATGAATAATAACCTAATGTATTCTACAATATCCTTGATTTTGCGCCTATATATACTATTATTTTTATTATTAGTTCATAATTATATCATCGTATCATGTTCATAAAAATTTATAATAAACTTCATGGAATAATTGACCATTATGCTTTTCTTTATATTTACACCTTTAACATATGATGATAGAATTAGGTACAGAGAGGAGTGTAACTATGTCACAAAACAGAATTGATCCTGAAAAAAAGAAAAATAAAAGAAGAAAAAAGAAAAAACGCTCACTGGGATTTAAAATTTCAATGGGAATTCTAGGAGTGTTGATATTTATAATAGCTATTGGAGGAGGATATTTTTATTCATTATATAATAAGATGGATAAAGTAGAGATTGACAAATCTAAGTTAGGTATTGCTTCAAAGGATGCCTTTAAAGAATACGACAACCATGAATCCATAAAAAATATAGCTTTATATGGTATTGATGCAGAAGAAGGACAAGCTGGTCGTTCTGACTCCATAATGATAGCTACCATTGATTCCGCTCATAATAAGGTTAAAGTAACATCTATTATGAGGGATTCTTATGTTAATATCCCAGACCGTGGTATGGATAAAATAAATCATGCCTATGCCTTTGGAGGGCCAACCTTAGCTTTAAGAACTTTAAATGAAAACTTTGGCCTTAATGTAGAGGATTTTGTATCAGTAAACTTTTCTTCATTGCCAGAAATTATTGATATCCTTGGTGGAATTACAATAGATATTACTGAAGAGGAAGTATCTCATATTCCTGGAGTAAGTTCTACAGGCCCTACCTTATTAACAGGTAATCAAGCCTTGGCCTATTCTAGAATAAGATATGCTAGTGGTGGAGATTATGAAAGAACCCACAGACATAGAAATGTAATGTCTGCAGTGTTTAATAAAGCTCTTGCTGCATCTCCTACATCTTATCCTAGTATTCTAAATAACATCCTTCCTTTAGTTCAAACTAACCTAAGTTCTGGTGATTTTATATCTCTAGCAACTAAGGTAGCCGGTTTAGGAAATGGGAATTTAGAGCAAGAAAGATTCCCAAGGGATGGAGATGGAGCTGGTGATATGAGCACTGGAATATACTACCTAAAGTTTGATATTGAAACTGTTAAAAAACAAATGAGAGATTATATATTTGCCGATAAAAAATAATAGTAAAAACACCGAATATCTAAGATATTCGGTGTTTTATTTATGTTGTTTATTTTTTATATTACAATCTCCAGTAAACCACAGAATCTGTATCTACACTATGTCTATCAATGATGCCTTTTACATCTATGAACACATCTTTTTCTACTTCATCCTTAGCTGCTGCTACTTCATCTAAAGCTTCGCTTCTATATAGTGGAGCAAAGTCTTTAATGGTCATTTCTCTGTAATTATGATGAGATACAGCAAGTATAATAGCATCTACCTCTTTAATATCTTCCATAGAAACCATATCTATTCCATACTCATGTTTAATTTCTTCTTTACATGCTACAGGATCTGTGGCTAATACATTAACTCCATAATCTTTAAGTTCATCTATAATATCCACTACCTTTGTATTTCTTGTATCTGGACAATCTTCCTTAAAGGTAAGTCCAAGAACTGCTACCTTTGCATTTTTAACTCTCTTATTAGCTTTTATTAAACTTTTCACTGTGTTCTCTGCGATATACTTAGCCATTCCATCATTTATGTTTCTTCCAGCAGCTATAACCTTTGATTCAACACCAACCTCTTTAGCTCTGTGGATTAGGTAATATGGATCTACTCCAATACAGTGTCCTCCTACTAAACCTGGGTTTAGCTTTATAAAGTTCCACTTACTACCTGCAGCATCTATTACAGCTTTAGTATCTATACCCATTCTATCAAAGATCATAGCAAGTTCATTAACGAAGGCTATGTTAACATCTCTTTGACAGTTTTCTATTAATTTAGCTGCTTCTGCAACCTTTATGCTTTCAGCTCTATATACTCCAGCTTCTATAACTAGTTCATAAGCTTTAGCAACTGTATCTAGAGTTTCTTCATCCATACCAGATACTATCTTCATTATGTTTTCTAATCTATGAACCTTATCACCTGGGTTTATTCTCTCTGGAGAATATCCTATTTTAAAATCTTGTCCACAGATAAGTCCAGATTGTCTTTCTAATATTGGTACACAGATTTCCTCTGTTACCCCTGGATATACTGTAGATTCATATACTACTATAGAACCTTTAGTTAAGTTTCTTCCTAAAATTTCACTAGCACCTATAACTGGTCTTAGATCTGGAGTTTTATCTTCATTAGTTGGAGTTGGCACTGCAACTATATGGAAGTTACATCCTCTTAGTTTTGTTTCATCACTTGTAAAATCTACTGTAGATGCTTTAATAGCCTCATCGCCAACTTCATTAGTCACATCTACTCCGCTTAAGTACTTATTTATCTTTTCCTTGTTTACATCAAATCCAACTACAGGAACCTTTTTAGCAAAAGCTACTGCTAAAGGCATTCCTACATAGCCAAGTCCTACTAAGGATATTTTTAAATCTTTCATTATATCGTCTCCTACTGTTCAAATTAGCAATTACTATTTTAATAAATATTGATACTTTTTTAACAATTAATTAGGTTTATCCAACAACCTGGTTGTTGTTGGATAAACAAAGCCTTTATTAATTATAAAATTCTTTTATACATTCACATATATATTCAACTTCTTCATTAGTAAGCTCTGGATATATAGGTAATGCAAGAATTTGCTTACACATCTTTTCAGTTACTGGGAACTGACCTTCTTTGTATCCTAGGTATTCAAAACACTTTTGTAGGTGTAATGGCTTTGGATAGTATATACTAGTTGCCACACCTTTAGATTTCAAGAATTCAGCAAGACCATCTCTGTTTTCAGCAAAGATATTAAATACATAATAAACATTCTTTTGGTTTGCAGCCTTAATACCTTGAACTTTTACACCTTCTACATTTTTTAATCCTTCAGTGTAGAGCTTAGCAACTCTTCCTCTATTTTCTATGGCATTGTTTATATATTTAAGTTTAACCCTTAAAACAGCTGCTTGCATAGCATCTAATCTTGAGTTATAGCCTACATAGTCATAGTGATATTTCTTTGATGCTCCATGAACTCTAAACATACGGCACATATCTGCTAGTTCATCACTATTAGTAACTATCATTCCACCGTCACCATATCCACCTAAGGTTTTAGTAGGGAAAAATGAAAACACACCCATATCTCCAATGGTTCCTGCGTGTCTATACCTTTCTTCACCTTGCATCTGCCATCTCATTCCAAAGGCTTCAGCAGCATCTTCTAGCACCTTTAAATCATGTTTCTTAGCAATTTCCATTATCTTATCCATATCACACATTTGATTGAATAAATGTATTGGAAGTACTCCTACGGTATTATCATTAATAGCAGCCTCTAATTGAGCTACATCCATACCACAGGACTCTTCATCTATATCAACAAATACAGGTTTACCACCATGCTTTGCAAGACAAGATGTCGAAGCTAAAAAAGTAAAAGGTGTGGTTACTATTTCCTTATTATCACTAAAACCAAGGATATCTGATGCTATAACTAAAGCATCCGTTCCTGATGCCACTCCTATGGCATGTTTAGCTCCAGTAAAATCTTTTATTTCTTCCTCAAAGATTTTAACTTCATTTCCTAATATAAAAGCTCCACTATCTATTATATTTTTTATAGCTCCATCAAACTCATGTTTTTTTTCTTTATATTCTCTTTGTGATTCATAAAAATTGATCTTCATTCTTCTTCCTCCTATTTTTACACATACAATTGTACACCAATTTATAAAAAAGTAAAATATTTTTTTCTTATGTTTAATAAAATTTTATACTTAACAAATATACCACAAATTAGGCTTTATATCATCTATTAATATATTATCAGTTTTTTTCTCTAAGATTATGATAATTTTATTAATAATATTGATGTGGGGATTAAATTGAGATTTATTATGTAGATTTATAAATTCTTAAAATCTAATCAATATCTTATAAAATCTTATTTCATTAAATGCATTTTAATTCTTTATATAATGATACGCAACTATTTCCATCATAATAAATTTAATACTATTTGCTATGATTCCTGCAATACAAAATCCATAAACTCCCCATTTAATCATTAATAATATACTACATCCTAGGTATATTATACAATACACAATCTGTATAACATTTTGCCACCACATAGGAGCATTTTTTAATAATAAAGGATTAATTATAGTACCACATATCATTATAATTACTGATAAATTTGCAAAATTAAAATAAGGTTTAGCTAATAAATAATCCCCAGAATAAAGTATCCTTACAATAATAGGTGTTAAAGGTATTGATATTAAATAAATACTTATACCCATAATAATAGATGTTAAAGATAATATATAAAATATTTTTTTAGAATTTTTGCTTTTTATTTTAGCTAAGTATGTTAATAATATTGATGTTATTGGATTCATTACTATACCAATGGTTTTACCAACTACAGAAGCAATATAATATAAAGCTACATTAGATGCTCCCAAAATAGGATTTATTAGTAATCTATCTAAATATAAAAGTAAATTAGATATGCAATTAGAAGTAGCTAATTGTATATATTCCTTTTGAATTTTATCAAACTTATCAGATTTAACTTTTTTTTCTAGTTTAAAATCAGTTGTTCTATATGCATATATAAATGCAAAAACTTCTCCTAAACAAAAAACTAGAGGCCATATTTTTATGTATCTAAATATAATTAGTCCTAGCATATATCCTAATGCAGTTACAGCCAAATGCTTAATTATTTTAAAATAGTCCAATTGTATTCTATAATATACATTCATATAACTTCTTAGCATTAAAAAGACTGTAGTCACTATCAAAAATACTGTTTCTAAATTATTCAATTGTTTATGAAAAGTAATTGTAACTATTACCATAGACACAACAGTAATAACTACAACTTTATTTATTATTATAGCAAAATCCTTAAAATTATTCTGTTTATAATAATCTTGGTTTATTAATTTTATATTATTTAATGAATTACCAAATATGCCAGTAATAGCATTAGCAATTCCCATTAGTGTCAGCAAACTTCCAAATTGAGTTATTGGCATACCCGATGATAATATTGGATATATTATTAATTGCAGTATAGCCGTTAAAACAAAATAACCTATCATATTTAACATTAAATCTTTTATTACCTTTTTCTTAGTTATATCCATAATGCTATGTAACCTCCTGATTAAGTAACCTCATCTATCTATAAATACTTATTTACTTTATCTATTTAAAATTAATAGCATACATAATTTTCTTTATTTGACTATGCCATGTTAATCTTTCAGCATCATTTCTTATTTCAGTATCTAGTATATTACATGAATCGTAAAATTCCAAAATATCTTTTATATTAATATGTTCATCATTATTAGGTACCTTTATAACATAGTTAGAATTTATAAATGAGTTATCATAATATCCTAGTATAAATGGTATTCCTCTAGCAGTATACTCTCTTGCTTTTAATATAGAAACTTGATTAAGTCCTATTCTATATATCCCCAAAGATGCTACACCCATTTGACACTTTTTATATACATCAGTTAATTCTTCACCATGTTTACTACCATAAAATATTACCTTTTCATTCAATCCTAAGTTATTAACTAATTGTTTTAATTTATTTGCTTCTAAACTTTCACCTACAATATGAAAATATACATCTCTTTCCCAATCATTTTTATAGTATTCTGATAAACCATTTATCAATCTATCATATCCATGTGCAAAAGTTACATTTGCTACTGCAATTAAATTAAGTTCTTTCTGTTTAACATATCCTGTAAATTCAATTTTTTCCAAATCTATACCATTTTCTATACTTATAGTCTTTATACCATATATTTCTTCATCATTTGTAAAACAAATAATATTCTCTACATATTTATGAATATTCTTACTAACGTAATTATCTGCAATATTCATTAAAAATTTTAAAACAGGTGAATATATGTTTAATTCTTTTTTATATGGATATGTAGGCAATTCCAAAATCACCTTTATATTTAATTTGTAAAATATCTTACATAATTTTAATAGAAATATGTTAGCAACTGAATATCTAATGTAAACAAACTTATACTCATCACAATTTCCCTTAAAAAATTCACATAATCTTTTAAAAAAATATAATGAATTATTTTTCCTTACCATTTTTATTTTTTCATTATTTCTATAAATATAATTATCTTTCATAAAAATAAAATCCATATCAACTTCTTCACTTTTAAATCCATCTAATTGTCCATATATTTTATTAAGCACACCCAAATCTCTTGGTCTGTTTTTTGTTATAGAAGCAATGTATAATCCCTTCATGTTCTTCCTCCCTATTGTAACTTAAGTTACTGCGTAGAATTATTTATATACGTTAAAATGCCAAATTAAGATTAAGTCTTTTACATATGCTCCTGCTCACATCCGATTGCACTATACTTTATTATCATAGTTCCTAATATGTAAAACTGAAAATTATCTAACACATTGTTTCCTGAAAGCATAGCATTTAATAAATACATTATAAATAACATAATTAAAATTGAAATATTACTATTCTTATACTTTTCCAATATATTTTTAATAACATAATAAATGAAAAGTGCAAAGAACATAAATCCAATAATACCCAATTCACACATGAATTCCAATATTATATTATGTGGATATGTAAAAGTAAATTCTGCGTATTGATAAAAATAATTACCTATTCCACATCCTAAAAAAACATTCTGCATAAATAATTCTATAGCTTTAGAGTAAAGAGAAACTCTACCTGCTCCACCATAAGAACTCTCTGACAATAGTCTTTCTTTAATAAATTCAACTGGCACATACTTTATCAAAATAAAAAGGGTCACACTTAATATAATTAAAGTCAATATTATTGAATTTTTAATTATGCTTTTCATTTCAATGCTATTCTTATTTTTTAATAAACTCTTAATTTTTTTCACCATCAATATTAAATAAACTAGACTCAGTCCAATAATTACGCCTTTAGATCCCGTACCTATTATTAATAAAAACATAATAATATTAACTATTGTTTTAACTATCTTGTTATTAAAACACATTAATGATAAAACTGCTATTTCAGCAAAGAAACGACCTAACCATATAGATGTAATAGATTTAGTAGAAATTCTCCATCCCACCAACATTCTGTAAATCCACTCATCATAATACCTTATAATCAGAATAGTAAATATTATAATATTAAGAGTAAAAAAAACTCTTGCAAAAATTATTATATTTTTAGAATTTAAATTAGACATTAGAATCAATAAAATTGTTATACACACTAATATAAATTCAATACTTTTAATCCAACCTTCATAATTACTAAAAGATTTAAGAAATAAATTTATTAATAAGTAAACTATAAATATCCCAATAACATAAATGAACTTCAATAAATCTTTTTTATTTATTTCTAATTGTTTAAATAGAATTAAACAAATTAGATACATAGTCAACCCTATTAAAAGAAATACATGAGAAATCACTTTTCTTTCAGTAACAGCTGAAATCACATTAGAATTATAAGCAATATATAAAAATGTAAATGATATTATTAATTTAATATTTAATTGTTTTTTTTTCATATTTAACTCCATTTTCATCTTCGATATGTATTTTGTAACAAATCCCCATGCCATATCCCAATAACATTATTCTCTAAGATACATCTGATAAATCTTATTCATCTCTTCCATAACACTTTTTAGCTTATATTTTTCTACTTCATCCAAAGTATTTTTTCTTAAAAAATCTATTTTTTCTTTATTTTCTATTAAATCTATTAAATACCTTCTAGTATCACAAAAATCATTTAAGCCAACCAAATACCCATTAAAACCATGCTTTATTAAGTCTTTATTACCTCTAACATCTGTTGCAATGACTGGTTTTCCCAATATCATAGCTTCCATTATATTTTTAGGCAATCCTTCTCTTTGTGAAAATGAACATATAATATCAGATGCTTCTATTATGTTGTATATATCATTTCTCCACCCTAAAAACATTATATTATTACTGATTCCCAGCTTTTCTGCTTCTTCTTTTAAGTTACTAATCTCTTCCCCTTCTCCTGCAAATATAACTTTAACATTACTATGATTACAAATAATTTCTGGAAGAGATTTTACTAATTGCATTTGATTTTTGTTTTTATTTAATTCCCCTATCATCGTAATAACAAAATCACTATTTCCTAACTCTAGTTCTTTCCTAACATCTTTCTCTTCATCAAAATTATTAAATTCTACTCCTACACCATTAACCTTGAATACACTATTATTCCTAACCTTTAATTTACTTTTAGCAGCTACATAATCCTCTTTATTAATAGTTATCAATCCATCTGTCCACCTTGAAGCTATTCTCTCAGCAATATAATATGTTAACCAATAACTTAATGGAGCACCTTTGTAAAAATGAAATCCATGAGCTGTGTATAGTACTGGACCCGAACCACTTATTTTAGCTGCCAATCTACCTAAAAATCCACCTACTGGAGTATGGACATGAATAAGATTAAAATTCACTTCTTTCATAAGTGTTTTCAACTCTTTTAACGCACTAAAAGCCTTGTATGAGTAAGGAGTTCTTGGAATATCAACATCCACCCATTTAATATTCTTATCTTCTTTTATATAATCATATCTATCTCTATTTAATTTTGTTGCAATAAATACTGTATATCCTCTTTCTTTAAAATACTCAATATAATGCATATGAAAATTCACAATATGACTTTGTAAATGCGCTACAAATAAAACATTTTTCATACTATCTAGCTCCATCTCCTGTAAAAACTACTGCAATAGTCCTAAACAAAACTTTAATATCTATAATAATGCTTCTTATTTCTATATATTCTATATCATATTTAAGCTTTTCTTCTGGCAATAAATCGTAGCCACCATTTACCTGTGCCCATCCTGTTAAACCAGGTTTTACAGCTAGTCTATCTCTAAAGTTTGGTATAGTCTTTTCAAACTTTCTATAGAAAAATTCCAACTCTGGTCTTGGCCCTACTACACTCATATCGCCTTTTAAAACATTTAGCAATTGTGGTAATTCATCAATCCTAGTTTTTCTTATAAATTTACCAAAGGTAGTTATTCGACAATCATCCTTGCTTGCCCACTTAAATCCTTCAGATTCTGCATTGTAAACCATAGATCTAATTTTATACATAGTAAATTCCTCATTATTAATCCCAACTCTCTTTTGAGCAAATATAGGGCTTTTAAAATCTTGGAAAAATACTATGAGCATTGATATTATAAGTATTGGACTAGTAACTATAATTACTATTATGCTAAATACAATATCAAACCCTCTTTTTAATAGATTATAAATAAATAAACTTGATTTCTTTTCGGTATAATCTAAATTTTCTTTATAATTTACATTAATTTCTTCACTATGCAAGCTTGCCTTTTCCATAGTTCTTACCTCCAAACAAAATAATACTAAACTTCCCTTATATAATATACGATATTAAAAGAGACATATTACCTATAACACCATATATTTCATTTCATCTTCTGTAATGAGTTTTATTTTCTATATTTTATTTATGTACAACTAATAAGCTTGTCTAATTTTTAGACTCCTCGAATCTTTGTTAACCTACACAATTACTAGCTTCCGTTAACAAGAACATTTTATTTCTGTCGTTACTCAAAAAATTATATCACAATTTATAATAATTTGCCATATATTTTACTGTTTACCCGCGGGGTTATATCCAAATATATCCTTTAATTAAATATTTTATATAAACTTTAATATATTCAAAACAATACTATATTCCTATGTTTTAACATTCTTAACTTTTTATATTTTATGTCCTTCCTTGTTTAAACCCTTGATAGTACTATGATTTAAGCTCCTAGGAGATACTCTTTTCTTTATAAAAATATATCTTAATTCTACCATTGTTTTAATAAATTTTTTTAAATTTTTTTGAAGATTTTTTATAGTTAAAATTATTTTTTCATAAAGCAAAAGACTAGGATTGGGGGAAATCCTAGTCTTTTTATGGTATATACAAACACTACGAGGCATATATTTAGTGCTTGTAGGAAATGCTTATTGTTTATTAGATTTTAGGGATTTTTTATTTACTATTATTAATAAACCTATAGATACTATTGCTATTCCCACAAATATTATTTTTATGGAAGCTATTATAACCTTATCCTTATCACTACCTTCTTCCATAGCTACATCCTTTGATAAAGCCTCTACATCATAAGGGGTATATTTCTCTGCAATTTGGTTCATCAATTTATCTATATTGTATAGTTTACCATTTTCAAAACCTAACACTTCCGCATTGTTACTAAAAGGAATTGCAAACTCCTTATTATCCATATTTATGTAAATAATATTAGTAACATATAAATCTGTTCTGACAAATTTCATTTCATCTATGTTTTTTATTCCATTATCCTCAAGAAGCTCTATTATCTTTTCTTTATCCAATAAGAAAGAATATCCCTCTGTAGCTAGTCCATCTGAAAAACCAGCCATGGACCAACCTTCACCTTCATTCTTTTTTATAAAGTTAACTAAAAGAGTTTTATTATCCTCTTGAAAAGCTGGTGCAACCCACCTATACTCATCTAAAATATTCTTTTTAAACTCCTTGTTTTCTTTATAGTGTTTTACAATATCACTATCCTGAAGGTTATATATTTTTATAAAGCTTTCCACTCGAAAATATGGTGCCTTCTCTATCTTTAATATATCTTTTATCTCTTCTGAAGCTTCATCTAAAATACCCTCTATGCTATCTCTATCGGAAGATACCTGCAATGATTCTTCACTTAATATTGTAGATACATCTCTATCCTCATCTACGGCAAAAACTGTTATTGATGAAAATAACAGAACAATTATTAATGATAAGTTTAAAAATTTTATACCTATACCCTTCATAAAATATCCCTTTCCTTTGAGTTTTTAGTAAACTCTATCTTCCATAAACAGTTTCTTCATATTTTCTACTATTGTAACTTCCATCTTTAAATGCTTGATATGAACACCAATGGGTAGTTGCATCCCATGGATCTACATAACGAAGAGTGTTACTATATTCATATACTGCATCAATTACTACAAAGTGACCACCATTTCTATTTCCATAGTAATCATAATATCCGCCTAGAGTTATTAGAGGGCTCTGCTTGTCCATTATCTCTGAACGAATAGAATTAATGGTCCATGTACCTCTGTCTACATAAAACCTCTTTTGGTTCTTTGATACATAGGTAGCTACGGATGCTGCAGCATTAGATGTGTTGGGATAATTTTCATATCCTCCTGTAACATAATAAACTCCGTCTGCTTGAGTTCTAGTAGAGCTTGGATTCACAGCTTTTCCTGCCATTTCTCCTGATGCTGCCCAGCACCATTGTGTTTTTTGTTGCCTTATAACTGGCACTCCTACATAATACCAATTTTCCGCAAAAGCTACCGTTGTCATTGAGAAAAGAAAAATAGCTAGTAAGAATATACTTAATAGACTTTTCTTTTTCATTATTATAACCTCCCCTTAAATAATATTATTAAAGATTAAAATCTTTAATTTCAATTAAGTTTTTTTCATTTTGTAAAGCTATGTAACTATTTTGAAACCAAATTTGAAGTTAATTGTTTCATTTTCATGCAATTTACTAAATTTTCTTTATATTAGTATAATATAACATATTTAAGAATTAGGAAACTTCATTTTAGTTCATTTAAGGCTATTTATGTAAAATAACCTTATTTTCCTATATATTCCTATATTTTTGTAACCATTTTAAACATTTCCACTAATTATTTTTATTGTATGATACATTTTATTTTATATTAAGTTTCATTTTGTAAGAATATATTTTTCCTCCATAAGGTTAATACTCAATTCTGATGAAAAATAAAAATCTTATTCTTTCTAATTGAAAGAATAAGATTTTAAAAAGTAAATTATTCACGATTTGTTCAAAAATGCTAAAATAAAAACACTAAGTTCATACCTTAGTGTTTTTAATGGACCGAGTAAGTCTATAAGCCGAGTTCTGTGTTAGACAATCATCTATCTAGGCCCATTATTACTAATGAGCTCAAGCGATACACCCGGGAACGGGACGGGCAGCCCCATAATGTTCCACTTTCGATCTTGCTCCAGATGGGGTTTACATAGCCGCAAAGTCGCCATTGCGCTGGTGAGCTCTTACCTCGCCTTTCCACCCTTACCCTAAATTAAGTGAGAGTCTAAATCTAAGATTTAGTCCCTCGAATGTATTCCTTAAGGCGGTATATCTCTGTTGCACTTTCCTTAAAGTCGCCTTCACTGGGAGTTACCCAGCACCCTGCCCTATGGAGCTCGGACTTTCCTCTCCTGATTTCTCAGCAGCGATTGTCTGGCTTACTCGCAAAATTAATATTAACATAAATCTTTTATCATTGCAACGCCTTTAAATTTTCTATTTTTAGTTATAATACCCATATATGAAACTATTTAACTAGATTAATAGATAAATATAAACCTATTTACCTATGAAACTATAGAAAATTTTAACTATATACCTAGTTAAATATATAAAATTTAAACTAGTTAACTATTTAAATAGTTAACTAGTTGTTGTCATAGTGCGGGTTTCAGCGTTTTCCCCTCTATTCAGGCTGTTTTTATAGGAGTATTAGAGCTAGTATTAATTAAATAAAATTATAGGGATCCCTAGTAGCGTTTGACATAATAATCTCCACACCCCTAGGCTCTAATACTTTTTTAATCTTTTCTGATAAACTAATTACAAGGGGCCATTCTGAATTAAAATGTCCTATATCTATTACAGAGAGTCCCATCTCTTCATAGTCAGATACAAAGTGATAGGTAGTATCCCCTGTGATTAATAGTTCAGCACCTAGGTCATAGGCTTGCTGCAAGTAATCTTCTCCACTTCCATTGACTAAAGCTATAGTTCTTACTTTTTTATTTAACTCTCCAGAGTATCTTAAATTTTGTATTTTTAATTTATCTTTAATGCCCTTTATTATTTCCTCTAAGGTAGTCTCTTCCTTCAGCTGAACTATTCTTCCCACTCCTGCTGTAGGATCTGATGGAGAAATTTCAATGATTTTACTTTCTTGAAAGCCAAGAATCTTTACAAATTCATCATTTAAGCCACCCTTTACAGTATCCCAATTAGTATGACTAGAATATAGGGCTATACCATTTTCTATTAACTTCATTAGCTTTTTACCTTGGAGACTATCTGTGGTTATGGTTTTAGGCTTTATAAACAGCAATGGATGATGAGTTAAAATAAGTTGAGCTCCTAGTTCCTTTGCTTCCTCTATGACCTTTATGGTGCAATCTAGAGCAACTAGGACCTTTGTTACTTCCCTTTCTCTATCTCCAACCATAAACCCAACATTATCGTAGCTTTCTTTTAAGTTTAATGGCGCAAGGCCCTCCATTATATTAATGATTTCATTTATTTTTACCATAAAAATATACCTCCGCCCATTTACTCAAGCAAAAAGCCCTTTATCCTTTGAATTTTATCCCATAACTCCAGCTTTCTTTTTCTTGAATTTTCTGTGTCACCCTTAAGTTCTTCATGGATTCTTAAATACTTTTCTAACTTATAATTTAAATATTCCCTATAGGTATTATCTTTCTTACCTAAAAGCAGCTTACTTATTTCATAAAAAATAGGCTCAATAACTTTAGGCTTATCTCCCCAGGATATTTTCATAATTTCATAGTATTTTTCTTCATCATATATAATCCACTCATCTAGGATGTTACACCCTGAGGTATAAAGATATTCCCTTAAGACTTCTGGATTTTGTACTGGCTGAACTATAACATAGTCTAACGCTTTAAAAACAGCCTTACTCTCCTCTAGGATATCTCTTATCAAGTTTCCTCCCATACCGGCAATTACAGCTGCCTCTACTTCTCTAGGAGTTACAGTTGTAAGTCCTCCTCCAAGTCTACATTGTATCTTATGTTGCAAATTATTATCTCTAACATTTTTTTTAGCCTTTTCCACGGGACCTTTATTAATATCACTAGCTATGGCAAAGTCTATTTTATTTCTTTTTAAAAGTTCTATAGGTACATATCCATGGTCTGTTCCTACATCTACCATAGATTTAACCCCTGTGATTAAATCACTTATTAACTTTAATCTTTTGCTAATTATCATATTTTCACCTAACACCTTATTTATATAACAGACATAATAAGTCTAATTTGAATATATAGGAATACTATTGCCACTAAAAGTGAAATATAGATATACCTATAAGCAGACTTTTTATCATATTTTGCACAAAAGTGAGCTGCATAATACATACAGAACATCATTGCCATATTTAATAGACCATAGAGCATCTGGGCAAAAGCAAATTGCTTGTCTGTACCTACTTCTCCCGCTTCTTTGGACACGTTAATAACTAATGGCATTACATCTGGAAGTTTATTTAGTATATATAAAACCATTGGAAAAAAAGTTGTAAATAAAATTATTGTACTAGTTAAAATCAATGGATACATAAACTTTTTATCCTTATGTAGTCTACTTACCTTATTATATTTCTTTGTCCAAGTGTTTTCTTCAATACCCAGGCCTTCTAAAATTTCTAGGAATTTTTCAGAGTTCTTAGGTGACACAGCATAGCTTATGTCTTGAGTTTTTAAATATATAACACTACTTCCGCTTGTTACAAACATTCTAGCGGTTCCTAAATTTTTTACTGCAATTCTTCCTATTGCAAATTTATTAGAGGATATACCTGAAAGGCTTATACCTCTTATTTTTCCCTTTTCCACAGTGTAGCATTCTACATCACTTAAGGGTAAAATTACTTTTTTAAGTCCTCCCAGTGCACTTATTCTCACTTCACTATTTGTTATTTCATACTTTACAGTTAACCATACTCCAATATGATATAAGTAGAATATATTACAAATCACCAACATTACTCTTATTAAACTCAACATAAGATAGGAATCTAGAACATAGGCAGACCAAACCCCTATTACATTAAACATAACAAAAGTGAATATAGTTGGAATTATTTCTAGTTTCTTATTGCTATTGAAACTATTCATGGATTACCTCCTTATAAATTGTGTATACTTTTATTTTATATTATACTAAGGGATTTTGTCTATTACAAATTTTGTATATATAACAAAAGAGCTGCCAAAAGACAGCCCCTCACTAATCTAAATAATCCTTAAGCTTTTTACTTCTACTTGGATGTCTTAACTTTCTTAACGCCTTCGCTTCAATCTGTCTAATTCTTTCTCTTGTTACATTGAACTCTTTTCCAACTTCCTCAAGGGTTCTAGCTCTTCCGTCATCAAGACCAAATCTAAGTCTTAGCACCTTTTCTTCCCTTGGAGTTAAAGTTCTAAGTTGACTTATTAATTGTTCCTTTAACATGGTGAAAGCTGCTGCTTCTGCTGGAGCAAGGGCATCATCATCAGGAATAAAATCTCCAAGATGAGAATCTTCTTCTTCACCTATAGGTGTTTCTAAAGATACAGGTTCTTGAGCAATTTTCATTATTTCTCTAACTTTATCTACGCTCATATCCATATGTTTTGCAATTTCTTCTGGTAATGGCTCTCTTCCTAATTCTTGAAGAAGCTGCCTTGATACTCTAATTAACTTATTAATAGTTTCTACCATGTGTACTGGTATTCTAATAGTTCTAGCCTGGTCTGCAATAGCTCTTGTAATCGCCTGTCTAATCCACCAAGTAGCATAGGTACTGAATTTAAATCCCTTACTGTAGTCAAACTTTTCTACAGCTTTTATAAGTCCTAAATTACCTTCTTGAATCAAATCTAAAAATAACATACCACGACCAACATATCTTTTAGCAATACTTACAACTAATCTAAGGTTTGCTTCTGCTAATTTCTTTTTAGCATATTCATCACCATTTTCTATAAGCTTAGCAAGTCTCATCTCTTCTTCACCTGATAATAGAGGCACCTTACCAATTTCTTTAAGGTACATTCTAACTGGATCATCTATGGCAATTCCTTCTGGAATTGTTATGTCAACCTCTATTTCTACTTCTTCTTCCTCCTCAACTTCTGGCTCTAAACCTATAACGTCTATGCCCATAGATTCTAGAACTTCATAAATCTTTTCTATTTGCTCTGGAGTTAGTTCTACACCTTCTACTTCTTCCATTATCTCTTTATAAGTTAAATTCCCTTTTTTCTTACCCTTTTCTACTAATTTCTTTACTATAGCAACTTTTCCTGCTTTGTCCTTCATTCCATTACCTCCTCTCTTCTATAGTTTTCCCATTTCCTTTTGTATATCCATAAGCTCTCTAGCTAACATCAAAGTTTCCTCAACCAACCCTTCAGACTCACACTTTCTAATTTTATCCATAATTTTCTTTCTTGACTCCTCTAACTTGTATTTTTTTATGTTATTCACGCAGTCACTTACCATTTTGTCTATGGATCCTTCATCTATATCAACTTTATATTCCTGAATTTTTATCCATTCCTTTGTGAACTCACTATCTTGCATAGTTTGCAGGTTAATAATCTTTATCAATTCTTCCTTAGAGCACATATTATTTTCTTTAATGATTGTATAAATTACTTTATGTGCCTTTAATATAAGGTCATCTTCACTTACATTACTAAATATTTTATCACTTAGCCTTTTATCAAGGGCAAGGCTTAATACCGTTCTTTCAGCCCTAACAAACCCAGGCTCTAAATATAATTTTTGCCCAAACTTCCTATTTATATTATGATTTTTGCTATTTTCTATAGATTTATTGGAATTTTTATCTAAGGACTCCATTATAGCTTCTTCACCTATGCCACTCTTCTCTGAAACCTGCTTAATATATACAGCTTTTTCTAGTGGATCAAGGTCCTTTAGCACGCTAACTACTCTCTTTAGATATTTAATCACCATTTCTTGTTTTGAAAAGTCAATTCCCTTTTCTGCCATCCTTAGTTTAAAATCTATAATTGGTAGAGCCCCGTCTATTAGATTTAGAAATTTTTCCCTGCCGTAGGATCTAATAAATTCATCGGGGTCTTTTCCACTAGGGATTTGAAGAATTTTAAGGTCAAATCCAGATTTTTGTAATATTTCTAAGCCTCTTATAGTAGCATTTTGACCTGCTACATCTGAATCAAAGGATACTATTACAGTATCAATATATCTCTTTAATAATTTACATTGACCTTCTGTTAATGCAGTTCCTAGGGTGGCAACTACATTTGTTACTCCTTGTTGGGAAAGAGAGATTACATCCATGTAACCTTCAACCATGATAACTGTTCTAGCTGGATTATTCTTTATTGCTAAATTTAATCCATAAAGATTTGTTCCTTTATGAAATATTGGGGTTTCGGGAGAGTTTAAATATTTGGGTTTAGAATCATCTAAAACCCTTCCACCAAAGCCTATTACCCTACCACTGACATTAAATACAGGAAATATAATTCTATTTCTAAATCTATCGTATATATTCCCCTTTTCATTTTTTGTAGTAAGTCCTAGTTCTAATATTTCTTCTTCACTAAAGCCTCTTTGTTTTAAATAGGAACGTATTCCCTGCCAATTGTCTAGTGAAAAACCAATACCAAACTTTTTAATAGTTTCATCTGTTATACCTCTTCCCTTTAGGTATTCATAAGGAGCTTTAAATCTTTTTAAATTAGTATAAAAATATCTGGCCGCTTGTACGTTTATATCATACATTCGCTTAAATTTTTCATTAGTTGCTGAACTTTTACCTGGTGAATCTGCATCATCTACTACAATGCCTACCTTTTCTCCAAGAAGTTTTACTGCTTCCGGAAAAGCCATGTTCCTAGTTTTCATAACAAAACTTATTACATTACCAGCCTCTCCGCATCCAAAGCATTTATAAATTTGTTTTTCACTTGATACAGTAAATGAAGGTGTTTTTTCATTGTGAAATGGACATCTTCCTAAATAATTTTTCCCCGTTTTTTTTAAGGTTACTACCTCTGAAACGATATCCACTATATCATTTTCCTCTTTTATTTTTTGTATTATTTCTTCAGAAAACATTATTAACTCACCTCACTCTCAAGTGATTCTAAACTTAAAGAAACCTACTAAATATATTATTCATTAAGTCTAAAAGAATTTAACTTTACGTACAAATTCCTAGCTCTTATAATTCGACATATATCTCTTAAATCCTTTTTTTTAAAAAAGTTTTTTGTAATATAATTGTATTGTTTGTTATATATATATTCTTTATAAGATATAGTTTTCCTTCATAAAGAGTTACTTTATTTAAATATTTATATAGATAAAATCATTACTTTAAATAAATATCCTTAACTAGGTATATATATGTCCTTAAACAGATCTATACAGTATTCATCACTCATTCCTGCTATGTAATCAGCAACACCTTGATTAAGTCCTTCTTCCTTGGCTATGGACTTGTAAAATTCAGGTAGCTTTTCTTCATGAAAATAAAAATATTTATAAAGCTGAATAAGAATAAACCTAGCTTTATCCCTTTCTTCTTTTAGAAACTCTCCATTATAGACTTCTTTAAACATAAAATCTCTAAGCTTTTTAAAGTTATAATCTATATCTTTAGATAATGACACTTGAATATCATTGGAATTTATATTGCTTTTTGTTCTATAGATACAGTCCTTAACTAAGGTATCTACTCTCTCTCCATGAGTATTCCCTAAAATCTCAAGTATATCCTTTGGTATATCCTCCATAGATAAAATTCCTGCTCTTAGGGAGTCATCAATGTCATGATTTACATAAGCTATTTTATCGCTATACTTTACTACTTGACCTTCTAAGGTAAAAGCCTTGCTACTGTTATTAGAAAAACCACTATGATATAGTATTCCGTCCAATACCTCCTTTGATAAATTTAACCCTTGTCCATTATTCTCTATATATGTTAATACCCTAACACTATTTTGGTTATGGCTAAAACCATTGGTAAGTAATTCATTAAGCACTTCTTCTCCACTGTGAGCAAAGGCAACATGTCCAATATCATGACCTAGGGCTATGGCTTCTATTAAGTCTTCATTTAGTCCTATGCCTCTACCTATAGTTCTAGCAATTTGCGCCACTTCCAAGGTATGGGTAAGCCTGGTCCTATAGTGGTCGCTCCAGGTTTTAATATATACTTGAGTCTTTCTCTTTAGCCTCCTGAAGGATTTACAGTGTATTATTCTATCTCGGTCAATCATATAGGCAGTTCTAACTTCATCTAATTCTTCGCTTCTAGCCCTCCCCATAGAGTTTTTAGATTTTGAGCCTTGTGGTATTATACTATACTCTTCACTCTTTTCTATATTTTCCCTAATATTCATCATTGCACCTACCTTTATTTCTTATTGAATACTTAAAGTTATGCTTAGATGTTCAAATTTAGCTTATAAAAACTTTTATATTATAACATAAACTATTGTTTTATTTCTACAACCTTTAAGTATTCTATATATTTAAAATATTAAATTTAATCCCTTCTAATTATATTTAATAACTATATTATGTATGTATATAATTTCTTTATTATGTATATAGTTTCTTTACTATCCATGAATATTCCTTTAATGTACCATAAATTTTTTTCAATTTTTCAAGGAACTGATATATTTATCATAAATTTTTCATAAATATAATTATAGTAGAGATATTTAGTATTATCTTATAGTATTTTTAAGGAGAGAAGTACAATGAGTAACGCAATAGCAGATAGTTCTAGTTCAAATTTACTATCGCCAAGTAATATTAAGAAAAATGTATTACCTTATTATAATTTATCTAGTAACTGCAGTATATATCAGGTGAAGTTTAAGGATACAGATAAGCAAAGAGCTGTATATAAAATAGAAAGTGATTCCCATGAGTATTGTTTGAAAAAAGTATATTATGATGTAGATGAACTGCTTTTTATTTATTCAGCCATAGAATGGTTATATCGCAATAATATAAATGTACCTAGAATACTATCTACTACTAATCATGGAAGATATGTAAGGTATAATGATATGTTATTTATTCTCACAGATTGGGTTAAAGGAGACAAATGCGATTTTGATGATATAAATAATGTAAATATGGCAAGTAGAAATTTAGGACAAATTCATGAGACATCTTTAGGATTCTCCCCAATTTTAGGTAGTAAACATAAGGAAGGTTTCACCAATCTTACAGACTCTTTAAATAAACATACTCTTCAACTTGTTAAAAATGAGAAGCTAGCATTAAAGTATAAAGATTATTTTTCTAAAATATATAGAGTTAGTTTTACTAATAGCATGTGCCTAGCAAATTTATCAACTAACGTAGCCAATACTATAGACTATGACAACTTATCCATATCCATTTGTCACAATGATTATGTAAGTAAAAATCTTATCGTAAATCAGGGTAAAATTTACGTTATAGACTTTGATAAATGTAGATACGACTATTCAGCTTTTGATATTTCTTATTGTTTAAGGAGACTTATGAGAAGAGAAAACACTTGCTGGAATGGAGATTTAGCCATAAACTTTTTACAGGAATATGAGAGCAGTCACCCTTTGACCTTTGATGATTATAAATATATCCTTGCCTACTTAGCCTTTCCACAGAAATATTGGAAATTATCTAGGGATTACTATAAAAATATATCAAAATGCAATAAAAAAGCCTTTATTAATCTTCTTAATAAAGCTGTAATCCACAATGATATCCATATTGATTTCAGTTATAAACTACTGGATTATATTGAAAATAAATTTAGCACTAAAATTTCCTTTAAATAAGACTCTTAAAGATATATAAAGAGGTTATCTGAAAATATTTTAATTCTTTTCAGATAGCCTCTTTGTTAATTATTATTTTTTATTTTATTTGCATCCACAGCAGCATTTTTTTCTTGGATTTTTAACTTCAGCTTGAGCAGCTGCAAGTCTTGCTACTGGAACTCTGAATGGTGAGCATGATACATAGTTTAATCCTACTTCGTGGCAGAATTCAACGGAAGATGGATCTCCACCGTGCTCTCCACATATTCCAAGTTTGATGTCTGGTCTAGTAGATTTTCCTAGGTCAGCAGCCATCTTAACAAGTTTTCCAACTCCAACTTGGTCTAATCTTGCAAATGGATCAGATTCATATATGCTCTTGTCATAGTAGTGTTTTAAGAAGTTTCCAGCGTCATCTCTTGAGAATCCAAAGGTCATTTGTGTTAAGTCATTAGTTCCAAAAGAGAAGAACTCAGCTTCTTTAGCTATTTCATCAGCAGTTAAAGCAGCTCTTGGAATTTCTATCATTGTTCCTACCATGTACTTCATATCTATGCCTGATTCTTTTATGATTTTATCAGCTGTTTCTGTAACTATGTTTTTAACATACTTAAGCTCTTTTACTTCTCCAACTAATGGTATCATAATTTCAGGTACTATATCATAACCTTTTCTAGTTTTAACATCTATAGCAGCTTCTATTACTGCTCTTGTTTGCATTTCAGCTATTTCTGGGTAAGAAACTGCAAGTCTGCAACCTCTGTGACCCATCATTGGGTTGAACTCATGTAATGATTCAACAGTATTTTTTAGATCTTCAAAGGTAATTCCAAGTTCTTTAGCTAATTCTACTATTTCATCATCTTCATGAGGAAGGAACTCGTGTAGTGGTGGATCTAAGAATCTTATAGTAGCTGGTCTATCTTGTAACTCCTCGTAGATTCCTATAAAGTCACCCTTTTGCATTGGTAATAATTTTTCTAGAGCTGCTCTTCTTGTAGCTTCATCCTTAGCAACGATCATTTGTCTTATAGCCATGATTCTCTCGCCTTCAAAGAACATGTGCTCTGTTCTACAAAGTCCTATTCCTTCTGCTCCGAATTTAACTGCTTGAGCTGTATCTCTTGGATTATCAGCATTAGTTCTTACTTTCAAGGTTCTTAGTTCATCAGCCCATGCCATGAATGTTCCAAAATATCCACTTATTTCAGGATCTACAGTTTTAATTTGTCCTGCATATACATTTCCTGTACTTCCATCTATTGAGATGTAGTCTCCTTCTTTATAAGTAACTCCACCTACTGCAAAGGTCTTATTTCCTTCATTTACTGTTAAGTCACCACAACCAGCAACACAACATGTTCCCATTCCTCTAGCAACAACAGCTGCGTGAGAAGTCATTCCCCCTCTTACTGTTAATATACCTTCAGAAGCAATCATACCTTCAATATCTTCTGGTGAAGTTTCAAGTCTAACTAAAACTACCTTTTCACCATTTTCATGGGCAGCTTTTGCATCTTCTGCAGTGAAGTAAACCTTACCACAAGCAGCACCAGGAGATGCTGGAAGTCCTTTAGCTATAACTGCTGCAGCCTTAAGTGATGCTGAATCAAAGGCAGGGTGTAATAATGTATCTAATTGTTTTGGTTCAACTTTAAGAATCGCTTCTTCCTTAGTAAGCATTTTCTCTTCTACAAGGTCAACAGCTATTTTTAATGCAGCTTGAGCTGTTCTCTTACCGTTTCTTGTTTGTAGGAAGTAAAGCTTACCTTCTTCTATAGTGAACTCCATATCTTGCATATCTCTGTAATGGTTTTCTAAAGTGTTTACAATATCCATAAATTGTTTATACACTTCTGGATTTTCTTGTTCTAATTGCTCTATTTTTTGAGGTGTTCTGATACCAGCAACAACATCTTCTCCTTGAGCATTCATTAAGTATTCAGCAAATATTTTCTTTTCTCCTGTAGATGGGTTTCTTGAGAATGCAACCCCTGTACCAGAAGTATTTCCTTTATTACCAAATACCATTTCTTGAACGTTTACTGCAGTTCCCCAACTACCAGGAATATCGTTCATTCTTCTGTATACTATAGCTCTAGGATTGTTCCAAGATCTAAATACAGCAGTGATAGAAGCTATTAATTGTTCTGTAGGGTCGCTTGGGAATTCTTCTCCCTTAGCTTCTTTGTAGTAAGCTTTAAATTTAGCTACTAATTCTTTTAAGTCTTCTGCATTTAATTCTGTATCAAGTTTTACGCCTCTAGCAGCCTTCATCTCATCCATGATATCTTCAAAGTTTCTCTTTTCTACTTCCATAACTACATCAGCAAACATTTGAATGAATCTTCTGTATGAATCGTATGCGAATCTAGGATTGTTTGTTTTATTAGCCATTACTTCAACGGTTTCATCGTTTAATCCTAGATTAAGGATAGTATCCATCATTCCAGGCATAGATGCTCTAGCACCAGATCTTACTGAAACCAATAGTGGATTTTCTAAACTTCCAAACTTTTTACCTGTAAGTTTTTCAAGTTCAGTCATTTTTTCATGAATTTCGTCAACGATTTCTTCTGCGATTTTCTTTCCATCATCATAGTATTTATTACAAGCTTCAGTTGTTACTGTGAAGCCTTGTGGCACTGGAATTCCTATGCTTGTCATTTCTGCAAGGTTTGCACCCTTTCCACCTAGTAAATTTTTCATGCCGCCGTTGCCTTCATTAAAAAGGTACACATATTTTTTCTTTTCCATGTTATACAACCCCTTAACTCTTAAATTATAGTTATATAGTCAAATGAATAAAATTATTCATTTTCACCCAATTTTACAAATATCATAGAAATTGTTGTCTTAGATATTTTTCCTACAATTTTCGGAACTTCTTTTCCCCTTAAAAGTTCTAGCCTTACAACAGGTAAGGAATCTACCTGATGCTCAATTATTTTTTTTGCAGCATCAAAGGCTGAATCTTCCTCTGATACACTAACAATATTCGGCATTCTAGTCATGATAATTCCAACGGGTACTCTATGCATATCAGCTGTTCCCATAGCCATCTTTATAAAGTCTTTTCTAGATACAGCTCCTAATAGTGCTCCCTCATTTTCAATGAATAAAGTTCCTGTGTCATTTAAAAAAAGTGTTAGAATGGCCTCATAAACTGGTGTGTCTTCCTTTACTAAAACAGGTTCAGACATTACATCCTTAACCTTTATATTTCTAATTTCACTGTTTTTAGGTCCTTTATTTGAATTTTTAACACACACATATCCAACTTTAGGTCTTGCTTGAAGTATACCGGTCATAGTCAATATAGATAAATCTGGTCTTATGGCGGATCGCGTAAGCCCTAACTCTTTTGCGATAGCTTCACTGGTTATTGGTTCATTTTCTTTAACTAATTCTATTATTTGTTCCTGTCTAAGCGAGAGTTTAATGACAATTCGCCACCTTTCAAAATTCTATTATTCACTCCAAATTCTATAATTTTAATTATATCACACATTGGGGTGAGTAAGTGTTATTTTTAAGTTATTTTCTATTATATTGTATAAGAGATTTATTTAATTTGCAACTTTCTCTAAAAATTTTTAAAATATTTCGTTAATTCTTGGGTAAATTTTATTCTAAATAAAAAAAGATGAGTATATGCTCATCTTTAATTAATATCCAAATATATAAAATTTATGTTATCTTTTCATATTATTCTTTGCTTCAGAAATTTTTTCTTTAATCTTTCCTGAGGTTTCAGAGAAGATCTCTTTTAGATCATGGGTTACTTCTGTAGCTTTCTTTGCAGTTGTTTCCATGGTGCTCTTTACAATTTTATTAACTACTTCTACAGTTCCATCTTCTTTAATTATATCTATTTCTAGATCAATAAATACTGCAGTTGCAGCTCCTAAAACTATTAAAACTGGTTGCAATAATAATGCTATACCCACCACAATTCCTGCATTTACAGGAATATTCACTAGGATAGAATCATCCTTTCTAATGATAATTCTAGAAACATTACCAGCCTTTATCAGCTCTTTTATATAGGTTACAAATTCACTTTGAGAAATTTTCTCATTGAAATTTCTATTATCCTTTTGTTTTTCTCTTTCACAATGAATTAATGCTTCGATTAAGTCCCCATTGAATCTTTCTAATAATTCCTTAGCTTCTTCTTCAGATAGATTAGCTCTTTCTTTTAATATATTTATCTTTTTTAATGTAGCTTCATCCATAAATATTTCCTCCCTAGCAATATTTAATACTTAAGTATATTATATCACTTATATACTAAAACTTTTTAAGTAAGGACAGGCTATTAGGTTTTTTTCTATAATTTAGACTTATAAAGGTTTCTAGGATTTTTCCTATTTGTTCCTTTGTATTTATATCTAAATTAAGTCTTCCTACCTTCTCCAGCTCCACTTTACTTAGAAACTTTAATCCATTATATGTGGCAGCAGATACTTTCGTACCATATTGTTTTTCACATTGGTTACAAATTCCACCATAGAACTGAAAAGAAATATAGTCTGTGGTATTTATCTTATTTCCACATAGGGCACAGTTTTCTAACGATATACCATAGCCTGTAGCCTTTAAAACCTTAACTTCAAAGGCTCTTGCTAAAAGATCTAAGTCTATAGCCTTGTTTCTCATAAGATAAAAGCATTTCACTAAATCTATAAATATGGGATGACTCTCACCTTCTTCTATGGCAATATCTATGAGTTCATTAAAATAAGAACCATATATTAAGGTATCATAGTCATTTAATATATCTTGAAAGGAATCTATAATTCTCCCTTCATTTAAGGTATATAAAGTTCTTCCTTTATATAGTACATACTCACCAAAGGAGAAAGGTAGGGTATTTGAAAAATTTTTATTTTTACTTTTTCTAGCTCCCTTTGCAATGACAGTTACCTTTCCAAACTCCTCTGTAAATATCCATAGTAATTTATCATTTTCTTTGTATTCTTGGGTTTTTAAAACTATCCCTCTAGTCTTGATAGTATTCAATGAATAACACCTGCAATTCTACTTATAACCAAGTTCCTTGAGTACAAATGCACTATCTCTCCACTCTGATTTAACCTTAACCCAAATCTTTAGGTTTACTTTACAGCCTAGGAACTTTTCAATATCTTGTCTTGCATAGGTAGATATTTTCTTCATCATAGCTCCATTTTTACCAATTATTATACCCTTGTGGGAGTTCTTCTCACATAGCATATTTGCCTCAATAAGATAACTTCCATTTTCATTCTTCTTCATGGTTAAAATTTCTACAGCAATACCATGAGGTACTTCTTGAGATAAAAGTCTTAGGGCTTTTTCTCTTATAGTCTCCATTACTATAAATCTTTCTTGCTGATCTGTTATCATGTCTTCTGGGTAATACATTGGTCCCTCTGGTAACTGATCAACTACTAATTCTAATAATTTTTCGGTGTTCTTTCCGTTAATAGCTGAAATAGGTATTATTTCTTTAAAATCTAAAACTTTAGTGTATTCTTCTAGAGTTTTAGCTACTCTATCAGCAGGGTTTTCATCTATTTTATTTACTACTAAAAACACTTTAGTATTGCACTGCTTTAGTTGTTCTAAAATATGAAGGTCTGCCTTGTTTATCTCCCCTTCTGGTGTTGTTAAAAATAGCACCACATCCACATCCTGCATGGAATCTTTAGCTATCTTCACCATGTACTCACCTAACTTATGTTTAGGTTTATGCATACCTGGTGTGTCTACAAATACTATTTGAAAGTTATCCCTTGTAAGTATTGTTTGTATATTGTTTCTTGTAGTTTGTGGTCTACTTGATACTATAGATAATTTCTCTCCCATTAAATAATTTAAAAGGGTTGATTTACCCACGTTTGGTCTTCCTATTATAGTTATAAATCCTGATTTAAACATATATCTCTCCTTATTTAAGTAAGTCCTCTTTAGTAAAAGCTCCTGGTAGTATTTCTTCTAAAGTTTTTACTATATACTCATCTTGATTTTTAATTAATACTATTTCTATATCTTTAGCTGCAAACTCAGCAATAACCTGTCTACATATTCCACATGGAGCTGTAAATGCTAACATATCTCCTACTATGGCAATTTTTTTCATTATAGTATGTCCTTCAGATACAGCCTTAAATATAGCCGTTCTTTCAGCACAGTTAGTAGCGCCATAAGAAGCATTTTCTATGTTACAGCCTGTAAATACACTGCCATCTTCCATTTCAATTGCTGCTCCAACTTTAAACTTAGAATATGGCACATAAGCTTTTTCTCTAGCCTCTATAGCAAGTCTTACCAATTCCTTTATATCCATTTTATCTTCCTCCAACCTAATTACTCAAATCTATCCATGGTTTATAATAATCACACATTTCTTTAGTTTTTTAGTTTCTTAGTTATATTAGTTTACCATAGAATACGAATTTTATCACATTATTTTTATTGCTTATATTTTATTTAGCTTCATTCATTTAGTAATTACCCAATAAGCTGATATAACAGTAAGGTTAGTAGTGATCCAAAGGCTCCTCCAAGGACTACTTCAAGGATGGAGTGTACGTTAGAATCTACTCTGCTTTGGGCTACTATGAAGGCTAATAAAAATGCCAATATCATTATTAGTGGCTCTGTGGTTAATAGTGTAATGGTGGTTGCCACAGCAAAGGCTATGGAACTATGACCACTTGGCATTCCGCCTCTTAAAGGTGTACCTTCATCATATACAGCCTTTACTACTACAGTGGCAATACTAACTATTACTAACATTAAAAATATCATGTGAGGGTCAGAATTTTTAATTTTCAAAAGAATAATTATAGAAAAAGGTAGAACTTTATCACCAAAAATTATATAGGCTACTAAAACCGCATTTATTGCAGTGACTAATACTGCTCCTGCAGCTACATTTTTCGCAATCTTTGCTAGGGGATGATAAAAGTTGGTGGTGGCATCTATGGCACATTCCACTGCTGTATTTATCATCTCTGCAACCACAACCATTGTTATTGTAATTGCAATTACCAAAAGTTCCATCTTTGTCATGTCAAAGAAAAAACAAGCTGTTAGTATTAACATAGCTATTATCATATGTATTCTCATATTTCTTTGAGTTCGTATTGAATAAATTATTCCCTCTATAGCATAGTTAAAACTATCCACTAGCTTCTTTACCTTCATAATAACCCCACCTTAATTAAAGCTGATATAACCTATATATAATCTATTATCTTTCAATGTTAAACTTACTTAGAATTTCTTCTTCTCTAGCTCTCATTATTACCTTATCATCATCTTCCATGTGATCATATCCAAGCAAGTGAAGAATGGAGTGAGTTACTAAGTAGCACACTTCTCTTATAAATGAGTGTCCAAACTCTTCACTCTGCTCCTTTGCTCTCTCTAAGGATAACACAATATCTCCAAGGACTAAATTTCCTTCATTTAAATCAATAATTGAAAATTCATGTTCTAAATAGCACTCCTTGAATACTTTTTTCTCATCATAGTCTAGCATGGGAAAGGATAGTACATCTGTAGCCCTATCTATTCCTCTTGTATCTGAGTTTATTTCTCTTATGGCCTCATTATCTACAAAAATTAGACTTACTTCATAGGGAATCAGAACCTGTTCCTCTTTTAAAGCATAATCTATAATTTCTTTAATATTTTCTTCTAAGTCTTTTTCAACGGAAATAAGACTTTGCCTATCGTCCATATAAATCATATTTTATCTCCTATTTATCCTATATCTGCTTTTCTTTTTCAACTTCTTTAGTTTGTATAACTGCTTCTGGCTCTTTTAACTTAAACTGTTCTTCCTTAGTTGATACAACTTCTTTATCTTCTTCAAGGTTTTTTTCATTGTTTTCTTTTGTTAAATTAATCTTGTCTTTAGGATACTCAATTCTTTCATGGTAAATTCCAGATAGAACCTTTAGAAAACTCTCTCTTATTTTCTCTAAATCTTTAAAGGTTAGGTCAGAGTTGACAAACTGATTTTCATCAATTCTACTCTTAATTATGTTATTTACCATTTCTTCTATCTTCTTTTTGTTAGGCTTATTAATGGACCTTACAGAGGCTTCAACCCCATCTGCTAACATTATAATGGTAGATTCCTTTGATCTTGGTGGTGGTCCACCATATCTATAATCTGCCTCATTTACCTCATCGGGATTCTCACTTTTATTTCTCATAGTTATATAAAAATACTTAGCGAGAGAATCTCCATGATGCTCTCTCACAACATCAGTGATGCCTTCAGGTAAGTTATATTTTTCTGCTAATTTAACCCCATCTTCCACATGGGATAGTATTATGGCAGAGCTCATAGCTGGTGACATATCATCATGAGGATTTACTATACCTATTTGATTTTCCTTAAAATAATAGGGCCTTTCTAGCTTTCCAACATCATGATAATAGGAGGCTACCCTAGCTAGTATTGGATTGGCTCCCACACTTTCTGCAGCCATCTCTGCTAAGTTTGCAACTAACACACAGTGGTGATAAGTACCTGGTGCTTCTAAAAGTAATCTCCTCATCAAGGGATGATTAGGGTTAGCTAACTCTAGAAGTTTAATATTAGTTAATACATCAAATATATTTTCTAAAACTGGCAGTATTCCTATGGCTAATATTCCTGATACTATAGCAGATATTCCTGTAAGCATAGCCTTATTGATTATACTAGTCACATTAGTGCTTAGGAAATATCCCATGGCACCAGTAAATACTACATTTATAGCTCCAATGAGCAAGGAAGAATACAATATGTCATTTCTTTGCTGAACCCTTTTTAATACCATTGGAACTATTACTGCATTGACCATAGCTATAAGAGTTAAATCTACTGAAAATTTAACAATAAAGGATATAAATATTACATTTAATATTCCTATGGTTACAGATGTTTTACTATCAATTAGTACAGATAATAAAATTGAAATACAAGCAAAGGGTATAACATAAGGAGATATGAGAATAGATATCCTAGCTAATACTACAGTTAGTACTGTCAGTAGGTTTATCAGGATAACCTTACTATTATCTTCATATATGTCTCTGCGCTTTTCTTTTATATATCTCCACTGTAATCCTAATACTCCTGCAACAACTAGAAGTAAAACTAGGTTCATATAAATGCCCGTAGATTTATCATTACCTAAGAGGCCTAAGTCATTTAGAAGCTCAATTTGTGATTCAGTAATAGGTTGACCTTCTGCTATTATAGTTTGATCCTTTTTATAGATTACAGGTGTTACATTTTTAGTTATGTTTTGTCTCGCTTCTTCTGTCTTTTCATGATCTACAAAATAGGTAGCCTTAGTTTGCGAATAACCTATGGCCATGGCTAGATCCTTAACATTTTTAGCATAGCTAGTATTATTAAAGAAGGCAGTTATATATCCTTGTGCTGAAACTATATCCTGAGGTTTATTCTCGTATATAGGGGTAGTATCATATAAATTATTCATACAATCTACTATCTCTTCATTTAGGCTATTTAATCCAGTCTCATTTAAGGATAAAAGTAATCCATAGTTTTCAGTAGAAAGATTTTTTATAACACTTTCCTCTTTTAACTTTTTCAGCTTTATCCCATTGATTTTTTCCTGTTCTGACTTAATTTTTTCATTATCATCTTCACTGGAAGGATTATAAGGAGGATTTTCAGAATTTATCTTTTTAACTAATTCAAAAAGTTTATTTATATTATCTAAAGCACCCTTTCTTATATTAGCATCATAGGTATAGGTTTCTTGTACGTGTTTTAGCTCTTCTTCAATACTCTTTTGAGTTGCTACCTTATCTTCCACATCTCTTGGTGCTTTAATATCAAATTTAGCTATTTCACCTACTTGAAGGTTATATTTTTTACTTACTACTACAGTGCTTAAAATCAAATAAACTATTAAAGTTGTAATTATAAAAGTAATATAGGGTTTTATTCTTGGAAATCTTATCCTTGATAATCTTTTTTTATGTCCCATATTTACACCTCTTTTTAAGTCTCAGGGGATTCATCTTCCTTTTCTCTTTCTGTTTCTGTAACTACAACTTGGCTTTCTGCTATATCTTCTTCTACAGTAACTAATACTCTAATTTCATATTCCTTCTCTTGCTTTTTAACTTCTGGAGTTATATCTAGTATTTTAACTCCTCTATCTAAATTTAATGTAATTTTGTTTTGTAGTTCCTTTATTACAGTGTCAGTGTCAGTAGCTTCTTCCACCTCTTCTGTTTCATAATAAGTCTCTTTTATAAAGATGCCCCAGTTTTCTTCTATTTTATCATAAGTTGTATAGTTATTTAATGATTTCTTAATATAAATTTTATTATTGTTTACATTTACTCCATATCGTACCTGCTTATTTCCCGTTCTTCTTTTTGAGGTAATAGATATAGGTACTTTTGTAAATTCTTCGTAAAAAGTAGTAGCATATATTTTTCCTTCAGCCTTTACAGAGAACTCCATGCCTTCTTTTCCTTCTTGACCTTTTACAATTAACTCACCTTTGTCAACTACTGTGCCAAGTTGTTTCACAGGAGTTCCAGCACTAGTATATATTCTATTTATAACTCCACTTTTTTTAGCTACTAAATCTCCTGTGTACTCCTTTTCTTTTATCTTTGGTGGTTCTTGCCTCTCCACTATATCTACAGTGAGCATAGAGCCTTCAATTCTAACTTTAACCCACATTATTTCATCTATATCAGCAACTAACTTTTCTTCAACTTTTAGAACATCTATTGAACCCTTTTTACTTCCAACCATTATTCCATAGCTTTTCAGTATATTTCTAACTTCAAGGGGAGCTAGATATTTATCTGTATTTATATCCACACTCCAAATAAAGCTACTCAAATAGTATAAAATAAAGAAAAATGCAGCAATACCTGCAATTAAAAGTTTTCTAGCACTTAATCTAAGATAGAAAAAGTTTATCCCTTTACGATGCAAAATCTTTACTTTTCCCTTTACTTTTTTAACAGCTTCTTTTAAATGAAGATAATCTGATACTGATATTTCTAGTGTAATAGAAAAGGCATTATTTCTTTTTATATTTTTTACACTAACATTTTTATTCCAAAGATAATTGAGAATTTTTTCTCCTTCAAGGGAATCTACTTGAACAGTTATATAGCTTTTATTAAAATTATTAATCTTCTTCATAGTTTTCATACACCATAGAGCTAAAATATCCACTTAAAGTTATGGTGGTACCTCCTACAAATATAATTTCAAAATCCTTACCTAGAATTTTCAAAGGTCCAATACTTGTATTTATAACTAATTCACTGTCACTAAATTTTATTATCCCTTTATGATTCTCTACCGTTACCTCTTTTCTTGCTATCACTATTATTTTAGGTAAGCTAAGGGCTACATCTACTGGTAAGTCTAATCCATAAATGACCTTTTCCTTTACCCTCACTAATTTATCACTCAACTTCATCACCTCTAAATCATAATTTTTACTTACAAAGTTTCTCTTTTAAATTTTATGATTTCTTTTCATGATAAATTACTTAAAATAAAAAGAACTCAGTAAACTGAGTTCTTTATTTATTCAAATATTCTTTTACTATTTGACTAACTACTTTGCCATCTGCTCGACCATTTACCTTAGGTCTAACATCTGCCATAAGTTTTCCCATATCTTTAATGCTACTAGTACCAAGTTTTTCGGCTGACTCCAGAACAATTTTTCGGATTTCTTCTTCCGTTAACTGCTGAGGAAGGTATTGTAATAAGATTTCGATTTCAGCTTTTGTTTGATCAACCAAATCTTGTCTATTTCCTTTATCAAACTCAACCAAAGAATCTCTTCTTTGTTTAACTTCCTTTGCTAAAATTTCGATGACTTTACTATCATCTACTTCTCCTGCCCCTGATTTTTCAACCATTAAAACAGCAGCTTTAGCCATGCTTATTACATTTGCTTTAAACTTATTTCTTTGTTTAATAGCATTTTTCCAGTCGTCCTGTAATGTTTCCTTAATGGATGACATTAATAAACCTTCTTTCAAATTCTACTTAAATTTTCTTTTTCTAGCAGCTTCTGATTTTTTCTTTCTCTTTACGCTTGGTTTTTCGTAATGTTCTCTCTTTCTAACTTCTGAAAGCACACCTGATCTTGCACATTTCTTTTTAAATCTTCTTAATGCATTCTCTAATGATTCGTTTTCTCCAACTTTTATCTCTGACATTTATATCCCTCCCTCCGCTAGCTCAATTTAATTTTAATTAAAAGTAGCCAATGCGAGGCCTAAATAGCACATTTTCAATTATACAATTCACATTAACTTATGTCAAGATTTTCATTAGTTTTATTTACATATTTTTAGTCCTTATTTTTAGCCTGGTGGCCATTTTAAATTTCTTCCACCTAACAAATGAAAATGTAAATGTGGAACAGTCTGACCTCCATGGTCTAAAGTGTTAGTTACAACTCTATATCCACTTTTATCTATTCCTAGTTTTTTTACCAGTTCTGGTATGGTGGCGAAAATATGAGCTATAATGCTACTATTCTCATGATTTATATCATTAACGCAGCTTATGTGCTCCTTTGGGATTATAAGAATATGCACAGGTGCTTCAGGACTTATGTCATGAAATGCTAATATCTTATCATCTTCATAGACCTTATTTGAAGGAATCTCACCCTTTGCAATTTTACAAAATAAACAATCTGACATTTTTTCACCTCCATTCTCAGTAGTAAAAACCTACATTTATAGTTTCCTATAATGTATAATATGATTTCTCATATCTTATATTATACTCTAAAAATCCATGTTAGTGTATCTATATTTTGTATTATTCTATGATTCCTATCATATTTTCTTGTTTTACAGCTGCTAGTTTTGTAGGCACTATTTTACCCTCTAGGTTTTCATCACTTTCTGTTATTACTTTTATATAGTTCTCTGTATAGCCTACATAAGTGTTTTCTTTTCCACTTATAGCTTCCTCATAAAGTACTCTCATTTCTCTTCCTATGAATTTCTCCATGAATTCTACTTCTAAAGCATTATTTAGTTCTATTAACTTTTTACTTCTTTCTTCCTTTATAAGACCATCTACTTGGAAAGGCATTTCCGCTGCCTTAGTTCCTGTTCTTTTACTATACTTAAAGATATGCATTTTACTTAGTTTTATACCTTTTAAAAATTCATAGGTAGCTTCAAATTCAACATTAGACTCCCCTGGAAAACCTACAATTATATCCGTAGTTATAGACACGTCCTTCATATACTTTCTAAGATTTTCTACTACATCCTTATATTCCTGTGCTGTATATTTTCTATTCATTCTTCTAATTGTTGCATCACAGCCACTTTGAAGGGATAGGTGAAAATGTGGACACATCTTTTCTAGGTTACAGATTTTCTCTATTACCCCTTCAGTGAAGAAGGTTGGATCTATAGAGCCTATTCTAATTCTCTCTATTCCTTCTATTTTATTTATCTCTTCTAGGATTTTAACTAAATCCCAATTACCTTCTAAATCTACTCCATAGGAAGCAGTGTGAACTCCAGATAAAATTATTTCTTTAAACCCATTTTTACTTAGTTCTTTTACTTCCTTTAATATTTCCTCAGGCTCTTTACTACAAACTCCCCCTCTAGCAAAGGGAATTAGGCAGTATGAACAAAATCTATTACATCCATCCTGTATCTTTAAAAAGGCTCTAGTTTTATCCTGATATTCATTGATAGCTAGCTGTTCAAATTTATTGTTTTTAAGTACATCTTTAACTTCTACTACTTGCTTACTTTCTTCTCTTGCTCTATTAACCCAGTAAACAATGTCTCCTTTATTTCTACTTCCCAAGACTACATCTACACCTTCAATTTGTGCTATTTCATCGGAAGCTATTTGTGAATAGCATCCAACTACTGCTATTATAGCCTCTGGATTATGACGTCTTGCTCTTCCTATCATCTGTCTTGACTTTTTATCTCCCATGTTAGTTACTGTACAGGTATTTATAACATACACATCTGAAAATTCATCAAAACTTACAACTTCATATCCCTCTTTTATGAATTTTTCTGCCATGGCTTCTGATTCATAAGAGTTAACCCTACATCCTAGTGTATATAGTGCTACTTTCATTTTAATTTCCTCCTAAGTCACCAAGCTCATACATAATTAAGCTAAGAGCTACAAAGCCAGCAGTCTCCGTTCTTAGTATTCTAGGCCCTAAGGTTACTATAAATGCTCCAGCATCCTTTAATGCCTGAATTTCATCCTCTTCAAAGCCACCCTCAGGTCCTATGATAATGGCTGCTGTTTCTATATTTTTATCTGATACTTGGTTTTTTACATATTTTATTCCTTGATTTTCTTGATTTTCATAGGGTACTATGACTAAATCAAAGTTCTTTATCTCTTCCTTTAGGTTATTAAAATCTATAGGTTGGTTTATAGTTGGAATTATACTTCTTTTGCTTTGTTTGCAAGCTTCTAATGCAATTCTGTTCCATCTATCTACCTTTTTAAATTCTGAGGACTCATTGCCCTTAACTACAACTCTCTCTGTAATTATAGGGGTGATTTCACTGACTCCTAGCTCAGTACACTTTTGAGCTATTAAATCCATTTTAGCTGCCTTTGGTAATCCTTGAAAAAGCTGAACTCTTAAAGGACTTTCATTATTTAAAGCAACCTTTTCAATTAGGTTTACTCTTACTTCTTTTTTATTTACCTCTAAAATTTCTCCTATATATTCAACACCCTTGCAGTTATTGATATTTACTTTATCCCCTTCTTTAAGTCTAAGCACCTTATATATATGCTTAACATCATCGCCTTCAATGATGCACAGAGATTCATTTATGCTATTATCTTCCACAAAAAATTTATGCATTTTAAATATACTCCCATCACACAATTTTACTTTTTAGCAATAATACAAATCCATTCTCCATCTTCCATGACTTCTTCAATTATAAAGTTTAGGGTCTTTAACTTGTCAGCAACTTTATCTCTTTGAGTGTTTAAGATACCAGAAGCTATGAAGTATCCCTCATCTTCTATAAAGGCTCTGACACCTTCACTTAAAAACATGATTATATCAGCTAAGATATTAGCTACTACTATATTAGCTTTACCTTCTACTACTTCCATTAAATCTCCATAAAGAATTTCGATGTTATTTACTTTGTTGAACTCTAGATTTTTCTTTGCAGATTCTACAGCTACTGGGTCTAAATCTACTCCTACTACATGTTTTGCTCCTAATTTAGCTGCAGCTATAGATAATATTCCTGAACCAGTACCTATGTCAAATACAGTGGTATCTCCCTTAACTTTTTTCTCTAGAGCTTTTATGCACATTCTTGTAGTTTCGTGGGTTCCTGTTCCAAATGCCATTCCTGGGTCTAGCTCTACTACAACCTCTCCAGGTTTTTCTTCATAATCTTCCCAGGTAGGCTTTACTACAATGTGCTCCCCAACCTTAGCTGGTTTATAGTACTGCTTCCAATTATTTGCCCAATCATCTTCATTTACCTTATGATAAGTTACTATGCCTTCACCTTTATCAAAGCCAAATTCACCTAACTTATCTACACTTTCCTTTATGTAGTTTAGTGTATTCATAAAGTTTTCACTATCCTTAAAGTACCCTTTAACCATAGCTCCTTCTTCAATAGTTAAAACTGACTCATTTATAAAATCTGCAAAGCCCAGGTTTTCCTTCTTAAATTCCACATCTGCCACATCTTCTATGGAAACTCCTTCTACATCACAGTTATAAAGAAAACCAGCCACAGCTTCTGTAGCCTCACTGCTGGTAAGTACCGTTACTTCAATCCAATCCTGATCCATTTCTACTTCCTCCATATCTATACATTAAATTATACTTAAGTTATATGAACAATATTTAATAGGTTTTAATTAATATTATTGCCATCATTTTAAAAGATGTCTATGGTATTATACACTAAATAATCTTTATTGTGTAATTATATATCACATATTACAAAATAACAAAATAACTCTTCCTTGGCAATAGTGAATCTTTTCTATTGCAAGAAAGAGTTTTATTTGGCTCTATAATTTTTATCGACCCCTAATATTCTACTGTTCTATAGATGCTTAGTCAATTAGGTTATCTTTAAATCCAAGACCAAAGGCTTCATCAAAGGAAGAAATCATAGTCATAGCTGTTGGGTCTATGGTACTTACAATTCTACGCAAATTATATACCTGAGATTTACTGCAAGCACACATTAACATTTGACGACTCTCTCCTGAAAAAGCACCAGTAACATTCATTATAGTTACTCCTCGTCCAACTTCCTTTCCAATGACATCTGCAATTTCCTTTCCATGATTAGTTATTACCATTGCCATTTTTCCTGCTTCAAAACCAGACATAATCTTATCTATTATTGTTGATGTAGCTATAGTCATAATAATTCCTAATAATACAGCATCAATAGTTCCAAATACTAATCCACCTAGAAGGATAACACAACCATCAATAGCAATTGTAATCTGCCCAATAGATAGGTGAGGTGCTTTTTTTCTTACAGAAAGAATTAAAAAGTCTGTTCCTCCAGTAGATGAATTTCTCATATATATGAGTGCTAGTCCAGCTCCAGATAATACTCCTGCAAACACAGCTGCCAGTATAGGATTTCCTGAATATATTGGGATAAGTGGAAACACTACATCCATAAAGAAGGCTGAAATTACCATGGTTTTTAGAGATTTAACTAAAAACCATTTTCCAAGTACTTTATAACTAATTATTATTATTGGTATGTTAAGTAATAAACTACATATACCTATTGGTATTTTAGTAAAAAAGTTTATAATTATTGATAAACCTGAAATTCCACCAGGAGCAAAGTTAGCTGATAATGCAAAGGTATAAATACCAGCAGCATAAAGTATACTACCAATGATGTCATAGAAGGTATCAATGGTAATGTCATAGATCTTTTGTTTTTCAATTTTCATGTTATTGCCTCCAACCTTTTTATTAAAGTTATATCTTATGATTTTGTAGAAATTAACATAATTCAGACATGAATAAAAGGTTTACATGTGCTAAAAAACTTAACTTCTACACCACTAGTAATAAAAGCGCAATAAACCCTAAAATATCATTAAATTCTACAGTAATATTATAAATATTTTGTCTAAAAAAGTCAATTATTAAATTTTAAAAATATTCATATTGTTATCTCTATTTTGCTAATGATTAATTTTACTATTAATATACTGAAATTTAAGATTTTAATATAAATTGGCTCTGTTGAAAATTACAGTGATAGAATATATAAGCACTAAAAATAGCTAAAGTCCTATATTAACTATTACAAGACTTTAGCTATATTTAAAATATTTGTAGATTATATTAATTCTCTTTATTACTTTCCAAATATTCCTTTTTTGTGTTTTTTCTTTTCCACAGTAGTTTCTGGAGCTTCTCCACTAGCCTCCATAAACATTCTTAGAGCTTCTGTTTGTTTCTCATTAAGAGATTTTGGTACATCTACTATTACCTTAACATAGTGATCTCCTCTACCTACAGAGTTAACTCTAGGAACCCCTTTAGCTTTTAATCTAAATACAGTTCCAGGTTGAGTTCCTGCTGGAACCTTATAAGTAACATCTCCATCCACTGTTGGAACCTTTATGTCTGTACCAAGAGCAGCCTTTGCAAAGGATATATGAGTTTCCATATGGATATCAAAGCCTTTACGTTTAAATATATTATGAGATGTAACTCTTATATTTATATAAAGATCTCCTGCTGGCCCTCCATTTTCTCCTGCTTCACCTTGTCCTCTTAGTGGCATTACATTTCCTGTATCAACACCTGCTGGAACATTCACTGTTAAATTTCTAGTTTTTCTTTCTTTACCAGTTCCTCTACAAGTTGAGCATGCTTCCTCTATTATAGTACCTTTACCTCCACAAGCATCACAAGTTGTAGTTGTAGAAATAACTCCTAATGGAGTTCTTCTTTGAACATTTATCTTCCCTCTACCACTACACTTAGAGCAAGTTTTAGGAGTAGTACCTTTTTTTGCTCCTGTGCCTCCACAAGTTTCACATTTTTCTCTTCTAGTAACTTTAATTTCCTTCTCACAGCCAAATACAGCCTCTTCAAAGGTTAAATTTAAATTAAATTCTAAATCTGCACCCTTTCTTGGAGCATTTTTATTAGATGAAGAGGAAAATCCTCCACCAAAGATATCGCTAAAAATATCTCCAAAGCCGCCAAAGCCTCCACCGAAATCAAATCCATCAAAACCTTGGGCTCCGTTAAAGTCTGCAGTACCAAATTGATCATATCTCTGTTTCTTCTCTGGATCTGATAAAACTTGATATGCTTCATTTATTTCTTTAAACTTTTCTTCTGCTTCAGCATTTCCTTGATTTCTATCTGGATGATACTTTAAAGCAGCCTTTTTAAAAGCTTTTTTTATCTCATCATCACTGGCACTTTTATCTAAGCCGAGTACTTCATAATAATCTTTATTAGCCATATTTAAAACTCACCACCTATTTTACTTCGAATAATATATTAAGATATATTATGTATAATTGCAACCATGTATTAATGGGAACATTAAATTTTCACATTAAAATTTAACATTAAAATCAGTTTTAAGGGATGAGTGTTTCATCATCCCTTAACTGATTTAATGAATATTATTCTCCATCTACTTTAAAATCTGCATCTACAACATTGTCATCATGTGGTGCATCTTGAGCTCCTGCTCCTTCTCCTGCTGCTCCACCCATGTTGTTTGGATCGAAACCTTCTGCTCCTGGCTGTCCGCCTTCAGCTTGGTATACCTTTGAAGATACAGCGTAGAATTCTTGTGTTAACTCTTCTGTAGCTTTTTTAATAGCTTCTATATCTTCTCCGTCTTTAACTGATTTTAATACTTGGATTCTTTGTTCTACCTTAGCTTTATCATCAGCAGAAACTTTATCTCCTAGGTCAGTTAAAGTTTTTTCTGTTTGGTAAACCATTTGATCTGCAGTGTTTTTAACTTCTATAGCTTCTTTTCTCTTCTTATCTTCTTCTGCAAATCTTTCTGCTTCATTTACTGCATTTTGGATTTCATCATCACTTAAGTTAGTTGAAGCTGTGATAGTTATATTAGCTTCTTTTCCAGTTCCTTTGTCTTTAGCAGAAACTTTAACTATACCGTTAGCATCTATATCAAAAGTTACTTCGATTTGAGGAATTCCTCTTGGAGCTGCTGCAATTCCAGAAAGAGTGAATCTTCCTAAAGTTTTGTTGTCAGCTGCCATTTGTCTTTCACCTTGAACTACGTGAATCTCAACAGATGTTTGACCGTCTGCTGCAGTTGAGAATACTTGGCTCTTCTTAGTTGGAATTGTTGTATTTCTTTCGATTAATGGAGTAGCAACTCCTCCTAAAGTTTCAATTCCTAATGTTAATGGTGAAACGTCAAGAAGTAATACATCTTTAACATCTCCTGTTAAAACTCCACCTTGAATAGCTGCACCTGCTGCAACACATTCATCTGGGTTAACTCCTTTTGATGGTTCTTTTCCTGTAAAGTTTTTAACTGCTTCTACAACAGCTGGGATTCTTGTAGATCCACCAACTAATACAACCTTGTCAATTTCTCCTATTGAAAGATCAGCATCTTGAAGAGCTTTTCTCATTGGCTCAATAGTTCTTTGTACTAAATCATGAGTTAATTCATTGAATTTAGCTCTTGTTAGGTTCATATCTATATGTTTTGGACCTGTAGCATCAGCTGTGATAAATGGAAGATTGATGTTTGTTTGAGTAGAAGATGATAATTCTATTTTTGCTTTTTCAGCAGCTTCTTTTAATCTTTGAAGTGCCATTTTATCATTTCTTAAATCAATTCCATTAGAAGCTTTAAAATCTTCAGCTATATAATCCATAACCTTTTGGTCAAAGTCATCTCCACCAAGACGAGTATCTCCATTTGTAGATTTAACTTCGAAAACTCCATCTCCAAGTTCTAAGATAGATACGTCGAAAGTACCACCACCAAGGTCATATACAAATATCTTTTGGTTTGTATCCATTTTGTCAAGACCATAAGCAAGAGATGCAGCTGTTGGCTCGTTTATAATTCTCTTAACATCAAGACCTGCAATTCTTCCTGCGTCTTTAGTTGCTTGTCTTTGGCTATCATTGAAGTATGCTGGAACTGTGATAACCGCTTCTGTAACTGTTTCTCCAAGGTATGCTTCAGCATCTGCTTTTAATTTTTGAAGTACCATTGCAGATATTTCTTGTGGAGTATATTCTTTTCCATCTATATTTACTTTATGATTTGTTCCCATTTCTCTTTTAATTGAGATTATAGTTTTATCTGGGTTTGTTATTGATTGTCTTTTTGCTACTTGACCAACAAGTCTTTCGCCATCTTGTAAGAAAGATACTACTGATGGAGTAGTTCTAGCACCTTCTGCGTTTGGTATTATAACTGGATCTCCACCTTCCATAACTGATACACAAGAGTTTGTTGTTCCTAAATCAATTCCTATAATTTTTGCCATTGTAATTTCCTCCTATAAATTAATACACTTATTTTCTTCTAATTTACTATATACATTTATTTTTAATTAAAGATTAAAATCTTTATAAATCATAGATTAATTTGCTACTTTAACCATACTATGTCTTAATACTTTATCGCCTTTTTTATATCCCTTTAGGAATACTTCAGCTACTTGATTTTTTCCTAAGTTTTCATCTTCTATATGCATTACTGCATCATGGAAGTTAGGGTCAAATTCTCCATCAGATGAGATTTCTTCAACGCCTAGCTTTTCAAAAGAAGCTGTAAACTGATTTATAGTTAATTCAATACCTTTTTTAAGATCTTCTGCACTACCATCTACTGCAACAGCTCTTTCTAAATTGTCTAATACAGGTAGTATTTCCTTTAATACATCAGCACAAGCCTCTGTATATATATTTTCCTTTTCCTTAGAAGTTCTTTTTCTAAAGTTATCATATTCAGCTACAGTTCTTAATAATTTATCTTTCAAAGAATCATTTTCTTCTTTAAGCTCTTTAATTTCTTCTTTGCGATTTCTGAATTTTTTCATCTCATCTTCCTTATCATCTTCCTCTTTAACCTCTGAGGTTTCTTCACCGGAAGTGCCTTCCTCTTCATTTTGTTCTTTTTCAGAAGGGTCATTTTCTAAAATTTCATCCGCATTATCTTCCATATCTTTTTTATCTAGCTCTTGCTTTTCTTCCATATTATTTTCCAATGCTCTTTCCTCCAATCTAAATGCTTATCTCATTTACTTTGAATTTTGAATATATATAAACCCATAGTTAATCTGGATCATATATGCTAGAGATCTTGTCGTTTATCTCATTAACCACAGTATCAAGAACAGCTATAACTTTATCATAATGGATTCTTGTAGGTCCTATAACTCCTATGGTACCCATAATACGGCCATTACAACTATAGCTAGCAGTGATTATACTGCACTCTTTAGCGCATTCCACAAAGTTTTCTTCTCCTATACTAATAAATAAAGATTCCTTGTTTCCTTTGCTAAGAATTTCATTTAGGTTTTCTTCATTATTTACTAACCCTAAAAATGCCTTTGCCTTATCGATGTTATTATATTCAGGATAGTTAAATATATTTGTAGCACCCTTAGTATAAATTTCACCATAATCTCCCAACACTAGCGTTTCATGAAGAACAGGAATTATACAGTCAAATATCTCTTCGTAACCAACTAATTCATTTTTTAAATTAACAAGGAAATCTAGAGTAATTTGTTCTATGCTAATCCCTACAAGTAGTCTATTAAGAGCATTATTCACTTTTACTAGCTTATTGTCATCTACTGGATTTGTTACTCTAATAGTATTATTTTTTATATTACCATTGTCTGTTATTATTGTAGATAAAATTATGTGCTTTTCTATTGCTAATAACTTTATATACTTAATACTTGACTTTTTAACAGAAGCAACTTTTACTACAGAAGTTAGTCTAGTAATATTAGAAAGTACATCTATAGCACCCTTAATTATACTATCTATTTCACTTATAGATGTGTCCTTTATCAGGTCATGTCTTATAGTTTCATGCTCTTCTTCTGTAAGTCTGCTAGGGGTCATAAGTCTATCTACATAAAGTCTATAACCCTTATCAGAAGGTCGTCTTCCAGAGGATGAATGGAGTTGTTCTAAAAATCCCATTTCTTCAAGATCAGCCATTTCATTTCTAATAGTAGCTGAGCTTATTCCTAAATCGTATTTTTTAGATATGGTTCTTGAACCTACAGGTTCTCCGTAAGTTATATAATCATTTATTATAGCCTGTAAGATTTTAATCTTTCTTTCATCCATATCCATGTTATCACCTCTTTGTTAGCACTCACTACTCACGAGTGCTAATGACTATATTTAATATATATCATTTATAAAATTCAATGTCAATATGATTCATAAATTATTTACAAAATTAAATCTGACATCACTTGATTACTCAGTTCTATACCTCTTTTAGTAAGGTATAATCTATCCCCCTTTAAATTTAATAAATCCAACTTTACATACTTATATATAACTTCTTTATATTTTTCAAAAATGGAGATGTTAAACCTTCTCTTAAATTCTTCTATACTTATACCTTCTATTTTTCTTAATCCTAAGAACATGAACTCTTCTATATCATCCTTTAAGGAATTTTCATTACTCTCTACCACTGCAGATCTTTTATTTTCCATAGACATTATATAGGTTTCTATTTTTTCTTCATTGCTATACCTAATGCCATTAACATAGGAATGGGAAGATGAGCCACAACCAATATAATTTTCTAAATTCCAATATATTTTATTATGCCTGCACTCTAATCCATCCTTTGCAAAATTGGAAATCTCATACTGGTGATATCCTTTTATCTCTAAAAAATTAATTGCTTCAGAATACATGTCTCTTTCTACATCTTCATCAGGTAAAATCAATTTATTCTTTTCATAAAGATTATAAAACTTAGTTCCTTCTTCTATGATTAAGCTGTAGCAAGAAATATGCTCTGGCTTTAACTCTACAACCTGACTTAAAGTTTCCTTCCACTGAGCTAAACTTTGATCTGGAAGTCCAAACATTAAATCTACATTTATATTATTGAAACCAAAATTCCTTAACATTTCATAGCTATGTTTAAAATCCTCAATGGAATGGATTCTTCCTAGTGAAGTAAGGTGACACTGTTGCACAGCTTGAAGTCCCATAGAAATTCTATTTACTCCCATAGCTTTAAAAATTTTTAGTTGTTCCTCATTAAAAGTCTTAGGATTTCCCTCTATAGTAAACTCAAAACCTTCCTCTATCCTGTTTAATCCCCTAAGGGCTTTTTCTATAATTTTCCACCCTTCAATGCACAAATAGGTGGGAGTTCCCCCACCTATAAATATGGTGCTTATAATTTTATCCTGGCAAGAAACTTTAATTTCCTCACTCAATGCCTTAGCATAATCCATCATTAAACTTTCTTTACCACTATAGGAAGGAAAATCACAGTAATGACATTTCATCTTACAAAATGGTATATGAATATATAATCCCACTGTATTTAATCCTACTGTATCCATTTTTCTTCTCCTTTAATATCCACTTTATTAACTTCTGAAAATTCTTTTCCATGACAAGGTTAATCGCTAGGAAACTAAATTTGATTAAGAAATTTATGATTGTTTCTACGCCGATTACCTATTGTCATTGCGAAGAATTTTCATGACATTAATAAATTAATTATAAGTACTACTAACTAGTCAACTTTAAGTACTGCCATGAATGCTTCTTGTGGAACTTCAACGCTTCCTACTTGTCTCATTCGCTTCTTACCTTCTTTTTGTTTCTCAAGAAGTTTTTTCTTTCTTGAGATATCTCCACCGTAACACTTAGCAAGTACGTCTTTTCTCATAGCTTTTACAGTTTCTCTAGCTATTATTTTAGCTCCTATGGCTGCTTGAATTGGAATCTCAAACATTTGTCTTGGAATAATCTCCTTAAGCTTTTCTACCATGGATCTTCCTCTGTGGTAAGCTCTATCTGCTGGAACTATCATAGATAGTGCATCCACTACATCTCCATTAAGAAGTATGTCAAGCTTAACAAGTTGAGTTCTCTTATATCCTTTAAGTTCATAGTCAAAGGATGCATATCCTCTAGTTCTAGATTTTAAAGCATCAAAGAAATCATAGACTATTTCATTAAGTGGAATATCATAGTTAATTACAACTCTAGTTTCTTCGATATATTGCATATCTATGAAGGTTCCTCTCTTCTCCTGGCATAACTCCATGATTGCTCCTACATAATCTGAAGGTGATATTATTGAAGCCTTAACTTCTGGTTCTTCCATATAAGATATTTCACTTGGCTCTGGTAGGTTAGTAGGGTTTGTAATCTCTATAATTTCCCCATCAGTTTTAGCTACCTTGTAAACAACGGAAGGTGCAGTGGTAATTATATCTAGATTAAACTCTCTCTCTATTCTCTCTTGAATTATCTCCATGTGAAGTAATCCTAAAAATCCACATCTAAATCCAAAACCTAGAGCTATAGATGTCTCTGGTTCAAAGGATAGGGCTGCATCGTTAAGCTGTAGCTTTTCAAGAGCTTCCTTTAAGGTTTCATACTTAGCTCCATCTACAGGGTATATTCCACTAAATACCATAGGTATAGCTGGTCTATATCCTTCTAACGGATTAGCTGCTGGTCTTCCTGCTTCTGTGATGGTATCTCCAGCTCTAGCATCTTTTACATTTCTAATAGCTGCACTTAAGTATCCAACATCTCCAGCTCTAAGTTCATCTACCTTTAATGGACCTGGAGTAAATACTCCTACCTCAGTTACATCGTACACTTTATTAGTATTCATTAATTTGATTTTAGTTCCTGGCTTTACTACCCCATCAAATACTCTGATGTAGGTTACTACACCTTTATATGAGTCATAGTAAGAGTCAAAGATTAAGGCCTTAAGAGGAGCTTCTTCATCCCCTTCTGGTGCTGGTACTTTAGCTATAACCGTTTTAATTACATCCTCTATATTTAATCCTGTTTTAGCAGATATTAATGGTGCATCATCTGCTGGAATTCCAATAACATCTTCAATTTCTTGCTTAACCTCATCAGGTCTTGCACTTTGAAGATCTATTTTGTTTATAACTGGAGCAATTTCAAGGTCATGATCTAAGGCTAAGTAACAGTTTGCAAGGGTCTGTGCTTGTATACCTTGAGTTGCATCCACAACTAATACAGCTCCTTCACAAGCTGCTAAACTTCTAGAAACCTCATAGTTAAAGTCTACGTGGCCTGGAGTATCTATTAGATTTAAAATATACTCTTCGCCCTCTTCTGTTCTATGTATAAGTCTTGCTGCTTGAGCCTTGATTGTAATTCCTCTTTCTCTTTCTAATTCCATGTTATCTAGTACTTGGGCTTCCATTTCCCTAGCTGTTAAAGTACCTGTTTTTTCAAGTAATCTATCTGCTAAAGTAGACTTGCCGTGATCTATATGTGCTACTATAGAAAAATTTCTTATGTGTTTTTGTCTGTTAGTTTGCATCTACTCAAATACCCCCGTAAATTTATATTAACTCTTTATTAAAGTCACTGTTTCTAATCTAATTATCAACTATACTTAGTTAGATAATAAACCAAAGTAAATTATACCATAAAATAAAGGTTCCTTGTCAATATACTTTATAATGTTAACTTTTAAGTTTCATTAGATGGCAATGCTAGTTCCTTAATAGTATCTCCTATAACCTTAGTGCCTTTAATAAAATTCCTAAAAGGCTGACCATTAAGGATTATATTAAATTCCCCTATTTTTATATTAACCTTCGAATCCCTGTCATTAGAGCTTACATAAAAACTAGAGCTTTGTCTCACCACCTGAGGTAAATTCATATTTACCACTAAAATTCCGTATATCATAAATCCTACTGAAATTATTATTAAAAACTTGCATAATCCTATCCTTAGTGTCTTACTATTCATCTTATCTATTCTCCTTTACCTATAGGTGCTCAAAATAAAAAAAGTACCTCACATTTAATGATGTACTTTTTCTTATATTTTTATTCTTTCTTAGGCATCTTCAAAAAATAAATAAGTCAGAATGCTCGTCTATTTATTTATTTTCAGATGCCTTACTTAGAATTTAAATATTGTGCAAAAACTATACTCATATATTTCATTGAGTTTTTAGCTTCTTGTAATTTGTTGGTATCTGCTCCAACCTCCATGAGTATAGCATTATCACTTAAATCTTGGTTATAAAATAAAATACCTCCATGGTCATAGGCTATAATGCCCCTCTCTCTATACAACCCAGGATAAAGCTTATTTGCTATAGCAAATATGGATTTAACATTTTCTATATGCTTAGGATATTTAGGGTCCTGCATGGTTGTTACTAAAGTAAGCTTTGCAACATCATCTCCCTTTATGTTTCCAGTAACATCTTCTTTTCTAGGACCACCATCTCTATGAAGATCTATTATTAAATCAAACTCTCCATAACTACTTATGTTTTTACTTATGGTTTCTCTAGACGCATGATAAGCTCTATTATAATCAGCCTTATCATGTATTGTTTTATCATGGACAACTGTAAAGCCTAATTTCTCTAGTTCAGAAGTAAGAACATCCCCAACTCCTGCTACGGTGGTAGATAATCCACCGTTTCCTTCTGCATAAGCTTCATTAGTATGAGTATGATATATCAATATCTTCTTTTTAGAATTATCTTTAGGATCACCAACTACGTCTACCCCTTCTTGAAATTTATTTATGTCTGTATCTTTTAGTTCGAAAGGATTTATTGTAATTTTCTGTACTACCTTAGCATGTTCCTTCACATTCTCAAGAGCAGTTTTATCCCTTAAATTTTCTTCGTCTAAAAAGCTTATTTCCTTTCTAACTATATCCAAAGGATTCAAGGTAAAATTACCTACAAATTTTGTATCATCCTTATTTACTGCTGGCTTTAAAGTACTGACACTTTGCCCTATGAGCTTCATAAAAAAGTTAGTTCTATTGATACTTTCTAAGTTATCATCATCTAAGGCTTGGGTAGACCTAGATAAACCTATAGATATTACCATGACTACTGCTATTATAGCAAGGATAGCTCTAGAACAATACTTTCCAGCATCTGTCTTACTTTTGTTATTCACCGTATCCCCCCCTGTTTGAGTTATACATAGGTATAATTAATTACTCTAATAATTTATATGAGGAGGGAATAAATTTTATTACTTTAGTTTAAATAGGTATTTATATCATCTAAGGTTAAAGCTGGTTGAAGGGCTATGTTTATGCCATTGGCAATTATTTTAGATACACTATCTATTACTTTATCAATATCTTTAGGAGTTACTACCATGCCCCCTAATTCTGGGTCTAAAACCTCTCTAATCAATGTTTGTCTTTCATCTCTGTCAACTTCCTTAAGCATGCTATAAAAGGCACCACCCTTAGTTGAAGACTTGATTAAGCTTTCTAAAACTAAGTCTATGGTATCATTAGCTATAGTTCCTGCATCTACCACTGTAGGCACTCCTATGGCTATTACAGGGACTCCTAGGGTCTTTTCACTGAGCTCTAATCTTCTATTTCCAACTCCTGCTCCTGGAGATATACCTGTATTACCTAGCTGTATAGTTCTATTTACCCTCTGTGTCTTCCTAGAAGCAAGAGCATCTATACAAATTATTACACTAGGTTTTACCTTATCTACTATACCCTTTATAATTTCGCTGGTTTCCATACCTGTAAGTCCTAAGACACCAGGGGATATAGCACACACTGGTCTTACCCCCTCATCAATGCTATCTGGAACATATTCTTTTAAGTGTCTACTTATCATTATCTTTGACACTACCTTTGGTCCTACGGCATCAGCGGTGATATTCCAGTTACCTAACCCTACCACTAAAGCTACCATATCTTCATTTAGATTAATCAGCTTTGATAACTCTTTAGCCATAACTTCACTTACATCTATTATTCTCTCACCATCATAGTATACGAATTCTGGAAATTCTAAGGTTATATATTCACCAATAGGTTTTCCTATGTTTTTAGCTCCTTCTTCATCTAATATTTTTACTGCAGTAACTCTAACGTTATTATCTATGTATTCCTCCGATTTTACTCCTGACAATTTTCCAGGATTATTTTCACTATAAATCTCTTTAGCTTCTAAAGCTAAATCTGTTCTTACACTGTAAACTACTTCTTCTTTATCCTTAGACTTGTTTTTCTTCATCATAATTATCACACCTCATTTATGGTATTTTTCATATTATTCCTATATACATTAGTATGTATATTTATCTTTTCCCAAAGTTTCTTTCATATACTAATATGTTAAAGGTAAATTCTACTTGAAGTACGCAAAATTTAATGTTATAATAGCTTTTGTTATATGAAACTCGTAAGCAGACTTCCCCAAAGCTGCCGCTGAGAGATTGATAAAAATACAAGGGGGTGAATTAATAATGGCAAACATTAAGTCAGCTAAAAAAAGAATCAAAGTTACTCAAGCTAAGACTATGAGAAACACTATGATAAAGTCTTCTTTAAAGACAACTATAAAGAAATTTGAAGCTGTTCTAGCTAGCAATGACGTTGCTGCTGCTCAAGAAAGCTTTAAAACTGTAGTTAAAGCCCTTGATATGGCTGCTTCTAAAGGCATAATACATAAGAATAAAGCAGCTAAGAAAAAATCTAGATTAGCAGCTAAGTTAAATGGATTATCTGCTTAATAAATAAACCGGTGTATTCACCGGTTATTTATTTTTTTGCATATATTTAATTTAAAACTTTTTATTTATTCATCATGGTCTTTACCATAAGCATTTCAATGGCATTCTTTTGATCTACAGATTTACTTTTTATTTCACTTTCCGTTTCAATGCAATTTTCTATATTCTTCTTTAGAGCTTCCTGAGAAAACTTTTTGCTTTGAACTATCATCTTATCTGCAATATAGGGATTTAGGTTATATTCCTTTACTATGTCTTCTTTTCTAATCCCTTTTCCAACCTTTATTCTTATGGCAAATAAAAGCTTAAATTGACGCTCTATCATAGATAATATTTTAGGTGGTTTTTCACCCCTATATATCAATTGATTTAAAGTATCTATGGCTGCCTTTATATTTCTTTCTGAAAGATAGGATACTAAATTAAATATATCATTCTCCTTTTCATAGGGACACATCTTTATTATATCTTCTCTAGTTATCGCCCTTCCTTCAGTGTATAAAATAAGCTTCTCTATCTCGTTATCTACTATGTTCATGTTATTTTCTATGATGGAGCAAAAGTATCCAACTTCACTTTTCCCTATGGACTTTCCCTTCTCTTCAAAGATGGCTTTTACTTTACTTTGAAGACCCATGCCCTTTAGTTTGTCAACTTTTACAACCTCACATACATTTTGAAGCTTCTTAACCTTATTACTAAGTTTTTCTCTATCATCTTCAAATACATAGTACATAATTAAAAAGGTATAGGGAGGAATATCCTTAAGATAGTTTCTAAGGCTATCTATATCTTCTCCCTTATCTCTTAAAAAGTTAGCTCTAAAGATTTCTACCATTCTATATTCGCTCATAAAGGGTATAGTTTCGCAATTATTTATTAAAGCATCTACATCTAATTTATCTCCAGAAATTCTTGTATAGTTAAAATCAGCAAAACTTTCATCTATCTTTAAATTTCTTATTTTTTTTATAGCTGTCTTTATAAGTCCTTCATCAGAACCACAAAGTATATAACAATTTTTTAGTTTATTTTCTTTTATGTGTTTTTCAAGTTGTTCTAAGGTTATCAAGAAAAATTCCTCCACTCTTTAATTCTGTATAATACTTATTTCAGCATAATACTTATTCTAGTGAACATAATTATGATATAATTCTCCACCTATGAGTTTATAGTTTTCATAATAATGTCCTAGAATAATTCCTTCTCTTTTTCTGTTAATCCTTATTATATCACAGTTTGGACTTGTTGATGAAAAATTGCTTTTATAACAGCATTGAGTGGCTTCTTTTTCATATTCCTTGTCTATAATTATATTGCTAATTTTACCCCTATGATTTATTTGTAAAGAGAGAACTCCATCCTTATCTTCTACATCTATAATGCAATGCTTTGATAGTTTTAAGGTTAGCTCTTCTTCAGATTCATCATAGATTCTATCTAACCCCTTATAATTTTCATAGACATATTTCAACTTCACCTTTTCATTACATACCATTACTTTTCTGGTACCATAGTTTATTTCTACAATATCAGCCTTTTTCCCCCCTATAAAATTTATTTCTGGGTAAATTATATATTGCTGCTTTATAGTTAAAAGAAATAGTAATATAGGCAAGTATCTTAAAGATTTCACCCCTCTTCTTATAAGGATATAACTTATGTATAATATGAGAATCATAACCCCTTCTATGTAAGTAAATTCTAAGGGTAATGGCAAAAGATTAACTAAGAAAGCCTCCATGGTATCAATTATAAGCAACACTGAGTTAGTAATGAGAGACAAAAGATTAAACACCGTTGGAACCTTAATAAATAGAAGCAGAAGATTACCTAAAACTAATAGAAAGGTGTAAAATGGAATCAGAAATAGATTAGAAATTAGTCCACCTAAACTCACAGCATTAAATCTCATTATTATATAGGGTGTAGTAAAAATCATAGAGCTAAAGGTTAAACTAAGGGAGGCGGCTATAAAATTGGGGAGCTTATAAAATTTCCTTTTAATTTTATTATTTAAAGTGAAGATTCCTAATACGGCTAAAAAGCTAAGTACATAACCTATATCTAATATGTAGTAAGGTTTTATTAGCATAAGTAAAAATGCTGCAAAGGCTAAGGCTGATATACCTTCATAGGTCTTTTTCACCTTAGGGCCTAATACTAGTAAAAATATCATTATAAAGGCTCTAAAGGTAGAGCTTTTTCCTCCAGTAAATATAACATAAAAGAAAAGAACTATTAAAGCTAGTTTATATCCAATTATACTTTGAAGTACTCCATAAATTAGTGATACATGAAGTCCTGATACACTTATTATATGGGATATACCTAAAGCATTAAACTCTTCTCTTTTATCGTAATCAATATAGCTATCATCGCCACCACTTACTGCCAGTATAATAGCAGCTCCTTCTTCATCTGTAACAGCTAAAAGCTTATTATAAAGATGACTTTTTATCAAGTATCCCTTATATATTAAATCTTCCTTTAAAGGCTTTGAAGCTATCAGGTTATACTCTCCTACAATGCCTTTACTATAATCTACCTTTCTATGAAATTCTCCTTTTAATATGTACTGCCTTCCCAATTGAATATCCTTGTTCTTAGGAAAAATTTTAATTCTTCTATTTTGAAGACTACCAATATAGTAATCCTTCCCTTCCTCTACAATTCTGCACTTAATATTTTCCCCTAGGTCCATGGAATAAAAATATATAATGCAGTTTATAAAAAACAACATAGAAAACCCCATAACTATAAAAGCTAGGGGTTTCTTAAAATCTTTTTTAAGTAAAAGTATATAAATTACTATAAAAACTACAGCTGGTAAAATTCCCATGTAGCTATATAAAAAATATATAGTACATCCAAAAATCCCTGCTAAGCATATCTGAACCATTGATTTATCCATAATATCACCCTGTAGTATCATTGCCTAAGTAATAAATTGTAATTCAGTTTTATGGATAAAACTACATTTTTACAAATTTTTAATAACTCTATTAGAAAACTTAGAATACATTGTTCTCATTTCAATTTGCTTTTTAAACATTTCTTTAAAAATTATATCTTTGGTATTTGAATTTATGCCAACATATTTAAATCTAAAGAATATTTTATCCTCCATAGAATATGAATTAATAATACATCCAGGAATTTTTATCTTTTCTCCATCTTCATAATCAATAAAAATAATTCCTACCTTTATTTCTTCATCTATATCTTTTTTGTATAAATAAAAGTCTATAAATTCGCCACCAATTAAATTTATATATATTTCGTATTCTTTTTTATTGGTAGTTATAAATTTACCATCAATGAGCCATCTTAATGAAAATGTATCATTTTCTTTTATTAGTTCTAAATTAGAAAATGTAATTTCATCATCTGAAATATTTTTTAGTGTAGGTCTAAATTTCATCATAATATTATTTAACTGAATGTAAATTGTAAGTTTAGTTATAAGACTTTTATCTAACACTCTATTTAAATATTTTTCAGTATTTGTAAAAATGTATGTTTCTCCATCTTTTCTAATATTACCAAAGCTAGTAATGCTACTTTTTTTATGACTTTCATTATCCTCTATTGCTATAGTTAGATTGCAATATATTCCTGAACCCATTAAAAGCTTATCATAATCCGCACTTTCTTCTAACAATACATTTACTGCAACTTGTACTATACTATTATCAAATCTAGTACCACCACTATCATATAGTTCTTCGATAATTTCTTCAACACTTTTACGTTTTCTAATATAAGTGTTAGTCATCATGGAATCAATGTAATCTGCTATAGAAAGAATTTTACTACCAATAGGTATTTCCTTATCCATTTTACCATAGGGATAGCCCTTTCCATCTATTCTCTCATTATGATATAAGATTATTTCCGGAAATCCTCCAACCCTTAAAAACTTGTCAACTTGCAATGCTATATTATAACTATAATTAACTTTATTTTTTAAAATTTCTTCTTCCTCTTTAGTAGCATCCCACTTTTTATCTCTTATATTAGGATCAAGATATATTCTACCTATGTTATGAAGCAATGCTGCAATCTGAAGTCTCTTTAGCTCATCTTTAGATAACCCTAATTTTTCGCCTATGGTTAAACATAAATGCGCAACGTTATAGGGATGTGAAAGCATATAGGGTTCATTTATTTCACTCATATATAATAAAATATTTAAAAATCCATATATATCATTTGTATACTTATCTTTATTCTTATAAGAATAATTAATAATTTGCATAATTAATTTCTGAAAATCCTCATTATTAAATTGTATTCTAAAGTCGCTTTCTTTAAATGCCACCATACATATAAATCCATAAACTTCCTTAGAAAACTTTTCACCTTCAAATAAAGGAATATAAATTTCATAATAGGAACCAGAAAATGCTTTTCCAAATCCTGAACTATTATTCACTTTGGTTTTATTATCTAGTATTAGAGTCTTCTTTGAGTTAAATATAATCTTAAAATTAGTTTCCAAGCTTCTAATATTAGGCTTCATATCACTTTCTAATAAATTGCTTATAAAATCTGTAGATTTTATATAGGATGATTGAATTTCTAATAGCTCATTTGAATTTCTATTGTGGATAAAAATTTTCATCAAATCAAAATTAATATACCTAAGAGATTCATTTATTGTATGCTTAATCTTTTCTATAGGATAAAAATCTAGTAATTCCATAAGTATCCCCCCTACCATAATTTTTAAAAACTATTTATAATAAATTGTAATTCAGTTTTATAACCAATTTTTATATATTTCTTTAGCTGGCGTTGGCTTTGCAAAGTAATATCCCTGAATCTCATCACATTGTAATTTTCTTAGACATTCCAATTGTTCCTTTCTTTCAACCCCTTCAGCTATTACAGGAACCCCTATTGCTTTAGCAACGGTAATTACAGCCTTAACGATTGCATAATCATAGTTATCTTTATCTATTAGGTCTATTAAAGGTTTGGCTATTTTTATCCTATCTACTGGTAACTGCTTTAAATAATATAAAGAAGAATATCCAGTGCCAAAGTCATCAACAGCTATTGAAATACCCATTGCATTAATCTTTAGCAATGTATCTTTAATTTTTATATCTTCTTCCAATTCTAAAGTCTCCGTAATTTCAACTTCTACTTCTTCAGGTGTAATATGATATCTTTCCATGATTTCTTTTAATTTTATAATGAAACTATTATCCTTTAACTGTCTTACAGAAACATTAATTGCCATTCTAAGGTGTTTATTAGTTTTTTTCTTCCACTGGGATAGCTGTGCCATGGCAGTTTCCATAACCCAATATCCTATGGGAATTATAAATCCTGTTTCCTCTGCAATGGGAATAAATTCACCAGGAGAAATGAATTTTCCATCATTTCTTTGCCATCGCATAAGTGCCTCAAAGCCTATAATTGTTTCATCTTCAATGGAGACTTGTGGTTGATAATACAATTGAAATTCTTCATTAAAGTCAGCTTTTTTAAGCATAATTTCAATTTCATTTTTAGCAAATGCTAATTCTCCTAGTTTTTGGGTAAAGACCATTGCCCTATTAAATCCTAATAGCCTAGCTTGTAGCATAGCTATATCTGCATGTTTAATCATTTCATCTCTATTTTTTGCATCAAGGGGATATATAGATATTCCTACATTTAAAGTAACTCGTATATCATACTCTTCAATGGTAAATATGTCACTACAGGCATGTATAAGATTTTTAGCCATTTCTAATCCATCTTCATAGGTATATGAACCTTCCTTAGCAAAAACAAAAACATCTTCACCAAAGGAAGCTAAAATATCTTCTTCTCTGTAAACATACTCTTTAAGTCTCTTTCCTATTTCCACTAATACTTCTTCCCCAATATAATTACCAAACATGGTTTTTAGCATTTTATATTTATTTAAATCAATGTAAAAAAGAATAATATTTTCATCTTTCTTCAGATTATTAATATTATTATCTATCTGCTGAAGAAAATATCTCCTACTATGTAATCCTGTAACTACATCTTTATTTATCAAATCATTTAACTCTTTTGTTCTTTCCTGAACCTTGCTTTCCAACCTTAAGTTTAATTGCTTTTCATTTTTTAATAATTCTTCTTTAAGTATATTGGTTTGAACATGATTTGAATGTATATAGTAAAAGGTAATAACTATAAGCATTAATAATAAATATTCTAACTGCACTCCTTTAAATAGGATTAAAATTATTGGAGCAGTTAATAATAAAAGCCCCTTTTTATTTCTACCACTATTCATGAATTCAGTACGTTCTATCTTATGTTGAGTTTTAATTTTAATAATTGACCCTATAGCTGCCACTCCAAAAGCAATTACATATGCAGCATCTAATAATGAATTCGGCTCATATAGGCTGTAAAAATATTCATAATAATAAATAATATCAAAAACTATATAAAGTATATATGAACCAGCTGTAACCCTTAAATATAAAGGTATTTTCCCTTTTCTTATAGACAAGAACCAACTAGCAACCCATATAAATATTAAAAAGTCTACAAATACACAAATCATAAAAATCCAATCACTTTTCATAAGTATTGCATTTTGCATATCAGTATTAAAAAATATAACCCAAACTAAAGTCATAGTACAGATTGTTATTGCAACAGTATCTATTAAAACCTGGGTTGCATTCCATTTTTTAAATTGATGATATCCACCTATAATTAAGGAACATAGTAACAGTACATTAGTTAATAAATACCCACTTACTATAGCACTAACTTGTTCTGGATTAATTTTCAGAATTATAGCTTCCACTGCCCACATAACATCACAAACAGCCCAGTTTAAAATACTTAGAGCCAAAAATAGTCCTGAAGTTTTTAATGTCTTATTTTTCTCCTCCATATAAAAACCTTTAAAAACATAATAAGCTGCTATAAAAGTTACAATGGGAGATAAAATGTTCCCAAAAAAATTCGATTTTACAACGGTTGCTCCGAAATAGGATAAATATAAAATTGCTATTAATACCACTGTCAAAACTTTCTTCATAATCCATTTCTCCCTTACAATCGTAGAAATATAATATATAACTTATTTCCCATATAGAATACAGGTTTTCTATTCTTAAATGTAATATCTATTATTCTTTTTTTAGGATGAAAATCCTTTATTTATATAATAAAAATTTTCATTTATAATTTCATTGAAGTTAATATAGTGAATGTAAATATAAAATTGTATGAATATATCAATGAAATCATATGTAAATATAGAAATATTTGTATAGGTAACTATATGACTATTTCTATAGTTACCTATTTACCTATAAAACTATATAAATAGTTAACTAGTTAACTATTTGTTGTGTTCATGCGGGTTTCAAGGATTATTCCAAAAAAAGTAACGGGGTCAGACCCCCCTCTCATAGAATGAGAGGGGGTCTGACCCCGTTACAAAAAAAGGAATGGAGTTTTACTCCCTTTTAAGTATTTATTTTAATTAATCTATTCCCATTTAATATTAAAATCACCTTCATGATTTTTTCCTTCTATGACAATAGTATATTTTTCATCTTTGTTAATCTCCACATCTTTTTTAAAATCATCTGGTTTTTCTACTGAAAAAACTTCATTTTTTTCTTTGTCTATCAATTTAATATTTATGTCACCATTTAAAGTTTCTGAATCAATATGAAATTTCACTTCTTCCGTTTCAAATTTTACACTATATTCATAATATCCGTTGTATTCTTTATAAGAACCTTTTATCCCATTATTATCTTTACTTATGTCTCCACTATTAATCTTATAACTTGAATTCTCTGTACTATAGTTATTACAAGCTACCAATGACATAAATGTTAATGCAATAATAAAAAAACATAATACTAACTTTTTCAAAATATACCTCCTAAAAATAAAACAAATATTCTTAAAATTTTAACTATACCTCCTGTCTGATAATTATATTGTAATACGTCACTCGTATTATAATATAATTATTATATCATTGTTTTTGTACACCTTCAATACCAACCTTACTTTTTCTGTATATTTTACTTGTTATTTCATTTAATTATTTATATATTTATCTATTTACTGATTAGGTTTCTACTTTTGGACTTTTTTCTTATAATATAAACTTTTATATCCCCAAAAAACTGTGAATATAAATAAAACAATTGCAATAATTATCTTTAATTCTAAAGTATTATAGTTTCCTTTCCATAGAAGATCATATAAAACTAAAAGTAAAAATAATGATGGAATTAATGTAAAATATCTAAATAAGGAAACCATATTAGAGTAATATTGATTAATATCCTCTACATCTGTATATATTTCAAATTTATCTTCATCCTTTTCCTTTGGTTTTTCCAAAATTAATAATTCCCTATTTATATTTTTAGAAGTTGCAACTCTAGATTTACTTTCTTTAATAAATGGTCTAAGTTTAAACTTTCCAAAAGAATACTGTCCAAGGTTACTTCCCTTTATAAAACATTTAATTCCAAAATCATTTAGTTCTTTTATATAATTGTCAATATACTCATTACTGTGATTGGAAACTAATTCCACTGTGTAAATATAGTGGTTATCTTTTTCCTTTGAAAATGTATATAAACATCCCCTTTGAGATACACTTTTTAGTTTGTATCCTTGTTTTGCAATATTGTTTAACCACCTTTCCTGACCTTCAATTGGGTCTAAAAAAAGCCTAAATTTTTTAATCACTTTTTTACCTCCCTTTAAATTTATAACTTCTTATCAATAAATCTTTCTCCAAAGGTATAGATTTCTTTTATTCTTTCATATTCATTCTTAAGTACTTCTTTTCCCTCATCTGTTAACTCGTAAGAGTTTCTTTTGTCATTCTCATCATCTTCTATAGGCGTTAAATAATTCTTTTCATTCAGTTTATTTATAATTCCATATAGAGTACCAGGTCCTAAACTAATTCTACCATGAGTTTTATCTTCTAAAAACATTTTTATAGCATATCCATGTTTTTCATAAAGAAATGCTATCATCACATAATAGGTTGATTCTGTTAATGGTTTATACTTATCTTCCATCTTTAATTTTTATTATTAACCTCCAATTCCAAATATTAATTACTCCGTTATTGCCTTTAAACTTATTGTTATGTATTATTGTAGTAAAACTACAACCAGTATTACTGATCTATTGTTGTCTTTAGATCCTTTTATAGTAAACTTTTCTATAATAAAAAGATGTACTACACATTACTTAATATGTTCTACGTAGTACATCATTTTAATACTCTATTGAATTAAATGCAAGTGAAAAATTTATATTACCATAAACAGATTTCTTAGTATCCTATTGTGATACATGCTAATATACATCTTAGTATCAGTATTATTGATACCTACTAACAGAGTTCTTAATATCAGTATTTTTGATACTCACTAACAGAATTTTCAGTATCAATATTTCCATACTAATAGGTTGTTGTCCCTTAGTGAAATACTTAACCACGGACGTAGCAACTCTTTATTCTCATTTTAAAAAATATGGGAGTATTAGACTTGTAGTCATGGTTTAATATCTAAAAATCTCAAAAATATTACTTATTAACAGAAAAAACATAATCTGCGATTTCTCTTATCTTATCATCGTGTGTAACTATAATTACTATCTTATTATCTTTAACTTCATATAAAATCTTTTTTAACGCATTCATTCCATCTTCATCTAAATATGTTGATGGTTCATCTAATATGAGACAATGCGAATCTTTTAAAAGTGCTCTAATTAATGAAACTTTTTGTTTTTCTCCACCAGATATGGTGTCATTCTTTTTATTTACTTTTTTTTCGCTCAAATTTGATCTAGACTCTCCATTATATAATTTGAACGCTTCTACATAATAATTTAAAAGCTCAAGGTCACAATTATCTATTGAATATTTCAAGTTTGCCTCCAAATTACTTTCAAATAAAGCAGGATTTTGTTCTGCAACTGAAAATAAATCTCTTCTAGCACAAAGCATATCTATATTTTTTATACTTTTATTATTTATAAATACTTCGCCCTGATAATTATTATATATATTTAATATGACATTAATTAAAGTACTTTTTCCACTTCCATTTTCTCCAACAATACAGTATATACTTCCTTTTTCAAATAAATAACTGATGGGCTTAAAAACATTTCCATTACCATTATAGCTAAAAGAAACATTTTTTAGCTCTATTTCATCAATGTGTCCTATTAGTTCACTGCCATTGATTTCCTTTTCTAAAGTGCTAACTTCTCCTATTCTATTAAGACATATTAAAGCACTTTGATAGGTTTTTCCTAATTCTAAAAAGTAATTTACTGCTCCAATAAAAATAGCAAAATAACTGCTCATTATTGTAAATTCTCCAATAGTTAAATTACTACTTATAATTCTTACTCCACCTATAAATATAAGTGCTATTTTGGCTAAATTATTTATTGTAGAACCTAACGATGAAAAAATATAAGCTAGTTTAGTAAATTTCATAATGATATTATATAACTTTTCATATTTTTCACGTACTTCAGTTAATATATTTTGATATAAAGAATTTAACTTAATAAAATAAATATTACTTATTTTATAACTTACATCTGAAAAAAATATATTTTCTTCTTCTTTTACTGAATATCCTTTCTCATATAAAGGCTTTTTAAATGCTAAATAAGAAATAATATATATAGGAACAAATATCATTAATACTAAACTCATTAACCAATCTATTTTAAAAAGCATAAATCCTACAATTATAATACTTAATACCTGTATTACTATACCTATTGAATTAGTTATAAAAAAACTTGATATCTCTTCTGTATCTGAAAAGATTCTTTGACTTAAATAAGCTGCATCTTTTTTCTTTAATTCAATTTGACTTGTTTTCGTCAACTGTAATAATAACTTTTCTTTTAAATCATAAGATATATTAGTAACAATTTTTACTTTTTTCATGTTTGATAGATATGAGCTTATTATTGCAAAAATCGTAAGTACAATAGATATTAATGTAAAACGATATATATTTTCCATTGCTTTTACATTTATTAAATTATCAATATAATCTCCAATAATATAAGGCATTATTATATTAATACTCCATGATAAAATACTTAAAATCAAAAATGTAAAAAACTCAGATTTTCTTTTTGATAGACTAAATTGAATTAAACGAAATATTTTCATTAAACTCACTAACCCTTATTTATAATTTCTGAAAAGTAACTCTTAACTTGTTCTTCTACTATCCCCTTTATTTTAAAGCAACCTGAATCTTCATACTTCTCACTTTTTCCATAGCTAACTGATCCACATCCACCTCCACATGCTGGAAGATATACACAATCTCTACACTCCTCTACATTTAGTGGATTTCTAGTCATCCATTCAAAGTATTTATATGTTATATCTTTTATATTTCCATCTGCATCTAACTTACCAATTCTATGTTCTTCTTCACCAGTATGTTCCCAGCACTTATACATTTCTCCACTTGGCTCAATGGTAAAATTATTATCACAATTAAGTCCACAGTATGTCCATTTTCTCATTGGTCTTCTCTTAACATCAAAGCCTACTTTACCTGCCTTTGTCCACAAATTGCTTAATAAATCACCTAATTCTTCCTCTACATAACAGTTATCTTCATAGGATGAACATGCATCTGTTCCACCTCTTACTATTCCAAAATCTATACTTAATTCATCAAGCCCTTTGCTATGAAAGAAATCCATAAGTTCATTCATATCTTTTATATTAGTTTTGTCTACATTTACTCTAATTACTGTATGCAGCTTGTCCTTGTATTTTTTTAGCAACTCTAAGCTTTCTATTATTTTATCAAAGGTTCCTTCTCCATTTTTTCCTATTCTTCTTGTATTATGAATTTCTCTCGTTCCATCTATTGTTATTTGTACATACTTACAATTATATTTAACTAATGATTCTACTATTCTTTCGTCTAACAATGTACCATTGGTTATAATTGATGTTACAAGTGTCATATTGTTTTCTTTACAAAATTGGCTAAGTTCTTCTAGTATGTGTTCTCCTGCTTTATAATTTACTAGAGGTTCTCCTCCAAAAAGTATAATGTTTACACTTTTTGTTCCTCTTTGAAGAGATTCATTTTTTATATGTTTTATTATAGAATTAGCTGTTTCTATTGTCATTGAATTACTCTTTGCCTCTCCTGCACCTTCATAACAATATACGCATCTCAAATTACATGCCCATGTCAATAAAATTGTATAAGATAAATTATTATTCCCATACTTAGCTTTATTATGATAAAAATCAAAATATCTATTTTCATCTATCTCATCTGGTACTATTAATTTTTTCTCAATCATTTCTTTTTTTAGCTCTTCGTCTATTTCACTCATATCATTTTCTTTCATTTTTCCCATAGTCTTATCATCAACTAAAAAACTATTTCCTGATAATGTATTAAATAAAATATTTTCTTCTTTGTTGTATGGTATTAAAAGATTAAATTTTGAATACTTCATTAATTAATATCCCTCCAATATGTAGAGCATTAGATTACAGTAAAATCTTGCTCTCTAATGCTCTTAATTTTTTTTACCAGAACTTAAGTCCGCAAACCTTAGCTCCACAACCGTCAATCCAACAAGCTGTTTCTATAGTTCCCTTGTAATGATCTCCCTCTGAATATAAATTTCCAATAAACATATAAACACCTCCTAATTTTCACCAGTAGTTGAAAAAATATCGATCCAACATCCGTCTACAGGACAAACATCTACTGCACATGCTTCAATTCCACATGCATTTCCACCACATGCGTTTCCGCCACATAATTTACCTGCACATCCATCAGCTCCACAAGCCTTAGCTGGACATCCATCTACTGCGCACATTGGGCTAATTCCACCTGAGCCATAGGCATTTCCAATATACTTCATAAAATCTCCTCCCCTCCAAATAAAATATAGGTATATGTAGTACGTGTTACGTATTACATATACCTATATTACCATTTGAATTATTTATTTTCAATATTTTCACTGTATTTTTTTAAAACATTTTACTTTTTATTACAACAAATTTCATCGATATTTTTCAATTTATCCGATGACTACCCGCTCTAATACTCCCATCTTTTTCAAAGTGGGAGTAAAGAGCGGCTACGACCCTGGATAACGATTTCCCCTAAAGGACAACGAATTCTAAGTATCGAAAATACTGATACTAAGAATTCTGTTAGTAACCTTCAGAGGGAGTAAAAACTCCCTCTGAAGCGAAGAACTCTGTTTATTCTCGCAGCCTACAAACATATTTCTAGTTTTTCAGGCATAAAATAAGGACCCAAAAGTTATTTACCGTTGGTATTACTAACTTTCAAGTCCTTATATTACTTTGGCGGGAATATGTGAGAATCGAACTCACCCGTCGTGGTCTTAGCACGGCAACTCGGTTTTGAAGACCGGCAGGCACACCAGCACCTATCTACTCCCATATTACTTCCTACACTTGGTATTATAAGATGTAATAGATAAAAAATCAAGTATTAAAATCATCAATACTTGATTTTTTTCACTATTAATACATTACTCTATCATTTTCTACACGTTTAGTGAATTTTATACTATCTAGATGTTCCATGATAGCAATGGTATATTTTCTGTTACTTTCAAAAATTTCTTTAGCTGTAGCTGCTGATATAGAGCCATTTTCAAGGATATAATTTCTTACCTTATTCTTAGCTTCTTCATAATCTTCCTTAAGAAGAGTGCAGTCTTCATTTAATTTAATTAAAATTTCCTTATCTATTAGGAGTTCATATACCATCTTAAATCCAGCTCTATCTTTTTCCCCTTGGCCTAAGTCTACATATTTAGGAGGGGTAAACTTTAACCTTTTATATTCATTTATTATAAAGTTTTTCATTCTTTCTTGTTCTTTATTCAAGGTTACATTAAAATCATATAAAGCTATAAACTTTTCACTTACTTTTAATGTTTTCTTTTCTACTAACATGTTTAATATCTCATCATAATTCTTTTGTTTTAATTTTTTAGTAAATATTTTATTTTTAGCTTCTTCCTTAGACATTCCAAATTTTAATGGATTCTTTTTATGGAAATCTTCTATGAGTGCCTTTAATTCTTTTGTTTTATCCTTTAAGAAATCTTTATGGATGAATATGCTATTATCCTGTCCTCCTAGTCTTATTATGGTTTCTTGATCTTCTAAAGCTTTTAATTCCTCTTCTATGTTATCCATGTTTTTACCAAGACTCTTTAATATAGCTAAAGAATCTGGATAGGTATCGCTTAAATTTTTCACTGTATTTTCTAAAATATTAGTAGATTTACCACTTTCTTTTAATTTTAATTCTTCTAAATACTCAGCAGTAACCTTCTTAGATTTTTTAGCATTAGGCTCTATTATTATACCTCCTGCTATGGTATTCATAGGAGAATAGCTTCTTATGATGTAGCGGTCATTTCTTTGAACTGTAATAGGCTTTTCTAATCTCAGTTGAACGTAAGCCCACTGTCCAGGTTTAATTTCTTCTTTATCTAAAGGTATAATTCTACAGATTATTTCTTCTGTACCATGATATAGCCTTACCCTTTGTCTATTTACTATAGACTTTTCAGCGGTTTTTATATGGTACAACTTACAATCTATGATTAAAGAGGGCTCCATAATATCTTCCTTAGCTACCACATTACCTCTTTGTACCTCTGACACCTTAATATTGGCAAGATTTATGGCACAACGCTGTCCTGCTTCTCCAAGTTCTGAAGGCACATCATGGACTCTTATTCCTCTAACCTTGGCCTTAACCTTACCTGGATATATCTCCACGGTATCACCTAGGGATACCTTTCCACTTATTATAGTTCCAGTTACCACTGTACCAAAACCACTTATACTAAAGGATCTATCTACTGGTAATCTAAAATGACCTTCTGTATCCTTTGCTTCTACTTCTTCTGTTAATTTATCTATATCTACAATTAATTCTTCAAAACCCATTTTAGTCTTAGAGGATACTGCGTGAATAGGTGCATCCTCTAAAAAAGTATCCTTAAATTCTTCCTTTATGTCTTCCTTTATCATATCTAACCAATCAGCTTCCACTAAATCTGACTTGGTTAATACTACTATGCCTTTTTTTATATTTAAAAGTTTTAATATTTCAAAGTGTTCCCTGGTTTGCGGCATTATTCCTTCATCGGCAGCTATTACAAGTAACACCACATCTATACTACTTATTCCTGCCAACATATTTTTAATGAATTTTTCATGACCTGGTACGTCAATTATTCCTGCTCTTCTTCCTGAAGGTAAGTCAAAATAGGTAAATCCTAAATTTATAGATATTCCTCTATTTTTTTCTTCTTGTAGAGTATCTGTTTCCCTTCCTGTAAGAGCTTTAATTAAGGTAGTTTTACCATGGTCAATATGTCCAGCAGTACCTATAATTATATGCTTCATCTATTTTACTTCATCCTTTCAAAGCATCTGTTTTATAATAGAGCAGGTAGGTAGTAACCCACCTGATTGATCTAATCTACTCTATAGCCTTAAAACACTGTACTATTTCATCAAAATCTTCTTTAAATAAGGTTCTTCCATCTAAAACTAGCTCATCATTGTAAACCCTAGCTATTAGTGGAGTTTCCCCTAATCTAAGTTTTCTCTCCATATCCTCTGGAGAAAATTTTTCACTGGTTACTTTAACTACATAGGTTTCAATTTTTTCTGTAGGCATAGACCCTCCACCTACCATGGATTCACCTTTGTCTATATAAAATTTAAAGTCCTTAGTCTTACTTTGTAGCTTTCTCTTTAGAAGTATACATTTTTTCTTAACTTCTTCCTTAGGCATCAAAATCATATTTAAAGATGGAATGTTATCTATAGCTTCTTTTTCATCTATATAATATTTTAAGGTACCTTCTAAGGCTGCTAAAGTCATTTTGTCAACTCTTAGGGCCCTAGTTAATTGATTCTTTTTCATTCTATCGATATATTTCTTTTTCCCAACAATGATTCCCGCCTGTGGACCACCTAGCATTTTATCTCCACTAAAAGTTACTACATCAATACCTTTTTTTATGCTATCTTGCACGGTAGGTTCATAGGTAAAACCATATTTACCAAAGTCTATAAGAACTCCACTACCTATATCTTCTACCACCGGAATTTCATGCTTTTCTCCCAGTTCTACAAGCTGCTCTAAGGACACTCCTTCTGTAAAGCCTAAAACTTTAAAGTTAGAGGTATGAACCTTTAAAAGTACTCCTGTATTTTCTCTTATATTATTTTCATAATCATATAGATGAGTTCTATTTGTAGTTCCTATTTCCACTAGCTTAGCTCCACTAAACTTCATAACTTCTGGTATTCTAAAGGAGCCACCTATTTCTACTAGTTCTCCTCTAGAAACTATGACTTCCTTTTCCTTTGCTAAGGTATCTAGGACTAACATTATAGCTGCTGCATTATTATTTACTACCATGGCAGCTTCTGCTCCAGTAACCTTTTTAATAATTTCTTCTATGTGAGAATATCTAGAACCTCTTTTCCCGCTTTCTATGTCATATTCTAAATTATTATAGCTACCTGCCACTGTTATCACATTTTCTATAGCTTTTTTTCCTAAAAGTGAACGACCTAAATTAGTATGTATAACAGTTCCTGTGGCATTTATCACCCTTTCTAGGTGCATTTTGTTTTTGCTTTCTAGAGTATGAACTGCAAAATCTAGTACTTGCTCTGTATTTAAACTATCTATATTGCCTTTTAATATACCATTTCTATAAAATTCTATGGCTTCCCTTAAGGATTCTAAAACTATGGTTCTAGAATTTTCTTCTATTAACTTATTTACTGATTGAAGTTTTAAAAGTTCATCTATCTTAGGTAATTTTCTTAATAATTCCTTATTCATTTTACTTCTCCCATGCATTTTAATAAGATACAACTTATGTATGGCTATCTATTCCACCACTAGGGGTACTTCACCCTTTTCAATTACTTCACCAATAATAGCAGGTTTTATATCTAACTTCATTAATCTTTCCATCATAGACTGAACTTGATCTTGAGGAGTAGATATTAATAAACCTCCTGAGGTTTGTGGATCAAATAAAGCATCCTCTAACCATTCTGGAATATCCTCTAATTTATACTTGCCATCTAAATATCCTTTATTGTTATAGGTTCCTGCAGGCACTAAACCCATCTCTGCATATTCTCTAGCACCTTTAATCACTGGAATTTTATCTTTAAATAACTTTATAGTGATATCAGAAGCTGATGCCATCTCATATCCGTGACCCATTATTCCAAAGCCAGTAACATCTGTGCATGCATTTATGTTGTAATCTACTATAATTTCACCTGCATATTTATTTAAGGTACTCATAACCTTTACAGCTTCATCATATACTTCCTTGGATGCTATTTCTGCCTTTATAGCTGTATTAACAATTCCTGTACCTATAGGCTTTGTTAATATAAGTACGTCTCCCACCTTACAACCATGGTTTTTAAGGACCTTTTCAGGATGTACTATTCCCATAACAGATAACCCATACTTAGGTTCGTCATCTTCAACAGTATGTCCACCAATCACTACGGCACCTGCTTCTATGACTTTATCAGCGCCACCTTTTAAAATTTCTCCTAATATATCTATATTAAGGCAATTAGGAAAGCAAACTATATTCATGGCTACTGTAGGCTTTCCTCCCATGGCATAAACATCACTTAGGGAATTTGCAGCTGCTATGGCTCCAAAGGTATAAGGATCATCTACCACTGGTGTAAAGAAATCTAAGGTTTGAATAGCTGCTATATCCTCTGTTAGCTTGTAAACTGCTGCATCATCAGAAGTTTCTATTCCTACTAATAGGTTTTCATTTGACATTTTAGGTAATTTGTCTAGTATTTTTGAAAGGGTCTCCGGCCCTATTTTCGCTGCTCATCCAGAGGTCTTTGAAAGTTCTGTTAATCTTTTTGACATGGTTTTACCTCCTTATTTTATAATAAAAACAAACACTATTTTTTATTAAATTTAACTTTATTTAGTATTAAAAATTATACTAATTCTTTAATAATTCTATACTAATACTCATTTTATGTCTACCTTATCTCTCAATTTCTCTAAGGTTTTTACTCCTATACCCGTTATATTTGTCAGTTCATCTACGGAGTTAAATTTTCCATTTTCATTTCTGTAATCTACTATACTTTGAGCTTTTACTTGACCAATACCTGGAATGGTCATTAGTTCATCCACCGTTGCTTTATTTATATTTATTTTTCCTTTTGAATCTACAGCTCCTGTATCCTTTTCCTGCTGTTCTTCAACTTCAATTTCTGAATCTAATACTTCTTCGCCTATTTTATATATTTTAATACATTGTTCATCTTCTAGTATTTTAGAAAAATATATCTTTTCCTCATCTGCTTCTGGTGTCAGTCCCCCTGCTATTTCAATTAAGTCTCTTACTCTAGAACCTGCTTTTAATTCATATTCTTTAGGAGCTTTCACTGCACCTTTTATATCTACAACTATTTTATTATCATTTATATTTTCTTGATTTTCACTATCTTTTTTATTACTATCTTTATTACTATCTTTATTCTCAGTATTTTCATTTTCTCCATTACCTTTTGAATTTTGGCTTTGAAAATACTGTTGTTCATCAAGGAATACCTCTTTATATTCTTCTTCTTTATTGTGATTAATTATGTATCCTGCTACCAAAAATATAATACTAAGTATTAATATGGATAATGCTCCAATTATTTTTTCTTTTAATTTCACTTTAATACACCTCTCAATTAACATCTTATCCATATTTTTTATAAATTATTATCGTACTTCCAACTTTTTTTTGATATAATTATGTATTATGTGTTAAAAAAGTTACTAGATAAAAATTAAATATGTATAGTAAGGAGATTTCTATGAAAAAACTATTATTTATCATATTATCATTTTTTGCTATAACCCTATTAAGTTATGGTAATGCATATGCATACTCAGACCCACCTTCAATAACTGGTAAAAGCGTGGTAGTTATGGATGCTAATACTGGGGCAGTGGTCTATGGTAAAGATGAAAATAAACCTTATCCACCAGCATCTACAACAAAACTAATGACAGTACTTCTAACTCTAGAAAATTGTGATCTAGATGAAGTTGTAACTGTAGGTGAATTTCCTCCTACCATTGAGGGTTCAAAAATCTATGTAGATGTGGGAGAAAAGATGACTGTAGAAGAAATGTTATATTCAGTAATAATGGTTTCTGCAAATGATTGTGCTGCTGCTCTAGCAGAGCATATCTCTGGCTCCATTGAAGAGTTTGCCGTATTAATGAATCAACGTGCAAAGGAACTCGGCTGTAAAAATACCAACTTTGTAAATCCTCATGGACTTTATGATGATAAACATAGAACTACAGCTTATGATTTAGCTCTTATGGAAAAAGAATTATTAAATCACGAAAAATATATTGAAATATCTAAAACTAAATCTACCTTCTTACAGCCTACAAATATTTTTAAAGAAAAAAGACCTCTTTGGAACGATAATAGACTACTTCACGATGCTTATGAATGCTATTATCCAGATGCCATTGCTGGTAAAACAGGCTATACTGATGAATCTCGTCATTCTTTTGTAGCTTCTGCTTGTAAAGGGGATAACAAGTTTATAATAGCAATATTATTTGATGAAAATAAAGCCTATTATGATGAAACTCCTAAACTTTTTGATTGGGCCTTTAAAAACTTTTCCACTGAAAAAGCTTTTTCAAAAGGTGAAGAAATAGGTACTTACGAAACTACTAATGGTTCGATTATTCCTTTATTGGCTGATAAAAACATACTATATACAAAGGATAATAGTTCTAAAGAAAAGCCATCAATAGTAATTAATAAGGATACTCTTAGTAATAAATTTTTTAATAAGGGTGAGCCTATTACTACTGTTGCAGTTAATTATAATGATCAAAGCTATAGCAGTGAGGTTTTAAGTGGTAGTGATTACGAAGAAGAAGTGCTTCCTGTAGTTGGAAATTTAGTTACTACAAAAGATAACACTATAAGCTATAAAAATCTATTTATGATTATAGGTGGAATAGTTTTAGGAATTATTCTTCTAATATTGGCTATTATATATATTATTAAGAAAAGAAGATTAGCCAAAAAACGAAAAAAACTTTTCTCTTCTTATAATTCATACAAAAATAAATATTAATTTACCAAAATATAAATGGTGCTGCATTATTAACTAATGAAGCACCATTTCTTTATTCCATGACTTCCAACTCTAATACTCCTATTTTTTTCAACGTGGGAGTAAAGAGCTGCTAGGTCTCCGGCTATGAATTTTCTATTTGAATTGAAGGTTATGTATAAGCTTTGTCATATCCTCTGGCAGAGTACTTTCAAAGTTTAAAATCTTACCACTTCGAGGATGTGGCAATGTTAGAGCATAAGCATGTAGAGCTTGACGACTTATTAATTCTTCATCATTAAAATCACTATAGAGTTGTTCTCCATATATAGGACATCCTACATAGCTTAAGTGTACCCTTATTTGATGGGTTCTTCCAGTCTCCAAGACCAATTCTACTAAAGTTCCCTCTTTATAGCTTTCTTTTATCTTGTAATGAGTAATACTTCTTTGACCATCTTCCAAAACTGCTCTTTTTATTGTTTCATCTGTATGTCTTCCTATAGGTAAGTCTATAGTCCCTTCTTGATTTTCAAGGTTTCCATGAATTATAGCTAAATAAGACTTTTTAATTAAATTCTTCTCCATGGATTTTGCTAAATTCATGTGAGAAAATTGATTTTTAGCTATCATAATAAGTCCAGAAGTATCTCTATCTAATCTACTAACTAATCTTACTATTGAATTATCATTATTACTTCTAAAATGATGAATAACTCCATTGGCTAAGGTTCCCATAGGATGACTTTTAGTTGGGTGAACTACCATAAAAGGAGGCTTATCAACTATTAATAGATCATCATCTTCATAAATAACCTTTATGTTTAAATCTTCACCTTCTATATTTTGGCTTTCCTCTGCATTAACAGTAACTTCAATAACATCATCTTCTTGAAGTTTATAGTTGAGCTTTACTTCCTTACCATTTACTCTTAATCTTCTATCCATAGCGGAACCACGAATGAATCTACCGGAAAGATTTAAATTCTCCTTCATGTAGTCTCTTATCTTCACATCCTGGCCTTCTTTTCCTACCTTATATGTAATAACACTCATCTTCTAGTCACCTCTATTTATAAATATTTAAGCCTCCTTGTGTAGGAGGCTTAATCATATACTTAATTATTCTACTATTGCTATTACTTCTATTTCTATTAAAGCATCTTTTGGTAATTTACCTGGTTGAACACAAGATCTTGCAGGTGGATTTGCATTGAAATACTTTCCATATACTTCATTCATGGCTGCAAAGTCATTCATATCCTTTATAAATACCATAGTTTTTACAACTTTATCTAAGGATGTACCAGCCTCTTCAAGAATAGCTTTAACATTTTCTAAGCACACAGCTGTAGCCTTTTGTATATCATCATTTACTAATTCTCCAGCTTGATTTATTGGTAATTGACCTGAAGTGTATAGTAAATTTCCTACCTTTACTGCCTGTGAGTATGGTCCTAAAGCTGCAGGTGCTTTTTCAGTGTTGATTATGATTTTATCCATTTTTTTGCCTCCCCAAATTAAATTATTATATATTATTAGATAATTTTTACCTAGTAATATCAGTTTCTTTTAGTAACTAACAAATAATTTCTAGCTTTAATGGTATCTATATGCATTATTGAGTTTCTAGATAAAATATACATTATAGTATCGTCAAAGGATTTTAAAAGAGCTTTATCTAAATCCTCATAGGCTAAAGTTCTTAATTCTTCCACACCTTTAAAATTTCTTGAAGGCTCTATACAATCAGCAATATAAACTATTTTTTCTAATGTTGACATATTTTCTCGTCCTGTAGTATGATATTTTATTGCATTTAAAATATCTTCATCTTCCACATGGAACATTTCCTTTGATATGTATGCTCCAATTAAACCATGTAAAAGCTGAGGAGATTTGTAATATATATCTGAAATAATTATTCCATTACTCCTTGCTTTATTAATTAAATCATTGGCAGAAAAATTTTTAGCACAATCATGACAAAGCCCAGCTATTCTACCTTTATTAGGATTTATACCATAATGTTTTGCAAGGTCTTCACTAGTTTTCATTACACCTAAACTATGGTTATATCTCTCCTTGGTAAGATGAATTTTTATATAATCTTTTATTCTATTTTCCTGCCACATACCTTACACCTTATTTCTATATAAATTATATTGATTAATTACCTCCTCTACCCCTTGGGGAAGAAGGTAATTAACCATTTTATCTTCTGAAATTTTCTTTTTAATTTCTGTAGATGATATATCTAAAAGAGACATTTCTAACAAGATTATCTCTTTGCCATACTCTTTCTCTAAATCCTTTTTCATTTTTAATACATCATCCATAGCATATCCAGTTCTAGAAAACACAACTAAAGTGCAGTTATCTAATATTATGTGAATATTTTTCCACTGCCTTAAAGTCATTAAACTATCTACTCCAACTAAGAAATACCATTGAGTATAAGGTTCTCTATGGTTAAACTGCATTAGAGTATTATAAGTATAACTTAAACTGTCACTTTTTATCTCAAAATCACTTATGGAGAACTTTTTCTCACCTTTTATGGCCTGATAAACCATTTTATACCTAATTTTCTCTTCTGTCACAGCCCTAGCCCTTTTATGTGGCGGTCGACCATTTGGCATAAATATGACTTCATCTAGGCTTAAATTATATAGTGCTTCATAAGCTATATGAATATGTCCTATATGTATAGGATCAAAAGTTCCTCCAAAAATCGCCTTTTTCATGCTATTACCTCTTTAAATTATAATACCATATATGAAGTATTTTACCAACTGCAATTGGAATACTTGTTTAAAAGTTACATATATTTAAAGGTTTCTAAAACTCTATTAAATGTATATTATTTAGGAAGTTCTATTTTAGGATTTTTCTTAGATTTGCGATAGATAACTAATTTACTTCCTATAGCTTGAATTCCTTCACAACCTAATTCTTCACATAAAATTTCTGAAGCTTCTCTTGCTGTAATCCCACTATTATTTAAAGTTTTTATCTTGATTAGCTCTCTTGATTCTAGAGCCCCATCTATCTGCTTAAGAAAGTTTTCTTCTATGCCACCTTTTCCTACTTGGAATATAGGTGCTAATTGACTTCCAAGAGATCTAAGATAGCTTCTTTGTTTTGTTGTTATCATGTTATTTATTTCCCCCTAATTTTATAATAAGAACTCAAATTCAAAATCATTTAATCTTACTAGGTCACCATCTTGTATTCCCATATCCTTTAACTCATCGATAATTCCTTTGTTTCTTAAAACTTTATGGAAGTATCTTAATGAATCTGGCTCATTTACATTTACACTAGTTAATAATCTATCTACAAAGGATCCTGTAATCTCAAATATACCTTCTTCGACTTCATTTATTTCATATGTAAATCTCTTTTCTTCAGGAATAAATTTATCCTCTTCTGAAATCTCTAATTCCTTAACAGGAATTGTGCTAAGCATTTCAGCTGCAGCCTTCATAAGATCATCTACACCTTCATTGGTAGCTGCAGATATCTTATATATCTTATCATAGCCCATAGCTTGTAATTCTTTTTTAAAGTTTTCATAAACTTCTTCATCATAGAGCATATCAGATTTATTTGCTGCAATTATCTGTGGTCTATCCCATAGCTTTATGCTATATTTTTTAAGTTCTTCATTAATTCTTTTAAAGTCTTCTATAGGATTTCTTCCTTCAACTCCAGAAATATCAACTACATGAATAAGCATTCTAGTTCTCTCTATATGTCTTAAGAACTCTAATCCTAATCCTACTCCCTCTGCTGCTCCTTCTATGATACCTGGTATATCAGCAATAACAAAAGGTTCTATACCCTTCACAGCTACTACTCCAAGGTTTGGTTTTATAGTAGTAAAGTGGTAGTTAGCTATCTTTGGTCTAGCCTTAGATACCATGGATAAAAGTGTTGATTTTCCTACATTAGGGAATCCTAGAAGTCCTACATCTGCTAAAAGTTTAAGTTCTAACTTAATCCATCTTTCTTCTCCTGGCATACCTGGCTCTGCAAAGTTTGGCGCCTGTCTTGTAGGAGTACAAAATTTTGCATTTCCTTTTCCGCCTTTTCCACCTTTACATACTACAAATTTATCGCCATCATGAGCTAAGTCACACATAACTTTATCTGTTTCAAAGTCTTTAACTATAGTTCCCATTGGAACTCTGATAATAATATCTTCTCCACCCCTTCCGTAGCATTTAGAGCCTTCACCCTTTCCTCCATTCGGAGCTACGAATTTACGGTGATAAGAAAAATCTAATAGGGTAGTCATATTACTATCTACTACTAATATGACACTTCCACCATCTCCACCATCTCCACCATCTGGTCCACCTAGTGGAGCAAATTTTTCTCTTCTAAAATGAATGGAACCATTACCACCATCTCCGGACTGTACAAAAATCTTGGCTGTATCTATAAACATTATTATTTCACCTTCCTAACAAAATATCCTTTGATATTTTTACGAATTAAGTATGAGTATATTATTATTATTTACAAAAATAATAATTTTACCTATGTTTTATTTTAAAACTAATTAACACCTAGGGATGTTTTTTTATAACATAGAATAAATAATTGCCCTATGAGTAAATAATTGTCCTATGTCATAAAAAAGCACCCTTACGGGTGCTTAATTAACTATTCAGCTATTGCAATTTCTACATCGATTGGATAAACACTAGCTTTTTTCTTGCTTTTACCCATTCTTTCAAATCTTACAACTCCATCAACCTTAGCGAAAAGAGTGTCATCTCCACCGATACCAACGTTTGTACCTGGGTGAATTTTTGTTCCTCTTTGTCTTACAAGGATGTTTCCTGCAAGTACAAATTGTCCGTCTGCACGTTTAACCCCTAATCTCTTAGATTCACTATCTCTACCGTTCTTAGAGCTACCTACTCCTTTTTTATGAGCACATAACTGAAGGTTTATTAGTAACATATCACTGCACCTCCTCTACTACAACTTTGATATATTTTCCATAACTAATTTCTAAATTTTTCAATCCCAATAACATCGTTTCTAGTAGGACTTGTGTACTTTCTATTTCCACATGAGATAACTTAGATACATCTAAAGCTATGTTTCCCTCTTCCGCGATATATGTAGGTTTTAACTTTAGCACCTCTAACACTCCTAAGATTGTTACCTGGGCTAAATTACTTACAGAACCACAAACAACATCATCATAAACAGTTGTATTTTGCTTAACATCAAAATACTCAGCATGCCCATATACATGAAATGATACTAACATGCTTTTTGTTCTTTTGAAAGTTACCTTAATCATAATTAAGCTTCAATCTTCTCAATTACAACTTTAGTAAATGGTTGTCTATGACCTTGTTTCTTTCTGTAGTCTTTCTTTGGCTTATATTTGAAAACTATAACTTTCTTAGCTTTTCCTTGTGCTACTACTTTAGCAACAACTTTAGCTCCTTCAACTACAGGCTTTCCAACTACTAAACCGTCTTCTTTTCCAACTGCTAAAACTTTATCGAATTCTACAGTTGAATCAACTTCAGCTTCAAGTTTTTCAACGAATAAAACGTCTCCCTCTTGAACTCTGTATTGCTTTCCTCCAGTAAGTAAAACTGCGTACATTAAATACACCTCCTCAATCCAGTCTCGCCATCTCAGGTATAACTTACAAATTCTTTACAAAATTTTATAAGTTAGTTTAAAAACCTTATGTGTGCGGTCTACAAATGACATTTTAACACATACGCTGATGATTGTAAAGCAACTTATGGTATTTTTTTATTGATGACTATCATCTCTAATACTACCATGTTTTTCAAAATTATTACTTACATCTAGTTTTTGCAAAAAATACTTTTAATTCTTGCATAGCTTCAATTTGGCTATGAAAAATTAAAGATTCAACTTTAAAATTATCTAGATTTTCCTGAAATCTAATAAAAATATCACAGTCTAGCCCATCTAATTTCTCCACAAAAGTTACAATATCATTGTTTATTTCATTCTCATAGTTTCTATCTAGTTCTATATAGATATTTTTAATTCCCTGCTCTGATTTTATTTTTTTCACTTTACCTTTTAAAATGCTTAATATATATTCTAAAGATACTTTTTCTCCTGTACCTTTACAATAAACACAGGAATTAAAAACATAATCACATATGGATTTGCCATATTTTTTTCTAGTTATCTGAACTAAATTTAATTCTGTGAAAGGATATATTTTAGTATTATGCTTATCATCCTTAAACTCTTCTTGTAAAACTTTTAAAACTTCAGCTTTATCTTCATGAGATTTCATATCTACAAAATCTACTACTATTATCCCACCTAGATTTCTCAGTCTTATCTGTTTTACTACTTCCTTAGCAGCCTCCATATTAGTTACTAAAATATTTTTTTCCTTTAAGGATGGCTTTATGTTTTTAGCCGTATTTACATCCACCACATTCATGGCTTCAGTACGTTCTAACACAATGTTACCACCACTGTATAAGTTAATTTTATTATGTCTTAACGCTAAAATTTCTTTTTCTATGCCATAATTATCAAATATGGATAAAGCTCCTTCATAAAAACTTAGATGAAGATTTTCTAAGCGCTTTTCTTTAATTAACTTTTCATAGTAAAGGTAATCTTCATAATTATCAACTACTATCTCAGCTCCACCTTCAGTATAATTTCTTAAGACCCTACTTAGGATCCCATTATCTTTATAAAGAGGTCCTACTTTAGATGAGTATGTAAACTTATTACATATTTCTTCATATCTATGTATTAACTCACTTATTTCTTCCTTTAAAATGTTTATATCAATATTTTCTGCTTTTGTTCTAATTATTATTCCAACATCCTCAGGTTTTGATATATCTTCTTCTATTAATTCTTTAAAATTTGGTGTTTTAATCTTTTTTGAAATTTCTATATGGCTATGTTCTTTAGTAAGTACTGCATAGGCTCCCGGTAAGGAAAGGTTTCTAGTTACCTTTGGACCTTTTTTATCTATCTCTTCCTTTACTACCTCTACCATAACTTCATCACCTTTTTTTAAGGTGTTTATATGCTGATTTTTTTCTAGGGAAAGATATCCATTTTTTTCATAACCTATATCTATGAAAGCACCATGAATAGAAGGTACTATATTTTTAATTACACCTCTATATATGTCTCCTACCTTAGGTCCTTCTGTATCTTCTTCTATAAAACACTCTTTAAGAATATCACCATATTTCACTGCAATCTTTAATAATGTATTTTGTCTTTCAATGAATATTTTTTTCATTAAATCAACTCCTAGTACTGTGCAAAATACTCTTGAAGTGTAAGTAGTTCTTTTCCTTTAAAAGCATACATTTCTACTCTTTTTATATCAACAAAGGCATCTTCCTTAATTCCCTTTACATGAGTTTTTATAAATTCACTAAGTAAACTTGCTGATAGGTTTTCTCTGCTTCCACAACTAAGAAGTCCTTCTATGATTAATATTTCATTATCTATGGAGTACTTTATTTCTTTAACTAAAGGCTTAATATCTGTTTCCTTTTCTCCTGATTTAGATTTCTTTAAAATTGTCCATTGACTTAAATCCAATAAAGAATCTATATCTAGTGCAGACTCATCCTGAAGTTTAAACTTTATTATATATTTAGCTGCATCTATGGTAGCCATTGCTTGTTGATTTTTCTGTCCTTCTTTTCTGGCTACCTTGGTAACGGATAAAAATTTAACTCCACCTACTGTATTTTCATTTAAAGTCTTTAGAATTTCATTTTCATCAAATGCTTCAATAAACACTGCATCTAAGTATTCTCCTGTAGAATATACCCCTACTGATAGGGGTTGTGCTATAGATATGCTCATATGAGGATTAAACCCCTTAGAATACTCTATTGGTAGTTTTGCTCTTCTTATAACTCTTTGTATAGTTCTCATTAAATCTAAATGAGATAAAAACTTTATTTCACTTTCTTTAGTGTATTTTATTAAATAACGCACCATGAAAGCACTCCCTTTCCTTAAAGCTAGTATTAATTCCACATCCTGTACATCTCTCTCTACAGTCTGGTGTTAAAACCATTTCTTTAGCTTTTTCATTTTCACTTATTAGATAGCTTTTACTTACTCCTATATCAATGAAGTCCCATGGTAAGATTTCATCATAACTTCTTTCTCTATAAGCATAGAAATCTCCATCTACCCCACATTCTTCAAAAGCTTCTTGCCACAATTCAAAGTTGAAATACTCGTTCCAGCCATCAAACCTAGCGCCCTTTTCAAAGGCCTTCACTAGAACATCACAAAGTTTTCTATCCCCTCTTGCAAATACTGCTTCTAGGTAGCTAAGTGCCGATTCATGCCAATTGTAGTTAATAGCCTTACTTTTTATAGCATCTCTAAGACTTGAAATTTTTTCTCTCACTTCAGCCACTTGATTCATTGGAGCCCATTGGAAAGGTGTAAATGGCTTTGGTACTAATATAGAAGTACTTACTGTAACTCTTAAGCCCCTCTTTCTTACATCCCTAGGTACATGGAAGTATTCCTCTACTACCTTTTCTGCTAAATGTGCAATTCCTTCTACGTCTTCTACGGTTTCGTAAGGAAGTCCTATAACAAAGTATAGCTTTATAGTTGACCAACCTGATTCAAAGGCATTTCTAGCAGATCTTAATAAGTCTTCTTCTGTTACCCCTTTGTTTATTACATCTCTCATCCTTTGAGTTCCAGCTTCTGGAGCAAAGGTTAATCCTGTCTTTCTTACCTTTTGTATCTCCTTTATTAAATCTACAGAGAAGGCATCTATTCTAATTGATGGTATAGATACTCCTATTTTTTCTTCTCCATACTTTTCAATTAAAGAAAATATTAAGTTTTGGATATTAGAGTAATCACAAATACTTAAGGAACTTAGAGAAATCTCCTGATAACCTGTGTTTTTTACTAGAACATCAATTTCTTCCATAAGCTTTTCTGTGGTTTTTTCTCTAACTGGTCTGTATATCATTCCTGCTTGGCAGAATCTACATCCCCTTGTACAGCCTCTAAAGGTCTCTATAACTATTCTATCATGGATAATTTCTGTATAAGGAACTATGAATTTTTCTGGAGAATTGTTAGCATTAAAATCTGAAACTATTCTCTTTTTAACAGTTTTAGGTACATCCTCATACTTTGGAGTCATGTCCTTAATAGTGCCATCTTCATTGTAATTTACGTCATAAATGGATGGTACATAAACTCCTTGAATCTTTGAAATAGCTCTTAGGTATTCGGCCTTTGATTTACCCTTCATTTCCTTATAAACATCTAAAACATCATTGGTAACTTCTTCTCCTTCACCTAATATGAAGACATCAGCTATATCATATAAAGGCTCAGGGTTATAAGCACAAGGACCTCCCATCATGATGATAGGATATTCTTCTCCCCTTTTTGAAGCTCTAACTGGTATATTACACATATCTAACATATTTAAAATATTAGTATAGCTCATTTCATATTGAAGAGTGAATCCTAAAATATCAAATTCACTAAGGGAATCCTTAGTTTCAAGAGTTCCTAGTGGAATGTTATTTTCTCTTAGTAGTTTTTCCATATCTGGCCAAGGTGCAAAGCATCTTTCACAGAAGGTATCCTCTCTCTCATTCATAAGATGATATAGAATTTTTGTTCCCAAGTGGGACATTGCCACTTCATAAACATCTGGGAAACAAAAAGCATATCTAATATCTACACTGTTTTTATCTTTATTATATGAGTTTAATTCTCCACCTATATATCTAGCTGGTTTCTCAACTCTGTACAAAATATCGTCGGAAATTTTATTCATTGAGTATCCTCCTTAAGTTAATTCAACTTAGCTTAAGAGGATTTTACATCCGCTAAAGCTAAGTTTCATTTTAGCACAACTATATAATATTTCAAGTAACTATACTATTTTTCATAGCTTTCTAGAAGTTCTTCAAGAGTTATATTTCCCAATTCCTTAATTCCATTTAATATGTCCTCTTCATATAAAACTCCTATCATGTTCATTTCATCATCAAGTACAGTAAATACATTATACTTGTTTTTATCTATTAATTCTATTAATTGTAATATATTTATTTTGTAATAAACAGAAATACTTTTATTTTCTAGGTATCCTCTACCTATTAGCTTTTCCTTTTTTTTGATGATATATCCCATTATTATATAAGCTATCCTCCCTTTTTCCTTATAGGAAATCATTAATATAAATATAGAAAAAAAGGCAAAATCTAAAACCAGTCGCTCCATGCATAATCCCATTAAAAAGATTGCTCCAAATATATATCCTATTACTATACTTATATTTAGCGCAATCTTATTAGCTTTTTTATATATGAGCTTAATATTAAGAATATCTCTTAATATACGACCTCCATCTAAAGGAAATGCTGGTATAAGATTAAATATGCCTATAACTAAATTATAATTGCAAAATTCAATAAAATTAGAATTAGAAAAATATCTGCCTAAAAAATAACTAGTTAAAGCAATTAAAAAATTCCCTATTGGACCACTTAAGGATATAATAATATCTTCCTTAGGAGTTGCCTCTTCTAGCTCCTTTAATTTTAGTGTAGTACCTATTGGTAATATATCTATAGAAAATCCTGAATAACCTAATATTCTTGCTGTTATTAAATGAATAATTTCATGGATGATTATGATTATAAAACCTATAATTAACTCACTTTTAAATCCTATAATCAATATTAAAATTATATAGGGTATTAAGTATTTGCTTATTCGTATCAATGATTTCCCCCTAATAATCTTGCTATATCATAGTTTCAAAATTAAAGCATTTCTCTGGGTTTAAAATATTTCCCATATAAAATACTTCTATACTTAATATATTGCCTTCATCTCCCTTAACTGTACCGATAACTTCTCCTGTATCAACAGCATCTCCAATTTTAACTTTGCTACCGCTTAGACCATAATATTTCATCTCAATACCATCACCATAGTCTAGGATTAAAGTAATTTCTTTTCCTTCAGTGACACTCTTTACCTTTCCTGGAAAGGATGCCTTTATATCACTTTCATTAGTTAGGCTTAAAGAAAGTCTATTATCTTTTATAGTGATTTGATTTTTATCCTTTATGGTTATGGGGTTTACATAGTTTTCTTTTATATAATTTTCTTTCTTTTCTTCAAAACTAACCATAGACTTTACTTCATTAAAAACTTCAGTTATTTTTTCTTCCTTAAATACATCCAATATATTTTTCTCTTTAAATGCTTGGACTATATTTTCCACAGTAATATTTTTTTCCTTCAATAAACCATTATTTATAATTGCTATACTCTTATCATATACCTTATTAACGTAACTGTTAGGATATGTTCTAGCGAGAAATAGTCCAGCTAGAAGAACTAGAACTATTACGCATTGAATAATCAATATATTAGCAAAGCCTTTCCCAAAAATGTTTAAATAAATGGGGAAGGTATTTCTTCTACTATTTAATTTATTGTTACTACCTTTAGTACTATTTCCACTATATTTTGTAGGTTTATACTCACTGGTTCCTGTTTGTTTTTTCATATTAGAATAATATTTTTGATAATATTCATTATAAATTCCCATAAAATATCCCCCCATAATTTATTATTACTAATTTATATATATTAAAAAAAAACTAACTTTATGATGGGTATGAAAATTTATTTTCATAAGAGCATAATAAAAAAAGGCTGTCTCAGTATATGCCAATCCTAAAATAATGTTAATCATGGACTTATATTAAAGTACAAATTCAACATTTTAAAAAGATTGACAAATTGTCTTGAGACAGCTTATTTTATTAATATTATTATTAATTTTATTATCTGTTTTTTAAAGCCTTCATGAATACTTCTGCTGTACCTATATTAGTTGCAAGAGGTATACAGTGAACATCTGAGAGTCTTATAAGGGCTGTTACATCAGGTTCATGGGGTTGAGCTGTAAGAGGATCTCTTAAAAAAATTATCATATCCATATTTCCTTCTGCAAGTCTTGCTCCTATTTGTTGGTCGCCGCCTAAGGGGCCTGATAAAAATCTATATATAGGAAGACCAACTATTTCATTTATAAGTTTCCCTGTAGTGCCTGTAGCATAAAGTTCATGATCCTTTAGCACATCCTTATATCTTTTAGCAAAATCAATGATGTCATCCTTCTTTTTATCGTGTGCAACCAATGCAACTCTCATTTAAATCACTCCTAAAAATTAATTTTATTCTTTCTCATACCTATATTTAAAGCTAATCCTAAAGATATAAAATAAGTTAACATAGAACTTCCACCATAACTAACAAAAGGTAATGTTATACCTGATATAGGAAGTAATCCAATGGTCATCCCGATATTTTGAATTATTGAAAATAGTATAGATGCTATTACACCTACCACTATAATACCTCCAGCTATATCTTTTGAGTTCTTTGCTATATTTATAAGTTTGCATAAAAGTATTCCATATAACATCATAAGTACTAGAGCGCCAACTAATCCCCATTCTTCACCTAATACAGCAAAGATAAAGTCTGTATGGTTTTCTGGTACAAACTTATATTGTTTTCCATTCATAAATCCCATACCAAATATTCCACCAGAACCTATGGCTATTTTAGATTGAATTAACTGCATCCCTTCTGTTTGTGCATAGTCTTCCGGGTTAATAACTGCTAAAAACCTTAATTTCCAATATGGTTTCATAAAAGGTGAATAAAAGAATCCTACAACAGCAGCTGTTAATGCAGTAAGTCCTCCAACTATGACCTTCCAATTTAAGTTTGCTACAATCACTATACCTAACATTATAAAAAATGAAACCATGGTAAGTCCCATATCTGGTTGTATTACAATTAGTATCACTGGAATTGCTGCATAAAATAAAACCTTAAAAAATGTTTTTAAATTATTTATATCCCCTTCAGCATCTTCTATAACCTTTGCAACCATAAGAATCATACCTATTTTGGCAAACTCTCCAGGTTGAATGGCTCTATTTCCTATTTGAATCCATGCATTAGCTCCATTTACCGCTTTACCGGTTATATCATTGAAAAGCAAAAGTATAACCGCTGCCCAATATATAACAGGGGCATAATTTAAAAGTTGAACATAGTCTAAAGTTAATATGAAGTATATAGTTATCATACCTACAATCATCCAAGCAAATTGAAGCATGGCATACTTAGCTCCAATGGCAGAGTAAATATTAACTATACCAAAGGCTACAATTAAAAATACTACAATTAAAATACTAAAATCTATATTTTTAATTAACTTATCATTAATTTTAAATTTTTCTAATAATTTATTCATTTGCATCTCCCTCCATACCTGTTCCTATTATATCATAACAAGGAAAAAAAGCTATGAAAACATAGCTTTTTTGATTACCTTCTCTTAACTTTTTTAATAGGTATACTAGCCACTAAAGCTGGGGAATTCCCATCATATTCATCACTAGTAGTTATTCTTATTTCAATTTCTTCTCCACTTTCAATTTCTGCATAATTAGATATAGTCTTAAGCAACTCCATTTTAATATTCTCTAAAAAATCTGGCGAAACGGTAGCTCTATCATGGACTAGAATAAGTTTTAATCTATCTGCAGCAATATCCTTTGAAGATACTTTGCTTGAAAAAATTTTAAACAAGTCCATATCTAATTTCTACCTCCTCCAAATAATTTTTTTATTGCACCCATAAATCCTTTTTGACCGTATAATTCATTAAAATCTAGGAATGGTACTTCTTCTCCTAAAATTCTACTTCCTATATTCTTAAAGGCTTGACCAGCATAAGCAGAACTGTCTAACACTATAGGCTCACCTTTATTAGTAGATATGGTTACTTTTCTATCATCTGGAACTACCCCTATAACTTTAATAGCTAAACACTCCTTTATATCTTCTATAGTCAACATTTCCCCATTCTTAGCCATATCAAAGTTCATTCTGTTAACTATAAGTTCCTGTCTTTCTATCCCTTTCGCATCTAATTTTCCAATAACCCTATCTGCATCTCTGACAGATGTGATTTCTGGATTTACAACAACAATAGCCCAGTCTGCCCCTACAATGGCATTCTCAAAACCTTGTTCAATACCCGCAGGACAGTCTAAAATTACATAATCAAACTCTTGTTTTAACTGGGTTACTACTCTTAACATTTCATTTATATCTACATCATTTTTATCTCTTGTTTGTGCTGTTGGAAGAAGAAATAAATTGTTAAACCTCTTATCTTTTATAAGTGCTTGTTTCAATCTACACTTTTCTTCAATAACATCAACTAATGTAAATACCACTCTATTTTCAAGTCCCATGAGAACATCTAAGTTTCTTAATCCTGTATCTCCATCGATAACAACTACTTTTTTATCCATTGATGCTAAAGCTGTACCTATGTTTGCTGTAGTAGTAGTTTTTCCTACTCCACCTTTCCCAGATGTTATAACTATAGCCTCTCCCATTTACTAATACCTCCGATTAAATATATTTATTTATTGAATATGGTTCTAAAACAATATTTCCATTTTTAATTCTTGCCAATTCTGGATACCTAGGTTTGTCCATATCTTCTGGAGATCTAGTGATAAGATCAGCAATTTGCATTATTTGTGGTGTTAATGCAAAGGCTGCTATTATAGCACCATTATTACCATTAATCCCAGCATACACACTACCTTTAACAGAGCCTAATACCACTATATTTCCTGCGGCATATACCTCTGCTCCAGAATTAACATCTCCTACAATAACTATGTTTCCTGAATATTCAAATCTTTGACCACTTCTTATAGTTTTTCTGACAAATTTAGTTTTTCCTTCATGTATACCATTAAAAACCTTTTTATTACTATCTTCTAAATTTATAAAGGAGCAATCCTTTATCATAAATTCCGTTGATAAAAAGTCTCTTATTGCTCTTAAATCTCTAGATTCCAACTGCCTCATATCTACAGTTATTTTAATGGAGGCACCCTTATAGAACCTTCTACCCTTTCGAAGCTTTACTCTCAATGCTTCAATTAAGCTTTCTATAGAGCTAAAGAGTTTAATATTTACAACTAAATTAAGTCCATCTTTTTCGCCTTTAAATTTTATACCATCATCTTGCATATGCAACCTCCACATATCGAGATATTCTTACTATTTCAACGTATAGAGCCTAAATTCCTTCTTTATATTGAGAAAAAATAATTTTTTTGTTGAAATACTTATTATATAACAATATTCCTTTAAAAAAATAACAAATGGATTACCATTTGTTATTTTTTTATTTATATTTAAATTCATAATTAGGATTAGTTTTTAATATCTGTTCCTTAAAATAAGCTTCAAACATTGCCTTGGCAATAGTTCCATCACCATGAGCAGCATCGAATACTATAGAACATACTACAATCTCTGGATTATCATAGGGTGCAAACCCTACATATACAGAGGCTGCATCCCTTCCAAGGGGCTTTTGCAGATCATAAGTTACAACGTTAGACGTACCGGTTTTACCTCCAGTAGGTATAGGAAACCCTTGGAATACAGCTGAAGTTGTACCATTTTCTCCTCGAGTAACCTTTCCCATTCCCTCTTTAATAATTTCAATATTTGCCTTATTGAAACTAGCTTTACTTATAACCTTTGGTTCTATATCTTCTATAACTTCTTTAGTCTTACTATCAATAATTTTATCAACTAGCTTTACTTCATATCTTTCTCCCCCATTTAAAAGGGTAGCAAGATAACTAGCTAATTGTAATGGCGTAAATTGATTCATACCTTGACCTATGGATGCATCATAGGCATTACCTGGCGACTTTATATATGAATGCGCATCATTTACACAATAGAACATTGCTAGAGCAATATTTTCTATATCTGCTTCAGAATATCCTAAGGCTTTTATAGTCTCATTAGTATTAATTATATCTTGAATTAAAGGTTTAAATCTTTCTAGGATATCATCAGAGGTAGACATCTCTTCTTTTTTTATTTCTTCTCTAATTGCATCCACTAAAACCTTTTTCTTAGAATTTGTAAGTTTTATTTGCTCTAATTCTTTACCTGTTCCAATCTCCTCTTTCTGTACAATGTCAAAAGGCTTATAATGAGATGCTGCATTCATAGAACTAATCCCTTTTTGTAAGTCTTCAGCCATTCGATTTATAAATGTATTGGCTTGAACATTTTTATTTGATTCATAATTGTATATTTGACCAAAATTTTCTTCAATTTCTATACCAGTAGAAGCTTTTAAATCGCTACCTTGTGGTAATCCTAGTCCTAGTTGCCAACCATATTTTGCTATTAAATCTAAAGCATTTTTAGGATTTTTCATTCCACCACCCTTTGTAAAAAGGCGATCTGCCACATCAAAGAAAAAATAGTTACAAGAAACTTCCAATGCTTCTTTAACATTAATTCGACCATGGGAACCATGTCGTTCATTCATATTCCATATCCAACAAGATCCTCCATATCCGTATTTCCCATATACACCATCATCTAAAATCTCAGTATCCCCAGTAATAATACCTTCCTCTAGCCCTGCAAGAGCGGTAACTGGCTTGAAGGTAGATCCTGGTGGAACTAATGATAAGGTTCCGTAATTATAAAAAGGTTTAGGGAAAATATCATATCTATCTTCTCTTCTTGTAGTATTTCCTGGTATACTTTTATCTATTGGGAACATTTTTTCTAGCAATAATTGTTCTCTTTCTGCTAAACTTAAAGTTAATTCTTTATCTGTTAAAATACCACCTTTACTTGCAAGCCCTCTTTTTTTAATATACTCTTTTCCCATAGCTTCTAAATCTGGGTTAAAGTATTGTTGTGACAATTCAGTAGTTAATTTCCCAGGGTCAGTAAATATATTAGGATCAAAACCAGGTCTACTAACAAGTGCTAAAACTTCCCCCTTAGTACTTATGGCTACTGCTGCTCCTCTAGTGGCATTAGTACTATCTCCATAATAATTTTTTCCACTCTTTTGAAGATTAGTCATCACTTCATCTAGTGCCTTTTCTGCAGCTCTTTGTACATCCATATCAATATTTAATTGCACAGTTTTTCCTTGATAAGCTTCTACCTGTCCCAGAGTTCTAACTCTACGCCCCTGCTTATTAATTTCTATACTCTCTTGTCCCTTAGTTCCCTTTAAATAGGATTCATAGGCTGATTCAATACCTGCTTTTCCTATGTCATCAGTACTTACATCATAACCCTTTTCTTCATATTTTTCTTGTTCCCAAGGGTTAATTTGAGACATATACCCTAGAAATGCGGAACCTAACTCTCCATTAGGATAAGCTCTCATAGGCTGAGTATCAACTATTATACCTGGCATATCTGGTTGTAGTTGCTCAAATACAAAGGCAGTTTCTTGATCTAATGTATTTGCAATTACTACTGGGCTATACCCTGAAAAACTTTGCATCTTCATAGCATCTTTTAATAGTAAAAATCTTCTTCTTTCATGAAGAGTTAACTCATAGTACCTATCTACACCATAATCTTTCTCTAAAGTCTTATAGGCTTCTTCTGCAGTTATCTGTAATAACAAAACATCCATATAATTTTTTTGTTCATCTGTAAGCTCTGAAACCTTCTTACCCTCACCATATTCTTTCTTTACTACCTTCTCTAAAAAACCTCTATCCTTTTTAAATCTAAGCTCTAGCCATTTCCTACTTGATTCATCGGTAGCTTTGAAGTTATATTCTAGTTTTCCTTCATTATTTATAATTATAGGAAATTCATCTACGACTGGTATTTGCTTTTTATCTAATATTTCAAAAACTCTAGACATAGTTTTAAAGAAATACTTTTTACTTTCTTCTGTCTCACTAAATTGTAATACATAATTTTGTATACTTTCGGCAAAAACTTTACCATTTCTATCTACTATATCTCCTCTAGCTGCTGCAACGGATACTGTTTTATATTTATTGCTATTTGCTCTTTCTCTATAATCCTCTACCATTACTATTTGTAAAAAAAGTAATCTTGAAGTAATTCCAATGAAGATAACTGCCATAGCTATATAAAATAAATTATATCTTGAAAAACTTTTTTTATTCTTTTTATTTCTAATTATTCTTTTATTTTTTTTCATACTTTTTTTAGAATCTCCATTCCTTTTTTATAGTTTTGGTTTCACTAAACTTAAGTATAATCCTATATATCAGTAAAGCTATTATCATCTCATAAATAGCTTTATATATGATTAAGTGTAAAAAATTATTACTAGCTCCTATTAATATAAATATAGCAAAAATAGCAATACTCTTTAGTAAACTTAGTAGAAATGTTGAAAAAATAGGTATTATAACCTTATCCTTGAAAATTCCTTTTCCAATTTTAGCTGCCATTAAACAAATTAACATGTTTATTAACATGTTAATTCCCATGACTCCCGGAAAATAAATATCTTGAAGAATCCCTGTTATAACACCAATAATTGTTGCTTCATCATATCCATTTATTATGGAATAACAAACTATAAATACAAAAAGAACGCTTGGATATATATTTTTAATAGCAAAAAAAGTTATAATGGTATTATCAAAAATAAAAAGAATGGTGATTATTAAAAATAAATATAATATTTTTTTAAATTTATTATTAGTTTTTAACATCTCTTTTTTCCTTTGGCACTATAATTACAAGTTGCTCTACCTTATTAAAATCTACTGCAGGCTTCACAATTGCACTCTTTACAACCTTTGCTCTATCCTCATAAATTTCTAGAACTTCTCCTATTTTAATTCCTTTTGGATATATGCCACCTAGTCCAGAGGTTAGTATAGTGTCCCCTTCTTTAATTTTTGAATCTAAGGAAAGTCCTGTAATTTCCGTAAGAAATTTATCTTCATTTCCCTTATAACCCTTTACAATACCATTACTTTCTTCAGTGCTCAATACATATCCTGCTACAGCCATATTCTCATTACAAATAGATTGAACTATACTCCAATTACTACCAACGCTAGTAACTTGACCAACTAGTCCTTCTCCTTCCAATGCAATCATACCTTTTTCTATTCCATCTTTTTCGCCTTTATTGATTACATATCCATCCAAAAAATTATTTCCAACTAAACCCAAAATATCTACACCTATATAATTATACTGACCATTTGCATCAGCAAAGTTTAACATGCCTCTAAGTCTGTCATTTTCTTTTCTTAAAATATCATTTTGAATAGCATTAAATTTCAACTTCTCATTTTGTTTTTTTAACTCATCATTTTCACTTTTTATATTTCCTATATTAAGTACTAAACTAAAAGAACTTTTTATTTTACTACCTATTTTATAAACAACACCTTGAACAGAGTTTATAGCACTTCCTACACCATTTTCCACCATGGACATCTTGTCTTTTTGAACTGAATAACCAATTAACCCCAAAAAGGACACTGACAGTAGTATAACTATTACTGCCAGCTTATTCTTGAATATCTTCATTTTTTATCTTCTACTCATAATATCTACATTATCTAATGCTTTTCCAGTTCCTACAGCTACACAATCTAATGGTATTTCTGCTATATTTACTGGCATATGGGTTTCATGGGCTATTAGTGCATCTAATCCTTTTAATAAGGCTCCTCCACCTGTAAGCATTATACCTTTATCCATAATATCTGCTGCAAGTTCTGGTGGTGTTTTTTCTAGTGTTGTTTTTATAGCCTCTATAATAGAGTATACAGGTTCTCTTAAAGCTTCTCTTACTTCATCTTCACCTATTTCTACTACTTTAGGAAGACCACTTATTAAATCTCTTCCTCTAATTTGCATATTCTCTGCCTTTTCTTCTACCTCATAAGCTGAACCTAATTGTATTTTTATATTTTCTGAAGTTCTCTCACCAATCATTAAGTTATATTGTTTTTTTATGTATGCTATAATCGCTTGATCTAATTCATCACCTGCAACTCTTAATGACATACTTGTAACAACTCCACCTAAAGATATTATTGCTACTTCTGTAGTACCTCCACCGATATCTACAACCATGCTTCCTGTAGGTTCTCCAACTGGAAGTCCAGCACCTATAGCTGCTGCCATTGGTTCTTCTAATAATCCAACTTCTCTAGCTCCAGCACTCTTAGTTGCTTCTTCAATCGCTCTCTTCTCTACTTCAGTTACCCCAGATGGGAAACAAACTACGATTCTTGGACTTTTAAAGGAATTTTTACCTCCAACTTTTTCAATAAAATGTCTAAGCATTTTTTCAGTTACATCAAAATCTGCTATAACTCCATCTTTCATTGGTCTTATAGCTACAATATTTCCTGGTGTTCTACCTATCATATTTTTAGCTTCATTACCTACAGCTAAAACTTTTCCTGTATTTTTATTTATTGCTACAACGGAAGGTTCTCTAAGTACGATACCTTTTCCTTTAATATATACTAATGTGTTTGCAGTTCCTAAATCTATTCCAATGTCTCTAGTACTTCCAAAAAAAACCATAAAAACTCTCCTCTCAATCTATATAATACCTTTTTCTTTTAAGCTTATATAAGCTTCGTTACCAATAATAATATGATCTAAAACTTCAATTCCTAGTAATGTTCCACACTCCTTTAGTCTTTTAGTTATTAGTATATCCTCTTTGCTAGGTGTTGGATCACCTGATGGATGATTGTGACACAATATCACTGATGCACTACTAAGCTTTATAGCTTCTATAAAGACTTCTCTCGGATGAACAATGGAACTATTTAAATTTCCTATAGAAATATCTTTAACTGATATAATTATGTTTTTAGTATTTAACATAATTAGCTTAAAATATTCTTTTTTTAAACCTTTCATTTGTCTCATCATATAATTAGACACATCTTTAGGACTACTTACAATATGCTCTTCACCGGATTTAAAAGAATTAAATCTGGTAGCTAGCTCTGCAAGGGCTAAAACTTGAGTAGCTTTAACCTCCCCTATTCCTTTTACCTGCTTTAAATCATTAATACTGGGGCTGAAAATTCCATTTATGCCTCCACAATGAGATAATAACCTATCACATAGATTTAAAACACTATCTTCCTTTGTTCCAGTCCTCAATATAAGGGCTAAAAGTTCAGAATTAGACAGGTATTCTGCCCCATACCTTAACATTTTTTCTCTAGGTCTTTCATTTTTAGGTAAATCTTTAATCTTTAATTTATAGTTCATAAACTAACTCCTTTATTGATTTACCCCCATCTCCCTTAGTGATAAATATAAAGTATTTAAAGGCAATCCTACTACATTGTAATAACAGCCATTAATATTCTCCACAAAAATAGCAGCATTATCTTGTATCCCATAGGCACCAGCTTTACCATTACATTGACCTGATTCAATATACCTAAGTATCATATCCTCAGATAGGTTCATAAATTTAACTTCAGTACAAACGCTTTTTCTTATTAATTCCTTGGTTTTACTGTTTATTAAAACTAGCCCGGAATAAACTTTATGTACATTTCCACTGAGTGACCTTAGCATTTCAAATGCATCTTTATCATTTATTGGTTTCCCAAGAATTTTCCCATTTAAATATACTACAGTATCACAGCCTATGACAATACTATCTTTCTGCACTTTATTCAAAATATTTCTAGCTTTTCCTTCAGCTAAATCACACACATGTTTATCTATATCACCTTGAAATTCAACAGAATACTCATCAAAGTTACTAATCTCTATTTTAAAATTATCTACTAACCTTTTTAATAATTCCTGTCTTCTTGGTGATGCAGAAGCTAATACTATATCCATAACTTCCTCCTAGAATCTCTTAAATAATACTATTGCTAAAACCATACCTACTATAGCCATTAAATTCAAACCAAATCCTAGTCCAAAAGTTAATTCTAAGACCTTTAAATCAATGACTAAAGGATTTTTTAATCCTATAAAGTAGTTTTTTCCTAAAAAATCTAAGGCTTTAAAAGTATTTCCTAAAAATTCTCCAATAAAGCTTCCAGAAATAGCCCCCAGAAGAGTTATAAATACATACTCTTTAGCGGTTTTATATGATTTTCCCATAAAAAACATCCCCCAGTATATTTAAAATGTGCAATATACTATTTGTATTAACCAATATAACATTTTATATCTAATATAGTGTAACATTTAATATTTTTTTACACAAGACTATAACAAATTTTTTAAACTTTTTTTATAAATTAAGGCTATCTGTGAACTTTTGTTCACAGATAGCCTTATATCAACTTATTAAAAATAATATATACCTTATTTTTTAAACTTTATTAGCTGGTCATAAACATATTTTAATACTTCTCCATCCTTATTTTTATCTACTTCATCTGGAAGAGCCTTTATATATTCCTTCAAAGAATTAACTTCATTGTATTGTTTCATGTTCTCATCTATTTTCTCCAATCCATCTATCCACTTTTTAAGTTCACTGGTATTAATAGATTTTACACCACTTTCTGAAGTCTTATTTACAACTTGCAACAAACTATCTACAATTTCACAAAATTGTTTTGTAGAATTATCTTCCATAGGTATATTTATAGTTACTTTAGTATTATCTATTCCCTTTTCTTTTAATATTGAAGCTCCATTTTCTATGTTTTTATCAGAATACATTCCAAAATACACCTTAGATAGCTCTCCCTCTTGCCCTATAAAAGGATTACCAAAGGCTGATAATTTATTTAATGTTTCATTAGCGTTACTTTTAACTTTAAATACACCACACTGTAGTATATAAAAATTATATTCTGACACAGCTTTTTCTTCCTTTATTCCAGTTGAATTTCCTTCTTCCTTTACTTCACTTTTACCAGGTACTTTACCACTATTTTGTTGTTGTTCAGAATTATTTATATCTATACCCTTAATAAAGCCTATTTTACCTGAGTCTTTAAGTACAAATTTAAATATAAAAGTTCCTAATAGTAATGCCAAAAGTAAGGTTATAGCTAAATAAAATAAAAAACTGTTACTACTCTTTGGTTTAGATTTAATATTGTATCTTGTGTACTTCATTTTATACCCCCATTTCTAATTAATAAACATTAATTTATAATTTAAAATTTAAACCTTAAAATAATGTGTCCTATTAATTTATATATATAATTAAAGGTAAATATTACTATATAATTTATTATAAAAATTAAAAAAATCGACATAGTCGATTTTTTTATTCATGTTATTCATTATAACGAATTGATAGCCTTACTACTCTTCTAATAAATTTTTTTGCCTTGTCATAAGGCATTCCATTAACTTCTAAAAATTTGAATACTCCTAGATTATTTCTTTCTATGGATTTAATAACTTTTTCTATCCTCATAAGTTCATCATTATTATCTTCTTTTGATGAAACCGGTGTAGAATTAAAGTCTTTTTCATCATCAAAGTCTTTCAATAATCTATTTCCATTCTCCTCTACATATCTCTCTACATCATCTTCAAAGTCTTCATCTAAATAAGTCTCCGCAGGAATATCTATGTCCTCATTAGTTTCTTTTAAATCTATAACTTGAGCCAGCTCTTTTTGCATTGGATGTATAAAATTATTTCTTGGCATTATTCCCATCATACCACATACAGATATGAAATCTTTCATTTCATCGGGCAAAGAATTATGTGTCATAGGCGCCAAGGGTACAAATTCATATTCATTATCAAAAGCCATGAACATACCTCCATTTTTTATATTACATTAAAAATGTATGCCTTTAGCCTCTAATAAATTCCTATAACTTTATATTATATCCATATTATCTCCTGGATTATCTTTAAGCTTGTCTATAGAGTGAACATATCTATTGGTAGTAGCAATACTACTATGAGCTGCAAATTCTCTAACTTTTTCTATGGTAGCTCCTTGAGTAATGGCCATAGTTATAGCTGTATGTCTAGTGGAGTGAACTTTTAATTTTTTATTTATATTGCACTTACTACATATATTTTTAAGCATATAGTTTAAAGTACTAGGATTTAACTTCTCTCCATTTCTATTATTAGAGGAGTGTCCTATAAATAAATAACTATTGTTATACTCTTCTTTATCTCTTCCTGTAACTAAAATGTATTTTTCAATTAAACTTTTCACCTTAGGTTGAAGCTTTACTAAATCTTTTTTATTTCCTTTTCTAGTGACTTCTATAACATCATACTCTCCATACTTTTTTATATGACATATTTTTATATTTATCATTTCTGATTTTCTTAGTGCAGTGGTGAGTGCTAATGCTAATATAGCTTTATTCCTAAGTCCTAGTACAGTTGTAGTATCAATACTTCCCAGTAAAATCTTACTTTCTTCCTCAGTCAAAAATTCTGTAACTTTATTAGTTACAATAGGTTTTTCTTCCTTCACATTAGCAAAAGGATTATACTTAATAATTCTTATATCACTGTAATTATCTTCATACTTCATAAGCCACTTATAAAGAGCAGAAAGCGATGATATCTTTCTATTAATAGTTGCAGAAGATAATCCTTGATTTTGCAAATCAAGGATAAATTTTTGAACATGAAATATATTTATTTCTCTTATATTTTCTATGGTTATTTCAGTTACATCAGACTTATTATAAAAATCCTTTATGTCTTTCTCATAGCTAATAGCTGTATATTTACTTCTTCCACCCTTAATATCTAGGAAGCATTGAATAAAATGTTTATTTTTTTCTAAATAAAGTTCCTTTTTACTATGTAATATTATTTCATTCATAAAATCCTCCTCCTTTACAAAGGCTACTATAGAACAAAAGAACTGCCTAAGCAGTTCTTTTATTTGAATTATAATCCTTCTACAGTAGAAATGATTTCTGTAAGTGCAAGTTCCTCATCAGTTCCGTTAGTTATAATTTTTACTGTATATCCCTTATTAACTCCTAAGGATAATACTCCAATGAGACTTTTTGCATTAGCTCCTTTACCATTACATTCTATAGTAACTTCACACTTAAAAGTAGTAGCCTTTTGAACTAATAAAGTTGCTGGTCTTGCATGCAATCCCTGTGGATTATTAATGATTATTTCCTTTGTTAGCATATTATCACCTCATTTACGAGAAATTATTTTATGCCATTAACAAAGTCTTCTATTCTATTCAATCCTTTTTCTATGTTTTCCATAGATGTAGCATAAGATAATCTTATAAAATCATCTACTCCAAAAGCAATACCAGGTATTACTGCAACCTTCTCCTTCTCAAGAAGTAAGTCACTGAATGTAAGAGAGTCTTTTATAATCTTTCCGTCCACTTCCTTATTTAACACCTTTGATATGTTTACCATAACGTAGAATGCACCTTCTGGTTTAACACAGGATAAGTTATTTATAGAATTAATTTTATCTACCATAAAATCTCTTCTCTTTTTAAATTCCTGTTTCATTTTTTCAACTTCGCTTTGATCTCCATTTAAAGCTTCTACAGATGCATATTGAGATATTGAACATGGATTTGAAGTAGTGTGACTTTGTATGTTTGACATTAATGAAGTTATCTTTTCACTAGCTGCTGCATAACCAATTCTCCATCCAGTCATAGCATAAGCTTTTGAAACCCCATTTATTACTATTGTTCTATTATAAGCATCTTCAGATAAACTTGCTATAGAAATATGACCACTTTCTCCATATAAAAGTTTTTCATATATTTCATCTGATATAATTATTATATCATGTTTTTGTGCAAAAGTTGCAATTTTCTCTAACTCTTCTTTCGTATAAGCTGTTCCTGTTGGATTATTAGGGCTATTTAGTATCATAGCTTTAGTCTTTTTAGTTACTGCTTTTTCTAAAGATTCAATTGTTAGTTTAAAAGAATTACTTTCTTCTGTGTCAACAAAAGTTGGAACTCCATCAGCCAATTGTACAAGTTCTGGATAACTAACCCAATATGGAGCACCTATTAAAACTTCATCTCCCGGATTTAATATAGCTTGAAAAATATTTGCTAAACATTGTTTAGCTCCTGTTGAAATAATAATTTGAGAAGTTTTATAAGTTAAGTTATTATCTTTTTTAAACTTATTTACAACTGCTTCCTTTAATTCAATTATACCTGAAGCCGCTGTATATCTTGTTTGACCTGCTTCAATTGCCTTTATAGCAGCTTGCTGTATATTTTTTGGAGTATTAAAATCTGGCTCTCCTGCACCGAAGCCTATAACGTCAATCCCCTCTGCTTTCATCTTTTTAGCCTTTGCTGTAATTGCTAATGTAAGTGATGGTGAAATTTCCATTGCTTTTTTTGATAGCATCATTATAACTACCCCCATTAATATTTATTCTTTACAATATAAAATAATTAAAACTATCCAAATAAAAGAAATATTATTTAAACCTTTTCATTCAATTATATTCTCAAAAATATAATAAACGAGTTGGATATTCTACATCTAATGAATTTTAAAATGCATTAGAACTTCATATGAAAGATATACTTCATATCTGTATAATAACACTTATTCTATATAGTGTAAAGATTATATGGTAATTTTAACTTACTATTATTATTCTCATTTTTTATATTTACATACTAATTTTTTATAACATTTATCCAAAGTTCTGAAGCTTATTTACCTACATATAAAGACTAAAGACATGAAATTAAATTTTTAATTTCATGTCTTTATAACCTAAAAATTATTTTTAGATTGTACTATCAATTTAATTGCAGTTCTTTCTTCACCATCAATTTCTACATCTGTAAATGCTGGTACACACACCAGGTCCATTCCACTGGGCGCTACAAATCCTCTAGCTATAGCTACAGCCTTTACTGCTTGATTGATTGCGCCTGCTCCTATAGCTTGAATTTCTGCCCCACTACTTTGTCTTAGTACTCCTGCCAGAGCTCCTGCTACTGAATTAGGATTAGATCTTGCTGAAACTTTTAATACTTCCATATTAAACCTCCTACTACTATTACTACTTATTAAACTAATATTATTAGAATCCTATATATTATTTCTACATTTAATTGAAAATTCCTTTTATTGAAAATACAATTTTAGATTATTGCAAATTATAGTTTCACTTAATATAATAGACAAAAATAAAAGCCTCCTATTAAATAGGAGACTCACCTTTTTCATTACCTAATTTTACTTTGCATATTCTACTGCTCTTGTTTCTCTGATAACATTAACCTTTATTTGGCCTGGATATTCTAGTTCTGATTCTATTTTCTTCACAATATCTCTAGCCACTTCAATAGCACCTGCATCATCAACATCATCTGGTTTAATCATAATTCTGATTTCTCTTCCGGCTTGAATTGCATATGACTTTTCTACACATTCATATGAGTTTGCGATTTCTTCTAATTTTTCTAATCTTTTTATATAGGCTTCTAGAGTTTCTCTTCTAGCACCTGGTCTAGCTGCTGATATAGCATCTGCTGCTTGAACTAGTACTGCTTCTAGAGATTGATACTCTACATCTCCATGATGAGCTGCAATAGCGTTTACAACTATTGGAGATTCATGACATTTTTTAGCTAACTCAGCACCTATTAGTGCATGTGGTCCTTCTACTTCATGATCTACAGCTTTTCCGATATCGTGTAATAATCCACACCTTTTTGCCATGGTAGGATCCATTCCAAGCTCTGACGCCATAAGACCTGCTAAGTATGAAACTTCTATAGAATGTTTTAATACATTTTGACCATAACTAGTTCTATATTTCAATCTTCCTAAAAGTCTGATTATTTCCACATGTAATCCATGGATACCAGTTTCGAAGGTGGCTTGCTCGCCCTCTTCTCTTATGTCATTCTCAACATCTTTTTTCGCTTTTTCAACCATTTCCTCAATTCTTGCTGGGTGTATTCTTCCATCAACTATTAGTTTTTCTAAGGCAATTTTAGCTACCTCTCTTCTAATAGGATCAAAAGCTGAAAGAATAACAGCTTCCGGAGTATCATCTATTATTAAATCAACTCCAGTTAAAGTTTCAAGGGCTCTTATATTTCTACCTTCACGCCCAATAATCCTTCCCTTCATTTCATCGTTAGGAAGTGATACAACATGTACTGTAGATTCAGCTACATGGTCTGCTGCACATCTCTGTATAGCATATGTTATAACTTCTCTTGCCTTTTTATCGGCTTCTTCTTTAGCTTTAGCTTCAATTTCTTTAATCATTATTGCTGTTTCATGTTTAATTTCTTTTTTTACTTCGTCTAATAGTATTTGCTTTGCTTCTTCTGAGGTTAATCCTGCTACTCTTTGTAATTCTTCTCTTACACTATTATATAATTCTTGTATTCCTGATTCTAATGTCTCAACCTCTTGTTGTTTTTTAGATAATACTTCTTCTTTTCTTTCTATTGATAGGGTTTTCTTATCTAAAGTTTCCTCTTTTTGAAGAACCCTTCTTTCTAATCGCTGAATTTCATTTCTTCTTTCTCTGGACTCTTTATCAAAATCAGCTCTTAATCTATGAACTTCTTCTTTAGCTTCAAGGATTGCTTCTTTCTTTTTAGATTCTGCTTCTTTTTGTGCCTCACCTAAAATCTTTTTAGCATCTTCCTCTGATTTAGATACATTAGCTAAAGATATATTCTTTCTTGTATAAATAAAAACAAAAATAGCGACTAAACAAACAACTAGCGCAATAGCTATTATTAAAATAATTTGACTTGGTTCAGTCAATTTCCAACACCTCCTTTGCTTTTTTTATGACATATATTAGCAGTAAAATGAAAGCTCGAAAAGGTGCATATTCTATTCAATTCCTCTTATATTAAACCAGTATTTGTATTCATTTTATATTACTTTAACATCATTGTCAAGGTTATTACTAAATACTACAAATTCTCTCAACTTAGCTCTTAGGCTCGACTTGAACCTTTAAAAAAAATTTTTTAATTAGAATATCACCTTTAATTTTTACATTAAAATATCACATACTTTAATTATACATTTATTTGTATATTTCATACACAATATTTAAAATTTTAATTAAAAAAGATATGTAAAGCTTAAGTTATATATTTTTACTTAAAGCTTCACATATCTTTTATCTGATTTAATAAAGTAATTTACTTTTCTTCTACTTTATTCTCAACTTTTACTGGATTGTTATTTAATGGCAAAGAGTATTTTTCCCTTATTTTATTTTCTATTTCATTGGCAATTTCTGGGTTTTCCTTAAAAAAGTTTTTAGCATTTTCTCTTCCTTGGCCTAGTCTTACGTCTCCGTAGGCAAACCAAGCGCCACTTTTTTGGACAATTTCTTCTTTAACACCAATGTCTAATATATCTCCAACCCTAGATATTCCTTCACCATACATAATATCAAATTCTGATTGTTTAAATGGTGGTGCAACTTTATTCTTAGTTATCTTAGCTCTAGTTCTATTTCCTAAGAAGGTTTCTCCTTGTTTAATAGTATCTATCTTTCTTACATCAATTCTTACAGAGGCATAGAATTTAAGAGCTCTTCCTCCTGGAGTTGTTTCTGGATTTCCAAACATAACTCCAACTTTTTCTCTCAATTGGTTTATAAATATAGTAGAGCATTTTGATTTGTTTATAGAACCTGTAAGTTTTCTTAAAGCTTGAGACATAAGTCTAGCTTGAAGACCTACATGGGCATCTCCCATTTCACCTTCAATTTCAGCCTTTGGAACTAAGGCAGCAACAGAGTCTATAACTACTATATCTATTGCACCAGATCTAACTAAGGCTTCTGTAATTTCAAGAGCCTGCTCACCTGTATCTGGTTGAGATACTATTAAGTTATCTATGTCTACGCCTAATGCCTTTGCATAAACCGGATCAAGGGCATGTTCTGCATCTATATATGCTGCACAACCACCGTTCTTTTGAGCTTCTGCAACTACATGTAAAGCTACAGTAGTTTTACCAGAGGATTCTGGCCCAAAAATCTCAATTATTCTTCCTCTTGGAACTCCGCCAATTCCCAGTGCAATATCTAGCCCTAAACATCCTGTAGATATGCAGTCTATATTTAAAGTGCTCTCTTCCCCTAATTTCATTATTGAGCCTTTACCAAATTGCTTTTCTATCTGTCCCATAGCTGCTTCTAATGCTTTTAATTTATCGTTATTCATAAATTCCCCTTTAGGGTTCACATCCTTCCATCACGAACAATAGTTCTTATATGTTTATTATATAGTATTTAATTTATCAGGTCAAGTGTTATAGTAAAGAGTTCCTTTAAATTTCTTTCAAGGAACTCTTTACCATTTTTGACATAGTTATAGAATTATAAACATTATTCATTAATATTTATAATATCTTTTCCTTTAATAAAATAATCCACTCCAGATCCAATAGTTATAACAGCTGCTAGGTATATGGTAACCTGGGTTGTAATATTAAGCCACCCTGGATTATATACTAGAGATAATAGTCCCATTATGATAGCTATCATCTGAATTACAGTCTTCAGCTTTCCCCAATTACTTGCAGCTATTACCACGCCTTGTGAAGCAGCTAATGTCCTTAATCCTGATACTATAAATTCCCTAGCAATTATTACAACTACTACCCAGGCAGCAACAATTCCTTTTTCAACTAAAAGTATTAGAGCACAGGTAACTAAAAGCTTGTCTGCTAGAGGATCCATGAATTTTCCAAAGTTAGTTATCTGATTTCTGCTTCTAGCTATATAGCCATCTAATTTATCTGTTGCTGAAGCTATAATAAATATTGATAAAGCAATAATATTAGTTGCGGTGGTATCAATCATTGCACATATTAAGAATATCGGAACTAACATTATTCTTAGCACTGTAAGCTTATTTGCAAGATTCATCATTAACATCTCCTACTCCTGAAATTTAACAATCTTATAATCTGTTTACCTAATTAAAATTTACTTCTTATTGTAAATAGCAAAAACAAATTTTCTATAATAGTAATTATTTTATCTTATACAAACATTATACAATAAAATCTAAAAATTATTTAGTTTATTAATACTAATTTTACTTTATATCCTTATCTATATTATTAATTAATATTTTTTTATTATAAATATATAAATCTAAAAATTATTTAAGGATTTCTCCTATTAAATCATACTCTAGTGCATCTTTTATTCTTACCTTAACAAAATCACCTATACTTAATTTATTAGATTTTACATAAACCTCTCCGTCAATTTCTGGAGCCATTTCATAACTTCTTCCACAATATGTTCCTTTTTCTTTACTTTCAATCAATACATCATAGGTTCTACCTATTTTATTTTCATTTATTTCTGTTGATATAGTTTGTTGAGCCATCATTATAGAGTGAAGTCTTTCTTCTTTAATATTTTCTTCTATTTGACCTTCCATTTCTGCAGCCACAGTACCTTCCTCTTGAGAGTAAGTAAATACTCCTAGCTTATCAAATTTAGTTTCTTTGACAAAATTTAACAATTCTAAGAAATTCTCTTCTGTTTCTCCTGGAAATCCTACTATAAGAGTAGTTCTTATAGTTATATTAGGAACTGCATCTCTAAGCTTTTTAATATTTTCAGTGATTATTTTCTTTCTTCCTTTTCTTCTCATAGCCTTTAAAACATCATCGCTGATATGTTGTATAGGAATATCTATATACTTACACACCTTATCATTGATAGCTATTTCATTTATAACTTCATCAGTTAGCTCTTCTGCATAACAATAAAGAAGTCTTATCCATTTTATACTTTTAATTTTATCTAGCTCTTTTAAAAGAATATGTAAAGTTTTTTTTCCATATATATCTACCCCATAATTAGTAGTATCTTGCGCTACTATAATTAACTCCTTATATCCATTTAAAGCTAACTCTTTAGCTTCTTTAAGGATATCTTCCATATCCCTACTTCTGTATCTTCCTCTTATTTTAGGAATTGCACAGTAGGCACAAATATTGTTACACCCTTCAGATATTCTTATATAAGCAGTACTTCCTCCTGTTGTAACCTGTCTATTACCAATGTTTATATTGGTATCACTATAAGTTGTAATACAGCTCTTTTCTCCGGTTTTCATAGATTTTTCAATACATTCATGCAATTTATCATAATCATTTACACCTAAAATTATATCTAGTTCCGGCATAAGTTCTAAAAGCTCACTACCATATCTCTGAGTTAAGCACCCAGTAGCTATGAGCACCTTGCATTTATCTTTCTTATATTTTGCCATTTCTAATATGGTATCAATAGATTCTTGCTTTGAAGTTTCTATAAATCCACAGGTGTTAACTAGCAATATGTCTGCCTGCCTTTCATCTGTCACCGCTTCATATCTACTCTTCAAACTACTTATTATAATTTCTGCATCTATTCTATTCTTGTCACAACCTAAATTTATTACTCCAAATTTTAATTTTTCCACCTTTATCCTCCTAAGTGATCTATATATTATTTAAAACCTCTTCTTTTGTGTTGTAATGAAAGTTTCATTAAGAAGTTATTGTCTCATGGTATCATCTCTTCCAAAAACCTGTCTTGGCTTGCTTCCATTACGACCAGAGATAATCCCTTCAGCTTCCATTTCATCTATAATTCTAGCCGCTCTATTATACCCTATTTTTAGCCTTCTCTGCAACAAGGATGTTGAAGCTTGCCCTTCTTCTAATACAATTTTAATAGCTTCATCTATTAACTCATCACAATCTTCTCCACCTTTAGATTTAGAAACACTATTTTCTATTTCATCCATGATTTCTTTTTTATACTCTAATTCCTTTAATCCATTACGAATAAATTCTACTACAGTCTCTACTTCTTCCTCAGACACAAAGGCTCCTTGAATTCTAAGTGGCTTCGATTCACCTACAGGATAATATAGCATATCCCCTTTACCTAAAAGTTTCTCTGCTCCTGAAGAGTCTAGTATAGTTCTTGAGTCTATTTGACTTGAAACAGCAAAGGATATCCTAGATGGTATATTAGCTTTAATTACCCCTGTAATTACATCTACAGATGGTCTTTGTGTTGCTATTACTAAATGCATTCCTGCAGCCCTAGCCATTTGAGCAAGTCTACCTATATATTCCTCAACATCATTTGGACATACCATCATTAAGTCTGCTAACTCATCGATTATGATTACAATCCATGGAAGCTTTTCTTCTATTATCCCCTTTTCTACAAAGTCGTTATATCCTTCAATATTTCTTACGTTATTATCTGCAAAGAGTTTATATCTTCTAGTCATTTCATTAACTGCCCAATTTAATGCTCCTGCAGCTTTTTTAGGTTCTGTAACTACTGGAATTAATAGGTGTGGTATTCCATTGTATATATTAAGTTCTACCACTTTAGGGTCTATTAACAGCAATTTAACCTCTTGAGGTGTATATTTATATAATAAACTTATTAAAAGAGTATTAATACATACACTTTTTCCTGACCCTGTAGCTCCTGCAATCAAAAGGTGAGGCATCTTAGATAAATCTCCCACTACACAATTACCTGCAATATCCTTTCCAAGGGCAAAGGCTAAATTTTTCTTAGCAAGTGTAAATTCTTCACTTTCTATTACCTCTCTTAAAAATACTGCTGATAAATCTTTATTAGGTACTTCTATACCTACTGCTGCCTTTCCTGGGATTGGAGCCTCTATCCTAACTCCTGAGGCTGCTAAGTTTAGAGCTATATCATCTGCTAGATTAACTATCTTGCTAACCTTAACTCCTACATGGGGTTGTAATTCAAATCTGGTTACAGATGGACCTTTTGTAACCTGTATCACCTTAGCTTCAACTCCAAAACTTTCTAAAGTTTCTTGAAGTTTATTAGCACTATTAAGGAGGTCTTTTTTATCGCTATTTTTACCTATACTACTTAAATTTTTATGAAGGAGTTCTGGTGCAGGATGTTCATAAGCATATATTTTGTTTCCATCACCAAAGGAAATGTCAATATCTATATCCTCTATATTATTTCTATTTTCCTTTGACTTATTAGGTTGTTCTATACTTGTTTCTGTTTTTCCTTCAAATCTATTCTCTTCTTCATCCATCTTCATAAAATCTATAATTTTAATCTTCGACTCTTCGCTGCTTCCATTGTCTCTAGTATTCCCATCTGCTGATACATATTCCATAGCCTCATCAATTGCAATATTTGTTTGCTTCAAATCCCTTGACTTTTTTTTACTTTCTACTTTTTCAAAGGTAAATAACTCTTTTATAGTAATATTATTAATTAACACTAAAGATATTATATATAAAGCAAATAAAACTATATAGCTACCTACCTTTCCTAAAAGTGAACTTATAGGAACAGTAATTACTAAAGATATAATACCTCCATGAAGTACAGACTTAGATTTAAATTGATTTATAATAGCACTTGCCATATTTCCTTTTACGTAGTAAGAAGGTAATACTATAAGCTCAACAAAAATCATGGTAATAACTATAAACATTAAAATTCCAAGGGATTTTTTTGTTACCTTTAAATATTTATCTATTTTTATGTAACTTACTCCCATGTATATAAGCACAAAGGGTAAAGCATAGGCACCAATTCCAAGAAGTCCTATAAAAATTCTATTAATAAATACTCCCATAGAACCTGCCAAAGATGTTGGGTCTGAAAACATAACTGATAGTAAAGCTAAAAATATTAAAACTCCTATGGTTATCAGTATAATTCCATTAAAATCAAAAAGTTTATCCTTTTTTTCTCTCTTAGCTTTTGAACTATTATTTTTAACAGTGCTCTTCTTACTACTGTTTTTCTTTTTTAAAGGCTCTTTTCCTTTAGTCATAGTATCTCCTCCAAAACTCTTCCTAAGATTCATGAAAATAATTTCCATTTATCCATCTCAATATATTGTACATTGAAATCCACCTATATTTCAAATTTTTTTACAAATAAAAAGTTGCCAACATGATTTTGCTGACAACTCAATGGTGAATTGTTAAATTTTATCTATTTCTTAACTAATATTTTCTTCTGAACTTACTTCAAGTTGATTTTTTTCACCTTCACTTATTAACTCTTCTAATTTATCTAAGGCTTCTCTAATTCCACCTACTTCATCAATAAGACCACATTCTACGGCTTGATCCCCTATCAATATAGTTCCTATATCATTTAGTAATTCATCTGTTTGACTCATAAGCCTTCTAAAATCGTCTGAATCAATTTTTGAAGTTCTAACTACAAACTCAACTATTCGCTCCTGCATCTTTCTAAAATATTCAAAGGTTTGAGGTACACCTATAACAAATCCATTCATTCTTACAGGGTGCACTATCATTGTAGCTGAAGGAGTTATAAAGGAATAATCTGATGCTGTAGCTAATGGAACTCCTATAGAATGTCCTCCACCTATGACTATGGATACTGTAGGCTTACTAAGACTAGTTATCATTTCTGCAATGGCTAAGCCTGCTTCTACATCCCCTCCTGCAGTATTCAATACTATGAGTATACCTTTTACATTGCTATCTCTCTCAATAGCTATTAACTGTGGAATAATTAACTCATATTTAGTAGACTTAGTTTGATTACCAGAAATATTATGACCTTCAACTTGACCTATTATAGGTATAACTTGAATCCTGTCATCAGCCTTTGCTACAGACATGACCCCTACTTCTTTTAAGTTTGCAACTTCCTTACTTACCCCTTTAGAGTTATCATCTTCATTTTGTTCATCATCATTTTCTTCATTTATTATAACTTTACTTTTATTATTTTTTTTGTGTTTAGTATCTTTATCTTCCTTATGTTTTTTATTTTCCGCTTCATTAATCATGGAAAAACACCTCCTAATGTTTCTTATTCTGTGCATTAAGAGGTGTTTATATACTATCCTAATTTAAATTCATTATGAAGTAAATTTATAGCATCTTTGACTTTATTACTTTCTACAAGACACCAAATAGTTGTATGTGAATCAGCAGTTTGAAGAATATCTATATTGCCTTCTTCTAAAGCCTTTAGAATTCTAGACATAACTCCAGGTATTCCTCTCATCTTTGAACCTATTATAGATATTTTGCTACAACTTTCTGTATACTGATAATCAATTTCATAATTAGCTGCTATATTTTTAAACTTATCTAAATCTACTTCACTTATAGTAAATATTTTATCATTTATAAATACACTTATCAAATCAATACTTATTTCATTTTCAGCTAAAATATGAAATATATTATTGCAGTGCTCCTTTGAGCCTCCATTAATTCTTATTTGAACTCTATTACTCATATGAGTAATTCCAGTGATAATTCTTTCATTGTCCTCACCATAAGAAGAAATAATAGTCCCTTCACAATCACTAAGAGTATTTTTAATTACTAATGGAATATTATATTTTCTAGATATTTCAACAGCTCTAGGATGTATTACTTTAGCTCCTTGATCAGCAAATTGGAATACTTCATCATAGCTTATACTCTCAATTAATGAAGCCTTAGAAACTATTCTTGGATCTGCTGTCATTATACCATCAACATCTGTATATATTTGAACTTCCTTTGCCTTTAGTGCTGCTCCTAAAATTGCCCCTGTAACGTCACTTCCACCTCTTCCTATGGTAGTGATGCTCCCCTCTTCACTTATACCTTGAAAACCTGCTACTATAGGTACTTTTCCCTGCTCTAATACCTTTAGTACATTTTTCGGATTAACATCTAAAATAGATGCATTATTAAAATTATTATCAGTCCTTATACCAGCTTCTCCACCCATAAGTGGAACTGCCTCTACACCTTCTCTTAATAAATCATTACACATTACCACTGTACTTAAAGTTTCACCACAGGACAAAAGTAAGTCTAAGGCCCTTGGATTATTTATCTTAAATTCTTCACTAACTAAAGATAATAATGTATCTGTTGCATAAGGAGATCCTTTTCTCCCCATAGCTGATACTACTACTACAGGTTTATATCCATCCTTTATAGCTTTTTTTATCTTTTTTGTAACTAATATTCTATTATTTTCACTAGATACTGATGTACCACCAAATTTCTGAACAACTATATCCATACTTACCTCCATATTATATATGGGATTTTCTTAGTGTTTCCCCATCAACATCGATGATTATAGTTTTAGAGCCTATCTTCTTTACATAATCCCATGAAACTTCCAGCATCTCATTATTTCTAAAAAACATCTTACTAGACTTTCCATCTCCAAGTAATAGTAGCTTTAGCTCACCATTTTCATTTATAACTATATCATTATTGCCCAGGACACTATACTTATCTCCATCATTAATGTTTATTATTTCATATCGTTCCATTTCACTTAAATATCTATATTTTTCTTCCATCACATATCACCTCATACATAATTATATAAATTACTATGATTAATATGTTTTCTATTATATATTTATGAGTAAATTAACGAAACTTAATACAATTATAATATAATTTATGAAATTATACACTAGTATGTTCTTATGTTTTATAATAAAAAAATAAAAAGGTATTTTACCTTTTTATTTTAACTTCTATTTACTCTTCTGTTTTAGACTCTTCACTATCTTTTAATGCATCTTTTCTTGAAAGATTTACTCTTCCTTGAGAATCGATTTCTATTACTTTTACAAGTATTTCATCACCTATAGCTACTACATCTTCCACTTTATTTACTCTTTCGTTAGCTAATTTAGATATGTGTACTAAACCTTCTTTACCTGGAAGTACCTCTACAAAAGCACCAAAAGCCATAATCTTAGTAACTTTACCTAAGTATATTTCTCCAACTTCTACTTCTTTAGTGATTTCCTTTATAATTCTTAATGCTTCATTAGCACTTTCACTATCAGTAGACATTATAACTATCTTACCATCATCATTAGTATCAATTTTAACACCTGTATCTGCTATTATTTTCTTAATAGTTTTTCCACCAGGTCCTATTATATCTCTAATTTTGTCTGGTTTTATATTTATAGTGTACATTCTTGGAGCATATTGAGATAGCTCTGCTCTTGGCTCAGCTATACATTCATTTATCTTATCTAAGATATATAATCTAGCTGTTCTAGCATCTTCTATAGCTGTTCTTATACAATACTTAGATAATCCTTTTATTTTTGTATCAACTTGAATTGAAGTTATTCCTTTTTCTGTACCAGCAACTTTAAAGTCCATGTCTCCAAAGAAGTCTTCGATTCCTTGAATATCTGTAATTACAGCCTCTTCACTTAAATCTTCACTAGTTATAAGTCCCATGGCAATTCCTGCTGCTGGCCTCTTTATTGGAACTCCAGCATCAAGTAATGCTAATGTACTTCCACATACACTGGCTTGAGATGTAGATCCGTTAGAGCTTAAAACTTCTGAAACAAGTCTTATAGCATATGGGAATTCCTCTATAGAAGGAATTAGTGGTTCTAAGGCTCTTTCAGCTAAAGCACCGTGTCCTATTTCTCTTCTTCCTGGTCCTCTAAGTGGTCTTACTTCTCCAACACTGTATGCTGGGAAATTGTAGTGATGCATATATCTCTTGAAGTCTTCTTCTCCAATACCATCTATGATTTGAACATCACCTAAAGCTCCCAATGTGGCTACAGTCATTACTTGAGTTAATCCTCTTGTAAATAATCCTGTTCCATGAGTTCTTGGAAGGAGTCCAGTTTCACAAGATATAGATCTAATTTGATTAAATTCTCTTCCATCTGGTCTTCTCTTATCTCTAAGTAACATGTTTCTTACAATTTCCTTTTGAATATTGTAAACAACTTCTCCTATGTCACTTCCGCCCTCTGGATACTTCTCAGAAAACTCTTCATTTATTTTAGCTTTAATTTCACTTACTTTAAGATTTCTTTCATCTTTATCAGTGATATACATAGCTTCTTTTAACATATCAAAAGCAAAGTTTCTTACTTCACTTTGGATTTCTTCATTCACTTTGTATAGTACTGGCTCAGGTTTAACCTTTCCAAATTTAGCTCTAGCCTCTTCCTGGAACGCTATAATAGATTGACACTGATTAAATCCAAAGTCTATAGCTTCAATCATAGTTTCTTCTGGAATTTCATCTCCACCAGCTTCTATCATCATAACTCTGTCTTTAGTAGCACATACAGTTAATTGCATTGAGCTTAATTCTCTTTCTTTAGATGTAGGGTTAACTACAAACTTTCCATCGATTAATCCAATTGATACTGTAGCTACTGCATCAGTAAATGGTATACTTGATAAAAGTAATGCTATTGAAGCTGCATTCATAGCTAATATTTCTGGAGAATTATCTTGGTCTACAGATAATACCGTACAAACCACTTGAACATCATTTCTATATCCTTTTGGGAATAGAGGTCTTATAGGTCTATCTATAGCTCTACAATTTAGTATAGCTTTTTCTGATGGTCTTCCCTCTCTCTTTAAAAATCCCCCTGGAATTTTACCTACTGCATATAGTCTTTCTTCATATTCTACACTTAGTGGGAAAAAATCTATTCCTTGTCTTGGTTCTTCAGACGCATTTACATTTACAAGGATTACAGTCTCTCCATAACTAATAAACATAGCACAATCAGATAACTTTCCAATTTTACCAATTTCTATCTTCATTTCTCTTCCTGCTACAGAAGTACTTAACGTATTTGTCATTTAATCTCCTCCTTTCGGTTATTAAAAAAATATATATATAGATATATACTTATTATTATCTTTTTTTTGCTATTTAATTAAAATAATAGAGCGGCTTTGCCGCTCTTAATTATTTTCTAATTCCTAATTTAGCAATTATAGCACGGTATCTTTCGATATCTTGCTTCTTTAAGTAGCTTAAAAGTCCTTTTCTTTGTCCAACCATCATTAAAAGACCTCTTCTTGAGTGGTGGTCTTTTTTGTGAACTTTTAAATGCTCAGTTAATTCTTTAATTCTTTCTGTTAATAATGCTATTTGTACTTCTGGAGAACCTGTATCTCCTTCTGTTCTTGCAAATTGTTGCATTATTTCTTGTTTTCTTGCCTTTTCCATATTGTATGCACCTCCAATAGTTAAATCGCCATATGCCATGTACCCCGTTGGCATTCAGAATACATAGCATAAGGTTCATATGAAATTATATCAAACTAAATTTATTTTGTAAATAGAAAAACTAATTAAAAATTTGTAAAAATTAGTTATTTAGGAATTTTATCTATATATATAGAATAATCCTTGCCATTTACATAATTTTTATCCTTTGATAGTTGATTCTTCAGTTCATCAATGGATCCGAATCTTTTTTCTTCTCTTATTTTCTCTATAAAATATAGTTTAATTTCTTCTCCATATATATTTTTATCAAAATTTAAAATATTAGTTTCAATACTTAATTTACTACCTTCTAGGGTAGGATTGTATCCAATATTAGTTATGGCTTTATAAAAGCAATTTTTATACTCTACAATAGTTCCATAAACTCCACCCTTAGGTACTACGAATTTTTTATCATAATTTAAGTTTACAGTAGGGAATCCCATGGTTCTACCTATCTGCTTACCCTTAATTATATTTCCACTTAACATAAATGGTCTACCAAGAAACTTATTGGCTCTTTCTATATTTCCTTCTTGAAGATTATGTCTAATGGCAGAGCTACTTACCACTTCTCCATCTGAAGTTATGGGCTCTACTACAAAAAGTTCATAGTCTAATATTTCACTATATTTTTTAAGAATCCCTACATCACCTAAATTTTTATATCCAAAACGATAATTAAAGCCAACTACTATACCTTTAGCATTATAATGCTTCTTTAAACTATTAATAAATTGTTCTGGTGAAATTGACATGAATTCCTTATTAAATTCCATAAAATTTAATATATTCACTTGAAGTTTTTCAAATAAAATAGCTTTCTCTTCATTGCTCATTATTAGTTTTGGACAAATCTCTTTATTAACAACAGACAAAGGATGATTTTTAAAGGTACATACCATGACCTCTACATCTTCTATATTTTTAGTTAATTTAATCTTCTCTGCTAATTCCTTAGCACTATTAATTAATTCTCTATGACCACTATGTATACCATCAAAACTTCCCAGAACAATTATACTAGGAGTTTCAATGACTTCATTAAAATTATCTTGTATAATTTTCATAAATATATCCCCTAAAGAAAAAGTTTTATTAATTTAAATCCTGAATCGCTTTCTGCTCCAATTCCTATAAGCTTATTTGAATTGTTGTATACTGCATATTTGCAAAACTTTTCAATTCTATTTAAAAGAGTTCTATCATTTATGGTTACACCATTTAATATTAACCTTTCAAACTTTTCATTAACTACAAGTTTAGGAAACTTACTAAATACTTCATCTAAGGAAATAATATAATTATTTATATTATCCTCTGTTAAATCTTTTAGTTCCACACTCCTATCTATAGTAAAAGGACCAGTAGCTGTTCTCTCTAGCTCCCACATCATAGCTCCACAACCAAGTTCTTCTCCTATATCATAGCATAAACTTCTTATGTAAGTTCCTTTAGAACATCTAACTTTTATGTGGATTATAGGGCTATCTATGGATAATATATCAATACTATGGATAGTAACTGTCCTTGGCTCTCTATAGACTTCTTTTCCTTCTCTAGCTAACTCATAAAGTTTTTTCCCATTTTGTTTAAGAGCAGAATACATAGGTGGAACTTGAGCAATAGTTCCTACAAATTTATTTATAACCTTAGTAATTTCTTCTTCTGTAGAATCTACCTTACTCTCACGAAGTACTTTTCCTTCTCTATCGTAAGTATCTGTTACAACTCCTAACTTAACCTTTGCTATATATTCTTTCTCGCCTTCCATGATAAAGTCTATGGCCTTTGTTGCTCTTCCTATACATACTGGAAGCACACCACAAGCTTCGGGATCTAAGGTACCCCCATGTCCGACCTTTTTCTCTTTAGCTAGCTTTTTTATTTTTCTCACTACGTCAAAGGAACTAATGCCAAGAGGTTTATTTATATTTAAAACTCCAAAGGGTTTATTATTTTCTATCATAATATATCAACTCTTCTTCTAATATTTTGTATATTTTATCCTTTACTTCAATGATGGAACCCTCACAAAAAAGACCAGAAGCTCTTTTATGGCCTCCACCATTAAAATTTTCTGCTATTTTACTAACGTCAACTATTTCTTTAGACCTTAAGCTTACTTTTATTCCACCCTTACTTTCTTTAAATAAAGCTACTACTTCTACTCCACTTATCATAGTTCCAAAGTGAATAACCTCGGAAGAATCCATGGATTCTAAGCCTACTTCATTAAGCATAGCATCATTAATCTCCATAAATACAACTTTATTATTAAGGTGTAATGTCAAAGTATCGATGACTTTCCCAAAGAACTTAACTTTATTAAATTCTTTATTTTCAAAGACTTGTCTTTGAATTTTATTAAAGTTAACTCCAGTTTTAATAATTTCCCCAGCTATCTCATGAGTTCTGCTTGTAGTATTAGAATGCTTAAAGGAACTTGTATCTGTTAAAATAGAAGTATAAATTGATTTACCTATATTCTTTGTAATATCTACTTTTAACTGATTTAATAGGTCATAAATTATTTCTCCAACTGCTGAAGAATTTATATCCACATAATTAAAATCACCATACTTTTCATTACTTAGATGGTGATCTATATTTACAAGCTTATATTGCCTATTCTCTGCATCTAAATTAGCATTTATTCTCTTGAAATCTCCACAATCTAATACAATTATTAAATCTGTACCATCCTTTACCTGTTGAAGTAATCCTGTGATTTCCTCACTACAAGGCAAATACTCAAAAGTATCTGGAATTTTCTCCTTTGAAAGTATATATGCTTCTTTATTAAGTGCCCTTAGCCCTTGAAGTAGGGCTGTGGCACTTCCTAGAGAATCACCATCTGGTGATTGATGAAAAGTAATTCCTATGGAATTACTTTTCTCTATGATATCTACTATATTGCTAGTTATCATTAGAATCATTCTCCTTTATCTTTCTAAATAAAGACTCTAAATGATTAGCTTTATCTAAAGTTGTATCTAACTCTATGATAACTTCTGGAACATGTCTTAACTTAACATTTTTTCCTATCTCTTTTCTTATAAAACCTGTTGAGCTTTTAAGAATTTTAAGAGCATCTGTCTTTTGATCCTCTGTACCAAATATACTAACAAATACTTTAGCATAGCTTAAGTCTCTTGTTACTTCTACATCTGTTACACTTACCATTGCTGTAAGTCTAGGATCCTTTATTTTGTTTTGAATAGTGTTGCTAACATCTTTTTTTATCTCTTCATTGATTCTGCCGCCTCTATAGTTAGCCATGGAGATCACTCCTTCCTATTACAATTGTTTTGGTTTAATTTCTTCCATGATATAGCCTTCTATAATGTCTCCTTCTTTTATATCATTGAATTTCTCAATGCTAAGTCCACATTCGTATCCAGCTGCTGCCTCTTTAACGTCATCTTTAAATCTCTTTAAAGATGCAAGAGTAGATTCTGTAATTACTATACCATCTCTTAGTACTCTGACTTTACAGTTTCTTGTTATCTTTCCATTAAGAACATAACATCCTGCTATAGTCCCAACGTTAGAAATTTTATATACCTGTCTTGCTTCACAACGTCCAGTAATAACTTCTTTGTATTCAGGTTCAAGCATACCAATCATTGCTGATTTAATATCATCCAAAGCATCATAGATAATTCTATAAGTTTTAATTTCTACATTATCTCTTTCTGCAACTGTAATAGCATTATTGTCTGGTCTTACGTTGAAACCAATAATAATAGCATTAGAAGCATAAGCTAGAGATACGTCTGTTTCAGTTATAGCTCCAACTGCTCCGTGGATAACTCTAACTTTTACGTTATCTGTAGAAAGCTTTTCTATGGATTGTTTAACCGCTTCTGCTGAACCTTGAACATCAGCCTTAACTATTACGCTTAATTCTTTAACCTTACCTTCTTGGATTTGGTTATATAGATTTTCCATAGACACTCTATTAGAGGTTTGGAAATGATCTTGTCTAATCTTTTCTTTTCTTGACTCTGCCATTATTCTAGCTGTCTTTTCATCTCTAACAACAGTAAATCTATCTCCTGCTGCTGGAACTTCTGAAAGTCCTAATATTTCTACTGGCATAGAAGGGCCAGCTGCTTTTGTAGTTTTACCTTTATCATCAATCATTGCTCTGATTCTACCATAAGTAGTTCCAACTATTATAGAATCTCCTGATTTTAAAGTTCCATTTTGAACTAGTATACTAGCTACAGGTCCTCTACCTTTATCTAATTTAGCTTCTATAACTGTTCCTTTAGCTCTTCTGTTAGCATCAGCTTTTAATTCTAACATTTCAGCATTTATTGTAATCATTTCAAGAAGATTATCTAAGCCTTCCTTAGTGTGAGCAGATACTGGTACACATATAGTATCTCCACCCCAATCTTCAGATACTAATCCATATTCTGTTAACTCTTGCTTAACCCTATCTGGATTTGCACTTTCTTTATCCATTTTATTTATAGCTATAATCATAGGTACTTCTGCAGCTTTACAGTGATTTATAGCTTCAACAGTTTGTGGCATAATTCCATCATCTGCTGCTACTACTAATATAACTATATCTGTAACTTGTGCTCCTCTAGCTCTCATAGAAGTGAAAGCTTCGTGACCTGGAGTATCAAGGAAGGTAATTCTCTCACCATTTACATCTACAGTATAAGCACCTATGTGTTGAGTAATTCCACCAGCTTCTGTTGCTGTAACTTTAGATTTCTTTATTGCATCTAGTAATGATGTCTTACCGTGGTCAACGTGACCCATTACTGTAACTATTGGTGGTCTTTTAGTTTCTTTTGCTTCTGATGATTCGTCTTCTATCTCATCAATCTCATCCTCTTGTTCTTTAGCAATGTCACCAACATTTTGCTCTTTTAATACTGCAATAGATCCAAAGCTATCTACAAGCTTTTCAGCTGTGTTAAAGTCAATCTCTTGGTTTACACTTGCCATAACTCCTTGGAATATTAAAGCTCTTATAACTTCTACCACTGGTTTTTTTAGCTTATCAGCTAAGTCTTTTACAACGATAGTTTCTTCCATTTCGATTACTTCATCTGGAGTTTCATCAACCTTTTCTTCGTTTCTCTTATTTCCGCCTTTTCTCATTTTGCTATTTTTTCTTTGCTGCTTACTTATATCTTCATTGATTTTTGATTCATATTCCTCAATGATTTCTTTCTTTTCAGCTGCTTCTTTTTTTTGTTCTTCATATAGCTCTTTTATAAGATCAGCATCCTCTTCATCGATGACACTCATGTGATTCTTAGCTTCCACACCGAACTCTTCCATTAATACACTTATAAGTTCCTTGTTTGTAACTTCTAATTCTTTAGCTAACTCATATATTCTTATTTTCGACAAAACTTTCACCCCCGAATTTACATTCCGTAATTCTCTTTCCATAACTTTATTAAATTTTCACAAATTTTTTTATCTCTTACTGCTAATACATTGATTTCTTCTCTACCTATGGCCATACCCAATTCATTTTTAGGTATATTTCCTATTACAGGCACTCTTCTGTCATCACAGTATTTTTCAAATTTTTTCTTAGTGTTTTCTGAACACTCTAAGGATAAAATACATAGATGGATTTTATTTCTTTTTATCTCTTCTTCACATCCATTATATCCTTCTACTAAGTTTCTAGATTTTTTTGCAATCCCTAGAAAACTTAAAAATTTATTCTGCATTAACTATCTCTTCCTTTAGTTTATCATATATTTCATCATTTATCTTAGTTTCTAGATTTCTTTCTAGTCTTTTAGTCTTTACGGCTTTTTCTAAACATTGAATATTTCTGCAGATATAGGCTCCACGACCAGGTTTTTTACCATGTAAATCTATAGATATCTCATTTTCCTTATTTTTAACAACTCTTATAAGTTCCTTCTTAGGTTTCATTTCCATGCATCCTGTGCACATTCTTTGAGGTATCTTTTTTACCTTCATAAAATATCACCTACCTTTAAAGGTTACTTTCTTCGTTTTGTAAGCTTTCAGCTTGACTCTTACTCTTAATATCTATTTTCCATCCAGTAAGTCTTGCTGCTAATCTAACATTTTGACCTTCCTTACCTATGGCTAATGATAATTGATTATCATCTACTACAACCTTAGCACTCTTTCCATCCTCATCTACATCAACTGATAGAACTTTAGCTGGACTTAGCGCATGAGCAATATACTCTTCTGGTAACTTACTCCACTTTATTATATCAATCTTTTCATTTCTAAGTTCATTTACTATGTTTTGAACTCTAATTCCTTTAGGTCCAACACAAGCTCCCATAGGATCTACCTCTTCATCATTAGACCATACAGCTATTTTAGTTCTTGAGCCTGCTTCTCTCGCTATACTTTTTATTTCTACAATTCCACTGTATATTTCCGGAACTTCTAACTCAAATAATCTTTTTACAAGGCCTGGGTGTGTTCTTGAAACTACAATTTGTGGTCCCTTAGAACTTTTCTTTACTTCTACTATATATAGCTTTAATTTCTCATTAAATATATAAGATTCTCCTGGCATTTGCTCATTTGGGCCTAATACAGCTTCTAGTTTACCTAGATCTATAAATACATTTCCTCTATCTTTTCTTAGAACTATACCTGTTATTATGTCAAATTCCTTAGTTATAAATTCATTATATATAAGAGTTCTTTCAGCTTCCTTAATTCTTTGAATAACAACTTGCTTCGCAGCTTGAGCCGCAACTCTTCCAAAATCTCTTGGAGTAACCTCAATTTCCGCAATATCTTCTAAGTTATATTTGGCACTGATTTCTCTAGCATCCTCTAAGGATATTTCTATTACATCATCATATACTTCTTCTACAACTTCTTTTAATGAGTATACATGAGTTTCTCCTGTATCTCTATTAACCCATACTCTTACATTTTGCTCCTTGGCATGAGACTTTGCAAAATTTTTCTTATATGCTGCTACTAAAGCATCCTCTATAGTAGTAAAAAGCATTTCCTCACTAATTCCTTTTTCAACAACTAGTTGTTTTACAGCATCTATAAATTCTTCCTTAAATCCGGTGCTCATTATATTTATATCCTCCTTATAAAGTTGGGTTTAACGTAACTAAAGAAACCTTTGACATTGGTATTGCAACTTCATTGTCATTGATTTCTAACATTAAATTTTCGCTATCAAACCCCTTCAATATCCCTTCATATTTTTTCTTTCCTTCAAATAATGCTGAAAGTTTTACAGCTACATCATGATTTATATACTTATTAAAATGTTCTTTTGTATATAAGGTTCTAAATATACCTGGAGATGATACTTCTAAATTATATTCTTCTGTTATAGGATCTTCTTTATCTAGCATTTCTCCAACAGCCTTACTTACTTCTACACAGTTATCCAAAGCAACGCCTTTTTCATTATCTATAAAAACTCTTAAAATATTTTGTCCGCCTTCACGTACATATTCTAAGTGATAAAGTTCAAATCCGAGTTTTTCTACTATATTAGTAATTTTACTATGGAGTTTTTCCACAACACCGCTACTGTTCATAATACATTTCCTCCTTTTTATTATATTTACTTTAAATCTTTAGTAATAAACTTAATATTTTTTATTGCTACACAACTTCCATCTTTTTATGAAGTTGAAAGTATTTGGTCAAATAGTCATGGGATAATATTTACATTACCACAGTACCCTTTAAGGTATGAGTTCAACTAGCTTTAGTGAGATGTAAAACCTTAGTTCAAACTAAGGTTCACTTTATAATTAAAACGCAACTTGGGGTTGCGTTTTAATAAATAGAGAGTAGGCATAAATCCTACTCTCCCTCAAAGATTATCATAATAACTAGCTCATTAAGTACAATTATATCATAGCTATTTTCAATATGCAATGATTTTAGCTCCTTTGAGGTATTTATGCCGATGACTACCATCTCTAATACTCCCATTTTATTTGAAATTGGAGTAAAGAGCTGCTACGTCCCTGGATAACGCTTTCTAAGCTTCAAAGAAGCTAAGAACTCTGTTAATGAAATGGCACCTAACTTAAATTATTTAAATAAACAGTTGTTAAAAAAGACTTAATTGATTTGTTTCTGGTAAATCCCCTATGGCTCCGTGATTTGCCAAAGCTTCTACTACAGTCTTTGTAGCTTTACTTCTTATACGAAGATCTTCCTTAGATATAAATTCTCCATGATTTCTAGCTTCTGCTATAGCCTTTGCTGCATTTTCCCCTACTCCAGTAAGTCCACTTAAAGGAATTCTTATATTATCTCCTTCTATTGTAAATTTTACTGCCTCTGATTTATATACATCTACGGGTAGAAATTTTATACCTCTTTTGTACATTTCATAACAAAGTTCTAAGGTGGTAAGAAGACCTTTTTCTTTCGTACCTATATTGTTCCCCAAAGCATTTAATTCATCCATAGTATCTTTCATTGCTTCTTCACCCTTTATAACTAAATCACCATCAAAATCGTCTGCTCTAACAGTAAAATAAGTTGCATAATAAGCCTTTGGGTGATGAACCTTAAAATAAGCTATTCTCATAGCCATCATTACATAGGCAACAGCATGACCTTTAGGAAACATGTATTTAATTTTTTTACAGGACTCTATATACCAATCTGGAACATTATGTTCTCTCATTATGGCTTCAAACTCTTCTGATACACCCTTTCCTTTCCTAACCTTCTCCATGATGGTAAACGCAGTCTTGGGCGGAAGTCCTTTATATATAAGATAAACCATAATATCATCTCTGGTAGATATACAATCTTTAAGGGTAGTATATCCTTCTTTTATATAATATTGAGCATTATTAAGCCATACGTCAGTACCATGAGAAAGACCAGAAATTCTAACTAGGTCAGAAAATGTTTGTGGTTTTGTATCTAATAGCATCTGTCTAACAAATTTAGTTCCAAACTCTGGAACACCATAACATCCAACTTCACAACCCAGTTCTTCGGGAGTTATGCCAAGAGCTTCTGTCCCTGTGAAAAGACTCAAAACCTTTGGGTCTGATAAAGGTACACTTTGAGGACTTATTCCAGTTAAATCTTGAAGCATCCTAAGCATAGTAGGATCGTCATGGCCTAGTATATCAAGTTTTAAAAGCCTACCACTAATAGAGTGATAATCAAAGTGAGTTGTTATTATATCTGATTTTGGATCATCTGCAGGATGTTGTATTGGACAAAAATTAAATATTTCATTGTCACTAGGTACAACCATAATTCCTCCTGGGTGTTGCCCTGAAGTTCTCTTTACCCCAGTACATCCAATAGTTAATCTTTCTATTTCTGCATTAGTAGTATTTATATCTCTTTCATCTAAATACTTTCTAACATATCCATAGGCAGTCTTATCTGCAATAGTTCCTATGGTTCCTGCTTTAAAGGTATGACCTTTTCCAAAAAGAACTTCTGTATATCTATGAATATCACCTTGGTTATCCCCTGAGAAATTTAAGTCTATATCTGGTTCCTTATCTCCCTCAAAACCTAAGAAAGTTTCAAAAGGAATATCGTGACCATCTTTTATATAAGGAGTTCCACATTTTTCGCAGTTTTTATCTGGTAAGTCAACTCCCGAACCTATGGATCCATCTAAAATGAATTCACTATTTTTACAATTAGGACATACATAATGAGGTGGAAGCCCATTAACTTCTGTTATATCTGACATGGTAGCTACAAATGAAGATCCAACAGATCCCCTAGATCCAACTAGATATCCATCACTGATAGACTTTGCCACTAATTTTTGTGCTATAAGATAAAGCACCGCATATCCGTTATTTATAATAGAGTTTAATTCCTTATCAAGTCTTTTCTGAATAACTTCTGGAAGATTATCTCCATATATGGATTTTACTTTATTTAAAGTCATGTTTCTAATGTCATCCTCTGCACCCTCTATTTTAGGAGCATAGGTTTCATCTGGAATTGGTTTAACCTCTCCAACTAAGCTTTGTATATACTCAGGGTTTTCCACCACAATTTCCATGGCCTTTTCTTCACCTAAATATGAAAACTCTCTTAACATTTCTGTAGTGGTTTTGAAATATAGTGGAGGTTGATTATCAGCATCATCAAACCCTTTTCCGGCCATTAAAATTCTTCTAAAGACTTCATCTCGTGGTTCTAAAAAGTGTACATCCCCTGTGGCAACTACTTTTTTATTATAGAAATCTCCAAGTTCACATACCCTTCTATTGAGATCCCTAAGTCCTTCTTCATCCTTAACCATGTTCTTCTTTATTAAAAATTCATTATTTCCAATGGGTTGTACTTCTAAATAATCATAAAACTCCACTATATGTTCCATGTCCTCTAGGGACCTTCCTGCTAGAACTCCCTTAAATATCTCTCCAGCCTCACATGCAGAACCAATAATAAGTCCCTCTCTATATTCTTCTATTAGACTCTTAGGAAGCCTTGGTCGTCTTTGATAATAGTCTAAGTTAGAAAAGGATATTAGCTTATATAGATTTTTTAATCCACTCTGGTTTTTGGCTAAAATTATTACATGGTATGTAGGAGCTTTTTTTACATCAAATGATTTTAAATATTCCTTATTAACTCCATCTAAATTATTAAAACCCTTCTCTCTTAACATATCAAAGGATTTTAAAAGAATATCTCCAGTAGCCTTAGCATCATCCACAGCTCTATGATGGTTTTCTAAGGATATCTTTAAGTGTTCACATATTACATTAAGCTTATGCTTTTTAAGTTGTGGAAATAAAAACCTAGCTAAAGGTAATGTATCTATAATTCCATTTTTAAATTGCAACCCAAGATTTCTGCACTTAGACTTAATAAATCCCGTATCAAACTCCGCATTGTGAGCTACTACTACAGAACTCCCTACAAAGTCTAAAAACCTAGGAAGAACATCTTCTATGGTTTTGCAACCCTTCACCATATCATTACTTATACCTGTAAGCTCTGTTATTTTATATGGAATGCTCATCTCTGGATTTATAAGTTCATTAAAGCTATCAATAACATGTCCATTCTCTATTTTAACAGCTCCTATTTCTATAATGCGATCTTGGTGACTTGAAAATCCTGTAGTTTCAATATCAAATACTACAAAGGAACTATTAAAATCTATTCCTCTACATCCGGTAGCTATACCTACTCCATCATTAACTAAATATCCCTCTATTCCATATATAATTTTTATATTATGTTTCTTCCCTGCATCCATGGCCTCTGGAAAGGCTTGAGCTACTCCATGATCTGTTATGGCAATTGCCTTATGTCCCCATTTAGCAGCTTTAGCAATAAGACTTGAAGGTGTAACCACTGCATCCATGGAGCTCATGGTAGTATGAGCATGAAGCTCTATCCTCTTAACTTCACAACCATCCATTCTTTCACTAGGTTTCAACTTTACAATAGACTTTGCATTAATCACTAAATCTTTAGAAAATCTATCAATTTCTACTTCCCCATAAACCTTGCAACATACCCCTGGTTTTAACTCTTCCAGCAGCTTTTCTACTTCTTCATTACTTCTTGGATATATTTTTATAGTTATAGAGCTAGTGTAGTCAGTAATATATAAAGAAGGATATATTTTTCCACTTTTAGCTTCAAATATATTTACCTTAAATACATCTCCAGCCACAGCTACTCTCCCGGAGCCCATATTTAATTCACACATTTCTGTGGTTTCTTCATTTATATTTCTATTACCATATACCACATTGTCATCTAAAGGCTCTTTGCTCTTTCTATAATTCTCCTTCCAAGGACTAGCTTTTTTATCTCCCTTAGTTTCTTTAGGCTTTTCTTTAGCTTTATCACTAGATCTACTAGAAATCTTAGGACTATTTGCTATAATATCACTTACTATTCTCTTTTCTTCAATTTGCTTTTCTAGAATATAATCTTCTTCAATAGCCGATTCATCATAGTATATTTTTACTTCTACTTTAATGTTGAACATATTATAAATTTCGCTTTGTATTAATCTATCTATATTCTTATGACAGAGCATCTTAGATATAAATTCATTGGATATACCTATATTAATTCTGTCATTTTCTAGCTTTTTAACTGCTTTTAGTAAACTAGTCTTAGCAGAAGGAAAAGATGAGGCAAGAGAGTTAATGACATCTATCCAATACTCCCCCACCACATCTTCTAAAGCAACATGTTCTACATCTCTATACCACAAGATATCTATAGTCCCTAAATCACAAAGTTTATCCTTAATAAGATTACATATATTCTCCTTCATAGGATCATCTAAGGGACTCTTATGTTTTAATACTACCTTAACCATCTCGCTTTGTTTTAGATATTGAACTTTATTTATGATGATATCTTCATAAATAGGCAATCTACTATCATATCCTAGTAGTTCTGACAATGTCATTTAGATTCCTCCTATCTATAAACTTTCAATCTCCTTAATCAATTCATCCAGTAAATCTTCTTCTTTTACTTTTCTTACAATCTCACCTTTTCTAAAGATAAGACCTTCTCCATTACCACCAGCTATTCCTACATCTGCTTCTCTAGCTTCTCCTGGCCCATTAACTACGCATCCCATAATAGCTACTTTTATATTTTTATTTATGTGACTTAATCTTTTTTCGGCTTCTTCTGCTATACTAATAAGATCTATTTGAGTTCTTCCACAGGTTGGGCAAGATACAAATTTTATTCCATCCTCTAACATGCCAAGGGATTTTAATATTTCTCTTCCCACCTTAACTTCTTCAACCACATCTCCTGTAAGGGAAATTCTTAATGTATCTCCTATGCCCTGTGCTAAAAGTGCTCCTACACCTACGCTAGATTTAACAGTACCTCTCCATGTGGTACCTGCCTCTGTAACTCCAATATGCAACGGATAATTAACCTTACTAGAAACTATATTATAGGCCTCTATCATTTGAACTACGTCAGAAGATTTTATAGATATGATTATATCTTCAAAATTTACTGCTTCTAGAATTTTCACATGATTAAGAGCACTTTCTGCTAAAGCCTCACTACACACTCTACCGTATTTATTTAAAACTTCTTTTTCTAGAGATCCAGAGTTAACCCCAATCCTTATTGGTATATTTCTTTCTTTTGCAGCTTTCGCCACCATCTCAACTCTACTTATGTCACCAATATTTCCTGGATTAATTCTAAGTTTAGAAACTCCATTTTCTATAGACTTTAATGCTAATCTATAATCAAAGTGTATATCTGCAACTAAAGGAATGTGAATTTGTTTTGCGATTTCCTTTATAGCTTCTGCAGCCTCCATATCGGGAACTGCACATCTTACTATATCACAACCACTTTCTTCAAGTCTTAAAATTTGCTCTACTGTGGAGGATACATCTCTTGTATCTGTATTAGTCATGGATTGTACTGTAATTCTAGAATGTCCTCCAATGTATATATCTCCAACTTTAACTTTTCTTGTTTCTTTTCTCTTCATAATTTCCTCCTAAAACTGAATAGGATTTATAATATCTTTTAGCAATACCAAAACCATAAGAGACATCAATGCTAAAAATCCATAGTAATTAATTGTTGCAACCTTTTCTTTATTTACTTCCTTACCAGTTATGATCTGGAATAGTAATAGAAATATCCATCCACCGTCTAAGGCAGGGAAGGGAATTACATTAAATATTGCTAGTTGAACACTGAATAAAGCCATAATATTTAATAAGGTAAGAATTCCTTGCTGAGCAGCTCTTCCTGAAATTTTCATAATGCTTATAGGACCTCCTACATCATCAGCAGAAACATTTCCTTTAAACAGTTGACCAAAAAAACCAAAGGTCTGTCTTATGGTGCTTCCCGTTTGATTAAGTCCATATTTTATAGATTCAATAAAGTTAGGCTTTACAACCTTAGAATATATCCCAACTTGAAATCTTTCTTCTCCTTCATTATAGGATGGTACTAAATCAAATTTTATTTTTTGTCCCTCTCTCTCTATTTCCATATTAACGGGCTTTCCTTCTCCTGTAAAAATCTCAGTAAGAAATTCTTCCCAGGTAGTAACCATCTTACCATTGACTTCTGTAATCTTATCTCCAGCTTTTATTCCCACTTCCATGGCTGGTGAATTTTCTATTACTTTATCTACAACGTTAGTAGAATGTCCTTGAATACCTCCTACTAAACTAAAGAATAGTATAGCTATTATAAAATTCATTATAGGACCTGCTGCTACAATAGTTAACTTCTGAAAGGAAGTCTTATTAGAAAAAGCCCTGTCATCCACTACAGTTACATCATCTTCTTCTCCATACATTTTTACATAACCACCAATTGGAAGTGCTTTAATAAGATACTCTGTCTCCTTCCCCTTAATAGAAAATAACTTTGGTCCCATACCTAAGGAAAATTCGAGGACCTTTACACCATTAACTCTAGCCATTATAAAATGTCCAAACTCATGACCTATAATTAATACACTAAATGCAAGTAAAGCCATTAAAAAATACGGTATATTACCTATAATACTTTGCAATATTTTTCTCCCCTTCCACTCTATTCACTTATACATATCTCTTTAAAACATATTCCCTAACCTGCTTATCTATGTCTAAAACTTGCTGTAAATCTGGATTTTTCACATGCGGAAACTTATTCATGGCAGCTTCTATTATTTCTTCAATCTGTAGATACTTAATCCTTGCATCCAGGAATAATTCTACTGCAATTTCATTAGCTCCATTATAAATTGCTGGCATATTACCACCAAGTTTTCCTGCTTTAAATGCTAATTCTAAGCATCTAAAAGTGTTTATATCGGGCTGTTCAAAGGTTAAGCTTGAAACGGTTTTAAAATCTAACTTATCTGCTATAGCTGTCCTTCTATCAGGATAGCTTAAGGCATATTGGATAGGTAACCTCATATCTGTGCTTCCTAATTGAGCAATAATTGAACCATCTTTATACTCTACCATGGAATGTACAATACTTTGTGGATGAACTATAACTTCAATGTCATCATATCCAACTCCAAATAAAAAGTGTGCTTCTATAACTTCTAATCCCTTGTTTACCAAGGTTGATGAATCTATAGAAATCTTTCTTCCCATGTTCCATTTAGGATGTTTTAAAGCCTCTTTAGGGGTAATTTCCTTCAAATCATCTCTAGTTTTACCTCTAAATGGCCCACCTGAAGCAGTAAGTATTATCTTATTTATATCTTTTTTTTCATTACCCTGAATACATTGAAATATAGCTCCATGCTCTGAATCCACTGGAAGAATTTTAACACCATTTTCCTTTGCCTTTGCCATAACTATATCTCCAGCAACTACTAAGGTTTCTTTATTAGCTAATGCTATATTTTTCTTAGCTTCAATAGCCTTAATAGTTGGTTTCAATCCTGCAATTCCTACTACAGAAGTCAAAACCGTATCTATTTCTTTTAAAGTAGCAACTTTTTCTAGCGCTTCTTCTCCACCAAATAGGTTTACTTGTTTATTTTCTCTTTCACAATACTCCTTTATAGCTTCATAACATTTCTCATCTGTTATACCTATATATTTTGGACTAAACTCTTCTATAATATCCACTAATCCTTTAAAGTTTCTATGAGCTGTAACCCCTATTAGGTTTACTTTATTTTCTTTATTTCTTATTATATCTAACGCCTGTGTTCCAATGGAACCAGTAACTCCAAGTATGCTTATGTTTTTCACTGTTAACGCTCCTTTAATTTTATCTAAAAACATTATACCCTATAATATGTAATAATACAAAATACTAATAATTAAATTAATTTTAATACCAATAGCTAAATTAATTTTAAAGAAGCAAAAATTAAAAAGGGATTTCCCAAAACAAACTAATCTTAAGCAAATGTCGAGGATCACTTATCCTTTTCCTGCTCAGTACTTAAAGACTTGTAAATTTTTTGAGAAATCCCTTAAATTAATAATACCTTAATAATTTCTTATAATTACGCTACAAAAATATTAATATAATAATATACCACCACAGATACTAGCAATATACTATCGAACCTATCTAATATACCACCATGTCCAGGAATCAAATTTGAGTAATCCTTAACACCCGCATGTCTTTTTATTGAAGATGCCACCAAGTCTCCACACTGTCCAAAAATTCCACCTAATAGACCAATTATCATATAGTTATATAGTGGGACTACTACTCCAAATTTAGTTATAATATATCCATAAATTGTACATCCTAAAATACTTCCTATAAGTCCGCCTATGGCTCCCTCTATGGTTTTTTTAGGGCTAACCCTTGGATTTAATTTGTGTTTTCCTAGATATCTACCAAAATAATAAGCTAAAGTATCACATCCCCATGAGGATATAAATATAAGCCATATGAAGAAGTTTCCATTTTCCATATTATTAAGTAATAATATAAAACTAAAAAATATGCCTACATAAAAACAAGGTAATATGGTCAATGCTACATCAATGAAGTTTCTATCAGTATCAAATACCGGAACTATCATTAAAAGGAATACTACAAGGATAAATACACCCACAGCAACGTTTAAATTAAATCCATGTCCTAAATAGATATAATAAAGTAAACATAATAAATATCCTACTATAGATATAGGTTTATATCCATCCACTTTGCTTACCTTATAAAATTCATACATTCCACCAAGGGATAATAAAACTACAGAAATCTTTAAAAAATACCCCCCTAAAAATATAAATAGTAATAGAGGAGCTAATATCATTGCCCCTATATATCTTTTATTCATTTGCCTCACCTCTTACTATACTCCACCAAATCTTCTATCTCTCTTTTGAAAATCACTAATTGCTCTTCTCAAATCTTCTTTTGTAAAGTCAGGCCAATTTATATTGGAAAACCAAAATTCAGAATAAGCACTTTGCCATAATAAATAATTACTAAGTCTTAATTCTCCACTGGGCCTTATAATAATATCAGGATCTGGCATACCACTAGTATACAAATGGTCTGATATGATTTTATCATCTATGTTATCTATTTGTAACTTTCCTTCTAATACTTCCTTAGCTATTTCTTTAACCCCTTTTACAATCTCATCTCTTCCTCCATAATTTAAGGCTATGTTAAGAGTTAAACCTGTATTATTTCTAGTTTTATACATTGCATCCTCTACGGCAGCCTTTGATTTCTCAGGAAGTTTACTTATATCTCCTATAGAATTAAGTTTCACATTATTTCTATGTAGCTCCTCAAATTCCTTATTTATAAACTCTACTACTAAGTCCATCAAAGCTCCCACTTCTTCTTTTGTTCTCTTCCAATTTTCTGTTGAAAAAGCATATAAGGTTAAATAGTTAACTCCCAGATTACTAGACTCCTCCACCATCATTTTAATATTTTTCATACCAGCTCTATGCCCCATAGTTCTTGGAAGTTTTCTTTGTTTAGCCCAACGACCATTCCCATCCATAATTATAGCTATATGGGCAGGGATTCGCTCCATATCTAATTGTATTTTTTCTTTAATTGCGTCTTTTTTAAACTTAAATATATCCAAAATATATCTCTCCATTTCAAGTAATCATGATGCTATTATATCACAAATACATAATAATAAAACCTGCAATATTTGCAGGTTTTATCTTACATATTATACTGACATTATTGACTTTTCTTTTTCTTCTATAGCCTTATCAATTAATTTGATAAACTTATCAGTTTCTTTTTGAATCTGATCTTCAGCTTTTTTAGATTCATCTTCACTGATTTCACTATTTTTCTTTAAGTTTTTAATCTTATCATTTGCATCACGTCTTATGGATCTGATAGCAACCTTAGCATCTTCACCACATTTTTTAACTGATTTAACTAAATTTTTTCTAGTCTCTTCAGTTAATTCTGGAACAATTAGTCTAATAACCTGACCATCATTACTAGGATTAATACCTAGATCTGATTTTAAAATTGCTTTTTCTATATCTTTCATGCAACTTTTGTCCCATGGTTGAATAAGAAGAACTCTTGGCTCTGGAGCAGATATGTTCCCTACTTGGTTAAGAGGTACCATTGTTCCATAACTTTCTACTAATATTCTATCAAGCATTGTAGGGTTTGCTCTTCCAGCTTTTAATGTTCCAAGCTCATTTTGTAAGCTTAAAATAGTTTTGTTCATTTTCTCATCAGCATTTTTAATGATATCTTTTACCATAAAATTACCTCCATCAATTATTTACATATATTAGATGATACTAAAGTACCAATATTTTCACCTTTTACCGCTCTTATAATATTATGAGGCTCATCTAAACCAAATACTAGAATAGGTATTTGATTATCCATACATAGGGATGTAGCAGTAGAATCCATAACCTGCAATCCTTTTTCTAATACCTCAATATAAGATAAATTATTAAACTTAACTGCACCCTCATGTTTATGAGGATCTTTATCATATACCCCATCAACTTTTTTAGCAAGCAAAATAACTTCAGCTTCTATTTCTGCTGCTCTTAAAGCTGCTGTAGTGTCTGTGGAGAAATATGGATTTCCTGTTCCTGCTGCAAATATTACAACTCTTCCCTTTTCAAGATGTCTCATTGCTCTTCTTCTAATGTAAGGCTCTGCTATTTCTCTCATTTCAATAGCTGTTTGAACCCTTGTATTAACACCTATAGCTTCCAAGGAGTCTTGTAATGCTAAAGCATTTATACATGTAGCAAGCATACCCATATAGTCCGCGGTAGTTCTATCCATGCCTTCACCACTTCTACCTCTCCATATGTTGCCGCCACCAACAACTGCACCTACTTCAACACCCATTTCAACTAACTTCTTAATTTGTAAAGCAATAGTGTTCGCTGTATCAAAATCAATGCCATACCCCTTCTCTGACGCTAATGCCTCTCCTGAAAGTTTAAGCATGACTCTTTTATATTTCGCAGTTTCCATATATATATTATACCTCCAACTCAATATATTTACACCATATTTTTGTATTTTACCAACCAATAACCAAAATTAACCATAGAAATTACATTAGATACTTCAATATAAATATGACTTTCTCTAGTTATATAGTTATTATAATACATGTAGATTTTAAAAAAAGAGAACCTAGGTTCTCTTTAATATTATCTTGTATTATTTTCCTTGCATTTGTCTTTGAACTTCTTCAGCAAAGTTTTCTTCTTTCTTTTCGATTCCTTCGCCTCTTTCAAATCTTGCAAATTTAACAACTTCCATAGTTGCTCCAAGTTTCTTTCCTTCTTCTTGAAGATACTTGCTTATAGTGTAATCTCCATTTTTAACCCATACTTGATCTACTAAGCAAACTTCTTTGTAGTATTTGCTTATTCTTCCCATAACCATTTTTTCAACTATGTTTTCTGGTTTTCCTTCGTTAAGAGCTTGAACTCTGTAAATTTCTTTTTCTTTTTCTAAAGATTCATTATCTACTTGATCTTTGTTTAAGAATAATGGGTTAGCTGCTGCTACTTGCATTGCTACATCTTTAGCAACTGTTTTTAATACTTCATCTTGTTTTTCACAAGCTAATTGAACTAAAACACCTATTTTCCCATTTCCATGGATATAGCTTTGAATTATTCCATTGTCAACTACAAACTTTTCAAATCTTCTAACAGACATGTTTTCACCTAATTTTGCAATTAGAGCTGTAACAGCGTCTTGAAGAGTTATGCTTTCATCTCCAACATATTTTTCTGCTAATAATCCTTCTACAGTAGTTACATTAGTAGTTGCTGCCATTTTAGCTACATTTGCTGCTAATGCTTTAAAGTCATCGTTTGCTGCAACGAAGTCAGTTTCACAGTTAACTTCTACTACAGAACCTATTTTCATATCTTCTGATATATAAGTAGTAACTATACCTTCAGCTGCTATTCTTCCAGCTTTTTTAGTTGCTGCTGCTAATCCTTTTTCTCTTAAAACTTCTACTGCTTTTTCCATATCTCCATTTGTTTCGCTAAGAGCTTTTTTACAATCCATCATTCCTGATCCAGTTCTTTCTCTTAACTCTTTTACCATTGCTGCTGTTATCATCTTTATTCCTCCTTTAATTTCCTAACAAAAAGGTAAATGAAAGATTTCTCTCTCATCTACCTTTAAAATTTCATATGTTTTACAACCATAGATGAGGCTGTTTGAAATTTACTTAGAAAGTTGCTATATTATTCAGCTACTTCTTCACCTTGTCTTGCTTCAATTATAGCATCAGCTAATCTTTCAGTTATTAATTTAACTGCTCTTATAGCATCATCATTTCCTGGGATTACATAGTCAACATCATCTGGATCACAGTTTGTATCAACTATTGCTATTACAGGAATTCCTAATGTCTTAGCTTCAAGTATAGCATTTTTTTCTTTTCTTGGATCAACTATAAATAAAGCTCCAATATTCTTAGCATCCATGTTTCTAATTCCGCCAAGGTTCTTTTCTAATTTTTCTCTTTCATTTTTAAGTTGAATAACTTCTTTTTTAGGAAGAACATCAAATGTTCCATCTTCTTCCATTTTATCTAAAGCTTCAAGTCTACCTATTCTTGTTTTAATAGTTCTGAAGTTAGTTAACATTCCGCCTAACCATCTGTTGTTTACAAAATGCATGCTTGATCTGATAGCTTCTTCTTGGATAGCTTCTTGAGCTTGCTTTTTAGTTCCAACAAATAATATATCTTTTCCTTCTTCTGATACTGATTTTATGAAATCATATGCTTCATCAATTTTCTTAACTGTTTTTTGTAAGTCAATGATATAGATACCATTTCTCTCAGTGAAGATGTATGGAGCCATTTTAGGGTTCCATCTTCTTGTTTGATGTCCAAAATGAACACCTGCTTCTAATAATTGTTTCATTGAAATAACTGCCATTTTAATATACCTCCTGGTTTTTTCCTCCACTACCATCATTTTTATTAAATACTCCTTAAAGCACCTTTTAATAAATTCAGTAGTGTGTGTATTTTCTTACCTTGTGTATTATATCACATAGAAAATCAATGTTCAACAAATTTTTTTCTAAATAACAAGGTTAATTTTAAATTTTTATTATTTAAAATTCTGTTAATACAATAATTATAATTTTTCATAATTAATATATATTAATTCTAGAATTTTAAAAGATAAATCCCTGAAATCCGCATGGATAGAACAAATAGTTAACTATTTAACTAGACAACTATTCATATAGTATCCTAGAAAACTTTTAAAATACATGTGAGTATTGAAAGAATCATCTTTATTAAAAATAAAAATCCTTTATCAGGATTTTTATTTTTAATATTTTTCTACATATTGTATTAAATTATTTAAGCTTATTTAATTCATCTATTAATTTCTCATTTAGAATCTTTATGTGAGTACCCTTCATTCCTAAAGACCTAGATTCTATAACTCCAGCACTTTCAAACTTTCTAAGAGCATTTACTATAACAGATCTAGTTATTCCAACCTTATCTGCTATTTTAGATGCAACTAAAAGTCCCTCACTACCATCAAGTTCGTTAAATATATGTTCTACAGCTTCTAACTCTGAATAAGATAATGTTCCTATTGCTAATTGAACTATAGCTTTTTTTCTTGCTTCTTCTTCTATTTCATCAGTCTTAGCTCTTAACATTTCCATTCCCACAATAGTACCACTATATTCTGCAATAACTAAATCATCTTCAGTAAACTGGTTAGAAAATCTTGATAACAATAAAGTTCCCAATCTTTCTCTATTCCCATTAATAGGAACTATAGTTGATAGCATATCTTTAAAGTCACATTGAACTTCTCCATTAAATACACAAATACCACTGCTTGGCATATTTGCCTTTGTCTCATCTATATTTAGCAGTTTAGCATTATATTGCTCTGGAAATCTTTTATTTTCAACTACTTGTTCTTTAACTTTATCGCATTCAAATCCATAGGAAAGATTATATCCTAAAACTTTCCCCTTTCTACTAATAACATATACATTACAATCTAACACTTCACTTAGAAGTTCACATATATCATCAAAAACTACTGGTTCTGAACCTGACTTTTGTAAAATCTTGTTTAATTTTCTTGTTTTTTCTAATAATGACATCACTATTCCTCCTTCTTCTTTTTTCATTTTTCATAATGCTATTTATCACTGCAACCTTTTAAATAATTCAAAATATTCTTTTCTTTCACAAATTTTAGAATTGTTTCGTTGCCATATACCATCATAACATATAGAATTTATTCTATCAACATGTTTTTTATTAATTTTCGACATATTTAACCTATTTTTAAATTAAATTTTACTTCAAGGTAATTTTTAACTAATATAACCCATTTTATTTATTATCTGTTAACTCCTTATGTTTACATTCTGAGTTAATACATTCTAAATAATCACCTTTTGCTTTGCTATACCTTTTAGCCATTACACTTCCACACTGAGGGCACTTCTTTTCTGTAGGTTCATGCCAACTTACAAAATCGCATTGTGGATAATTTCCACATCCATAAAATATCTTACCTTTTTTGCTTCTCTTTTCTAAAACATTTCCTCCACACTTAGGACACTTTACGTCTAATTCTCTAGCCATGGTCTTTGTATTTTTACACTCTGGATATCCTGGACATGCAAGAAACTCACCAAATCTTCCTTGTTTTATCACCATAAGTCTTCCACATTTATCACATGGTATGTCAGATACCTTATCTTCTATAGTTATCTTAGCTATTTCTTTTTCGGCTATTTCTATAGCTTCCTTTAGTGGTACGAAGAATTCTTCTACTACAGATTTCCAATTAGCATTTCCTTCTTCTATGCTGTCTAGTTTACTTTCCATTTCAGCAGTAAATTCTACATCAACTATTTGTTTAAAATATTCACTAACTATATTATTAACTATGAATCCTAATTCCGTAGGAAATAATACCTTCTTTTCTCTATCTACATATTTCCTGCTTAATAAGGTGGTAATTGTAGGTGCATAAGTACTCGGTCTACCTATTCCATTTTCCTCTAAAGTTTTAACTAAGGATGCCTCTGAAAATCTTGCTGGAGGTTGAGTAAAATGTTGTTTTCCATCTACAGATTTTTCTATTAACTTTTCATCTGTATTTAAAGTTGGTAATTTTGCATTTCCATCCTCATCTTCATTATCAGTGGCATAGATTTTAGTAAACCCATCAAATCTCACCTTAAATCCTGAAGCTTTAAATAAATAATCCCCATTGCTTATTGAAATTGATGTAGTATCAATTATTGCAGACTCCATTTGGCTAGCTACGAATCTATTCCAAATTAAAGTGTAGAGCTTTAATTGATCATTGCTTAAGGTTTCCTTAGCAATTTCTGGAGTAATCTCTACATTAGTGGGTCTTATAGCTTCGTGAGCATCTTGTGCTCCCTTCTTACCTTTGTAAGCTCTTTTAACCTTTGGTGCATATTTATCTCCATAGATATTTTTTATAAATTCAAGAGTAGCTCCCTGAGCCTCCTCTGATACTCTTACTGAGTCTGTTCTCATATAAGTAATAAGACCGATAGTTCCATGTCCTTTAATTTCTATACCCTCATACAACTGTTGTGCTGTTGCCATGGTTTTTTTAGTTGAAAAGTTTATTTTTCTATAGGCATCTTGTTGAAGAGTACTAGTAGTAAATGGTGGTAGTGGATTTTTAGATTTAGCTGTATCTTTTATATCTTTAACCACAAATTCACCTTGCTGTACAACTTTTATAATATTATTAGCTTCTTCTTCTTTATTTATAATAATTTTTTTCCCTTTTTTACTATGCAATTTCACTGTAAAGGTTTTTGTTTCTGCTAATTTAGATACTTTTGCTTCCACAGTCCAATATTCTTCTGGTACAAAAGCTTGAATTTCCTTTTCTCTATCGCATATTATTCTAAGAGCTACAGATTGTACTCTTCCAGCACTTAATCCCCACTTTATTTTTCTCCAAAGTATAGGACTTATCTCATATCCTACTAATCTATCTAATACTCTTCTAGCCTGTTGAGCATCAAATACATTTTCATTTATCTTTCTTGGAGATTTTATGGCATTTTTTACAGCACTTTTTGTGACCTCATTGAACTCTATTCTACATGACTCTTCAGTGTCTATTTTTAATATGTTAGCTAAATGCCAAGATATAGCTTCCCCTTCTCTATCAGGGTCAGTAGCAAGATATATTTTTTCACTTTTTTTAGCTTGCTTCTTAATCTTATCTAAAAGTTCCCCTTTACCTCTAATAGTTATGTATTTGGGTTCATAATTTTTTTCTATATCTACCCCTAACTGACTTTTAGGTAAATCTCTTACATGACCCATAGATGCTTCTACTACATAATTTTTTCCTAAATACTTCTTTATGGTTTTCGCTTTTGCTGGCGACTCAACTATGACTAATTTTTGCCCCATTCTAACCCCTCCATTATAGCTTATAATTTTTTATTTTATTACATATTTATAAGCACCATGCAGATTTCTCATAATCTTTTTATTATATATAAAATTCTACATCCTACTATATTTTAAAATATTATTATCTCATTGCAAGTCATAATATACAAACCTTATTAAATATTTCATAAATTTTTAACTATTTATTAATTCTAACATAAAAGTTTCCACTTAAACATAAAATCTCCTCTTTTACTTGCAACTCAAATAATAACTTATATAATCGATTAATGTCAACATCAACTAATTTAATTATTTTATCAATGTGTATAGGATTATCATCTATAACTTGATATATTCTTTCCTCTAATTTGCTTTTTACAGTAGTTATATTTTTATTATCTATGGAAACTCTAGAAATATTCAATAAATTCAACACATCTTCTATGTCTGTATAAACATAGGCACCATCTTTTATTAATTTATTAGTCCCTTTACTTTCACTGGAGAATATACTCCCTGGCACAACAATTATATTTTTCCCTTGCTCTAAAGCTGCTCCTACAGTAATTAGCGTCCCACTTTTTTCTCCGCCTTCAGTGACAACTAACAATTCACACATACCACTAATAATTCTATTTCTCATTGGAAAATTTCTACTTAAAGGTGGTGTTCCCAATGGGAACTCACTAATTATACAACCACTGTTTTCTAAAACTTCATGGTAAAGTCTATAGTTTTCTTTAGGATATATAACATCAATGCCACTACCTAAAACTGCAATTGTATTAATGTTGTTCTTTATTGCGGCCCTATGAGCTACAGAATCAATACCTTTGGCCATACCACTTACAATATTTATTTCATAAGGACCTAACTGTTCCACCATACTATTAGTTACGTCTATCCCATATCTAGTACACTTTCTAGAACCCACAATAGAAATATTCTTTTTTTCATTAACCATCGAAATATTACCCTTGTAAAATATACCAAAAGGTGCATCCTCATACTGCAGTAAACTTATAGGATAATCTATATCATAAATAGTACAAACATGTATATCCTTAATGGATTTACATTCTTCAACAGCCAACTCTTCAATTTTTATATATGACTTTTGAAACTTTTCTACAATTTTTTTAGGCAATAGTGTCATATTATCATTAATCACCATTTTTCTCAAGGTATCAAAATCATGATATTCATCATAAATGTATTTTTTCATATTATTAGATACTTCCGTAGTAATAATCCATAATTTAAATAAATCGACCATCTATACTCTCCTAATTCCTTATATTATATCTTCCCTTATGTACTTCCTATATTGAAGTGCTTCAATAATATGATTTTCTTCTATGGATTTATTACCATCTAAATCCGCAATAGTTCTAGCTACTTTTAAAATCCTATTATAAACTCTAGTACTAAGTCCGTATTTTTTGTAGGTATATTCAAGAATCCTATTAGAATCCCCATTAAGCTTACAGTACTTTTTTATATGACTAGAAGACATATCGTTATTACATTTTATATGTTCATTCCTAAATCTTTCACTTTGTATCTCCCTTGCTCTTTCTATCCTAAGGGCCATAACCTCTGATTTTTCTTCTTTTTTATCACTATTTATAGTCTCATAGGATATGGAGTTTACTGGAGTGAAAATATCTATTCTCTCTAATAAAGGTCCAGATAATCTAGATAAATATCTTTTCACTTCGCTATCACTACATTTACATAACCTTGTTTCACTTCCATACATCCCACAGTTGCACGGATTCATAGCTGCCACAAGCATAAAATCCGCTGGATAAGTTATTGTTCCATTTACTCTTGAAATTCTTACCCTCTTATTCTCTAAAGGCTGTCTTAGAACTTGAAGAGCCCTTTTATCAAATTCTAATATTTCATCTAGGAATAACACTCCATTGTGAGCTAAAGATACTTCTCCTGCTGAGGGGTTTCTGCCACCACCAATTAAAGCAGTACTAGTAATTGTATGATGAGGATTCCTAAAGGGTCTATTTCCCATTAATCCCTCATCCTTAAGCTCTCCACTAATACTATATATCTTCGTAACCTCTAGAGCTTCGTCATCGGTAAGAGGCGGCATAATAGAAATAACCCTCTCTGCCAGCATAGTTTTTCCCGATCCTGGAGTTCCATACATAAGTACATTATGATTTCCTGCTACAGCAACCTCCAATGCTCTTTTAGCTGCTTGCTGTCCTATGACATCTTCAAAATCTAATGGACAATTATTATTTTTATACTTTTCTCTACTGGTAAATGTATAGGGTTTTACATCCTTATAAGTAAAAAGATGAATTACCTCACTCAAATTCCTAATAGGATATATATTGGCTTCTTCAATACAAGCACATTCATCTTTATTTTCAATAGGTACTATATAGTTCTTTACTCCATGTTTTATACCTTCAATTACAATGGGAAGAGCCCCTTTAATTTTATTTACATTTCCATTTAAGGACAACTCACCCATAAATATAAAATTATCTGGCTCTTCTAAGAAAAGTTGATTAGTTGCTAAAAGAATTCCTACAGCTATAGGTAAATCATAGTGTGAGCCTTCCTTTCGTATATGAGCTGGAGCTAAATTTATAGTTATTCTACTAATTGGAAAATCTAAAGAAGAATTGGTTATAGCTGATCTAACTCTATCCTTAGATTCTTTTACAGCAGTATCCCCTAAACCTACAATATTAAAATTAGGTAACCCATAGGTGATATCTACCTCTACATTAATTAATATACCTTCCACTCCAGAAAAAGCTGCAGTCTTTATTTGAATTGACATAATTTCACCCTCTAAATATAAATTTCCAACTTTAATAGTGTAAGTATTGACCATTGAATTTAGAATAAATCAACTTTGTAAAAATTTTAATTAAATCAAAGTTTAGCTTTGGATTATATTGTCTAAGATGTAGACAGAGTTCTTTGCATTAAAGGGAGTTTTAAATGAAGATTTTAAATAAAACTATAGGTAATTATGGAGAAAATCTAGCTAGAGAATATATTGAAAAAAAGGGATATATAATATTAGAAGAAAACTTTTTATGTAAGTTAGGGGAAATTGATATTATAGCTAAGGATAATAATTATATTTGCTTTATAGAGGTAAAAACTCGATATAGCAAAAGATACGGTACCCCATTAGAAAGTATCACTAATGCTAAAAAAAGAAAATTGTATAAAACTGCACAATATTATATTTGTTTAAAAAATATACATAAATCTTATTTTAGATTTGATGCCATAGAGGTAACACTGATTTCTTCTGGTGAATCCCCTAATATTACACTGATTAAAAATGCTTTCTAAAAAGTAAATACCTGAATAAAAAAGTAATTAGATAACTTTTTTATTCAGGTATTTTTTATTTTATTAATTATTTGTTAAGTATATTTTTCAGAAAACTTTCTCTATGAATTGGACAGCTACCATGACAAATTATTACATCTATATGTTCTTTAGTACCATATCCTACATTTTTATCAAAGTGATATTGTGTATACTTCTTACTATACTCTTCCATTAAATTATCTCTATATACTTTAGCTATTATAGAGGCACACGCAATGGCAGCACTTTTAGTGTCTCCTTTAATTACAGCTTCATTTCTAATGTTAAATTCTCTTATAGTATATCCATCTGATAATACTATATCAGGAGTAACTTTTAGTTCTCTCACAGCCATCTTGAAAATTTCATTGTTACAAAATCCTATGCCTTCTTTATCTATTTCTCTGTTGGTTTTTAGGGCTATAGAATAACTTATTGCTTCTTTTTTTATTATATCACTTAACTCTTCTCTTACTTCTTTAGTTAACTTCTTGGAATCATTTATTCGTAATATTAAATTTCTTGAATTATTGTTAAGAACTACTGCAGCAGCAACTATAGGCCCTGCTAATGGACCTCTTCCAACCTCATCTACACCAGCTACAATATCATATCCATAGCTTTTATCAAAATCATATAATTTTTCTACTCTAGCATATTCATTTTTATAATGCTCCACATATTTTCTTAGGGTTTCTCCTAAAGCTCTTACATTTTTCCTATGATCATTGTTTAATACTTGATATATAGCTTCATAATCTGCCTCATGGCTACTTACATCTTTTAATGACATAAACCCACGAACAGAAGATTTTATATCGTTAAATCTCATAGTTTTAATTTCTTTTAAAAAATTTATACTACTCATATTTATTTTCTGTATCAGGTACCTCTAGTGAAATAGGACCTAACTTCCCCCCCCTAAATTCATCTAATAGCATTACAGCTACTCTATTATAATCTATGTTGCCCCCTGAAATTATAGCACCTCTTTTTTTACCTATGTTATCCATATTAGTAAGAGGATTTTCGTCTAATTCTTTAAGCTTATATCTCTCCACTAGCCTTGATCCATGTGTACTTTGAAGTCTTTCTATAAGCTTTAATGCCAATTCCTCAACATCCATTATTTCATCCTTTATAGCTCCAGTAAAGGCTAAATTAAGCCCTACTGTATCGTCTTCAAATTTAGGCCATAAAACCCCTGGAGTATCCATAAGTTCTATACCCATCTTTGTTTTTATCCATTGTTTACTCTTTGTAACACCAGGTCTATCTCCCGTTTTAGCAGCACTGTTTTTTGCCATCCTATTTATAAATGTAGATTTTCCTACATTAGGGATTCCAACAACCATTACTCTGGTAATAATATTTACTACGCCTTTACTTTTAAGTCTATCATGCTTCTCTTTCAAAAGCTCTTCTAGAGTGGGTTTAATTTTGTTAAGCCCTGATCCTGTAAGGCAATTAACAGACAATACTCTAGTTTTATCATCTGATAATTTATTTACCCACTTCTTTGTTACATATTCTTCACTAAGATCGCTTTTATTAAATAATATTATTCTAGGTTTCTCGCTACAGATATCTTCAATGTCTGGATTAGAACTTGAATAAGCTATTCTTGCATCACGAATTTCTATTATTGCATCTACTAACTTTAAATTTTCTTTTATTTCTCTTCTGGTCTTTGCCATATGTCCAGGAAACCAGTTTATACTCATTTATCTCACTCCTAAGAATTTTATAATTAGATATATTAAATTAACTATTTTAGTATTCACCACATTTATAATAAATACTTCTATATATGTAATAAAAAAAGGGACTATCTAGCCCCATTTTCTTACATTCTCTCTTTTACTTTAGCAGCCTTACCTACTCTATCTCTTAAGTAGAATAATTTAGCTCTTCTTACTTTTCCTCTTCTAACTACGTCGATTTTTTCTATAACAGGCGTATTTATTGGGAAAGTTTTTTCAACTCCAACTCCTGATGCAAATCTTCTTACTGTAAAAGTTTCTCTAGCTCCACCATTTTGTCTTTTAAGAACGGTACCTTCAAATATTTGAACTCTTTCTTTGTTACCTTCTTTAATTCTGATGTGAACTTTAACTGTATCTCCTACATTGAACTCAGGTAAGTCAGTTCTTAATTGTTCTGCTTCTATAGCTTTTATTATATCTAACATTGTGCATTCCCTCCTAAAATTTATTATGACGTTCTTACTCACATTGGGTGACAGAGGACCGCCCGTACTAGCACAATCCTCATTTTATCACATAATATTTCAATGTGCAATATTATTTATCCTTTTTATGATGATTCTCCAGCAGCTTTTTATCTTCTTTAGTCAGTTCTACATTTTTATATAAGTCCCTTCTTCTCTCCTTTGTAATCAGTAATGATTTAAGTCTTCGCCACTTTCTTACATTTTCGTGATGCCCAGATATTAATACCTCTGGAACTTCATCTCCTTCAAAGGAAAAAGGTCTTGTATATTGAGGATATTCTAATAATCCTTCATAAAAGGATTCTTCTTCATAACTCTCATTACAGGATAGAACTCCTGGGATCATTCTAGCAATACTATCAACTACAGGTATGCAAGCCATTTCTCCCCCTGTTAAAACAAAATCCCCTAGAGAAATTTCCATATCTATATATTTATATACTCGCTCATCTATACCTTCGTAATGACCACATAAAAATATTAATTCCTCCTCTTTGGCAAGTTCTTTACATAACTCTTGATTTAAAGTCTTACCTCTAGGACCTAAAAATATAACTTTTCCTTTATTATTTTCTCTTAGATGTTTTATGGAGTTCACAATGGGTTCTGGGGTCATCACCATGCCTGCTCCACCCCCATAAGGGTAATCATCAACCTTTTTATGTTTATTAGTAGAGAAGTCTCTTATATTAGTAGTATTTATAGATAATATTCCTTTTTCCATAGCATTTCCTATGATACTATGATTAAATACCTGAAACATCTCTGGAAATAAAGTTAATATATCTATCTTCATTATTCAGACCATACCTTCACTGGTTTTATTACAATTTTATTATTTTCTATATCTACTTCTTCTACAATTGTCTTTAAAGCAGGAACTAGCACGTCTTCTTTTCCTTCTGATTTAATCCAATATACATCATTACTTCCCGTTGCAATAACATCATATATTTTCCCTAATTCTTCTCCATCTGTATCATAAACATAACAATCCATTAAATCTGCAACATAGTAGCTACCCTCTGGTAATTTTATAGCATCTTCTCTTTTTACTTGAAGATATTTATTTCTATAAATTTCGGCTTCTTCAATAGAATCAATTCCTTCTATTTTTAATATAGCTCTATCCTTTTGAAGCTTAACTGATGTAATTTTTATTTCTTTATCATCTATGTATACCTTATCTAAGTCTCTAAATCTTTCTAAGCTATCTGTTAGAGAAAGTACCTTAACTTCTCCTCTTACTCCATGGGGCTTAGTTATCTGCCCAACGCTCATCAATTCCCTCATCATATATCTCCTCACTATTTAATTACTTAATATTATTAACACAAAATTTTTTCATAAACTCAGTTTACCCGATGACTATTAGCTCTAATACTCCCTCCTTATTCTTAAGTCGGCAGTTAAGAGCTACTACGTCCCTGGATAACGATTTCTAACCTTCAAAGAAGCTAAGAACTCTGTTTATTATAATAATTCTTTGTAATTCTTGTCAACTACAATATATAAAAAAATAAGAGCTAGGTATTCCTAACTCTTATATTATTTCTACAACAACTCTTTTATTTTCTTTAATCGCTGCTGCTTTAACAACAGTTCTAATAGACTTAGCTATTCTTCCCTGTTTTCCAATTACTTTCCCCATATCTTCTTCAGCAACCTTTAATTCTAAAATTATAGAATGCTCTCCAGCAATTTCATTTACTTGCACTGAATCAGGGTTATCAACTAATGACCTTGCAATAATTGTAAGTAATTCTTTCATGGATTGCGCCTCCAATCAATTAAACTTTCCTATTTTATTCCCGCATTGTTGAAAAGTCTTTTAACTGTGTCTGTTGGTTGAGCTCCATTTTTTACCCATTTAACTGCTTTCTCTTCATCGATTTTAACAGTTACTGGCTCTGTAGTTGGATTGTAGTATCCAATCTCTTCAACAAATCTTCCATCTCTTGGAGATCTTGAATCAGCAACAACTATTCTGTAGAAAGGAGCTTTTTTAGCACCCATTCTTCTTAATCTTATTTTTACTGCCATTATATTTTCACCTCCTTCAAAGGTTATGTGTATTTGAACTTAGAAAGGTAATTTTCCAAACAAGCCTTTTTTACCAAATTTACCAGCCTTGCCTCCCATGCCCTTCATCTGTTTCATCATTTTTTTCATCATCTCGAAGTCTTTTAAAAGTTTATTTACTGCTTGAATAGTTGAACCTGAACCATCTGCAATTCTCTTCTTTCTAGATGGAGAAGAAGACACTATGCTTGGATTTTTTCTTTCCTTTGTAGTCATGGAATGTATTATTGCTTCCATGCTGCCCATATTTTTCTCACTTTGTGAAAAATCTACACCCTTTAATTCCTTTGCATTAAAGCCTGGAATCATTTCAACCAACTTGCCCATAGGTCCTAAATTTTTCATTTGATTCATAGTCTCTAAAAAGTCCTCAAGATTGAATTCTTGATTCATCATTCTGTTACCGAGTTCTGTAGCTTTCTTCTCATCGATAGCTGATTGAGCTTTCTCAATTAAAGAAAGTACATCTCCCATACCAAGTATTCTTGATGCCATTCTCTCTGGGTGGAAGATTTCCAAATCTGTCATCTTCTCTCCCATACCTACATATTTTATAGGTTTTTCAGTGATTGCCTTAATTGATAGTGCAGCACCACCTCTGGTATCACCATCCAACTTGGTAACGATAACTCCTGTAATATCTAGTGTATTATTAAAGGTTTCAGCTACATTTACTGCATCTTGACCTGTCATAGCATCTACAACTAATAAAATTTCTGATGGATTTATTGAAGCTTTTATATCTTCAAGTTCTCCCATTAGCGCTTCATCTATGTGAAGTCTTCCTGCCGTATCCACGATAACTACATTAGCTCCAATGCTCTTAGCATGTTCAATGGAAGCTTTTGAAATATCTACTGGGCTTTTTTTATCTCCCATAGTGAATACAGGTACATCTATTGACTTTCCTACAACTTGTAGTTGTTTTATAGCTGCTGGTCTATAAACGTCACAGGCTACTAGTAATGGCTTTTTATTGCTTTTTCTAAGATTTAGAGCCAGCTTTCCTGCCATGGTTGTTTTACCTGCACCTTGGAGACCAACTAACATTATCATTGTTATTCCATTGTTGACAAATTCTATTTTCTTTTCAGTGGTTCCCATTAACTCAGTTAATTCTTCATTAACTATTTTAACTACTTGCTGACCTGGTGTTAAACTTTCCATAACTTGATCACCAAGACATTTTTCACTGACAGACTTTACAAAGTTTTTAACAACTTTATAATTTACATCCGCTTCTAAAAGAGCAAGTTTTACTTCTCTCATAGCTTCTTTAATATCTTTCTCTGAAAGCTTACCTTTACCCTTTAGCTTTTTTATGGTCTCTTGTAATTTGGAAGATAGTCCTTCAAAAGCCATATGAAAACCTCCTATACATTCTCTTCTATATCTTTAATTATATGGTCTATTTCTTTTTTTATATTTTCTTCAGAAGTAGTACCTTTTAACCCTTTTAATTTGTTAATAATTTCAGTCTTAGAGTTTTCTATAGCTAAGGTTTTTTTCATTAAGTGAAGTTTACTTTCATACTCTTCTAAAAGATTACCACATCTTTTAATTAAGTCATGAATTGCTTGCCTACTAGTATTATTAACTTCTGCTATTTCTGATAGAGATAAGTCATTATTATAATATAAATCCATAATATCTCTTTGTTTATCAGTAAGTAATGAGTTATAAAAATCTAGTAAAATTGATATTTCAACTCTTTTTTCCATATAATCACCCAACTCACAAAACTTATATTAACAAATTAATTTTAAGCTGTCAAGTATTTTTACTTAACAGTTAAAATAAAGCTTCTACAAAATCTCTAGAATTAAATTCTTGAAGATCATCTATACCTTCCCCTACTCCTATATATCTAACTGGAATATTTAAAGTATGTTTTATAGAGATAACTATACCACCCTTAGCTGTACCATCTAGCTTTGTTAGAATTATACCATCTATAGGACATACCTCCATAAATTGTTTTGCTTGAATAACTGCATTTTGTCCAGTAGTAGCATCTAAAACTAGTAAAGTTTCCTTTTTAGCTTCTCCATACTCTCTATCGATAACTCTATTAATCTTTCCAAGTTCATCCATAAGATTTTTCTTATTATGAAGTCTACCTGCAGTATCACAAATTAACACATCAACTTTTCTAGCCTTTGCAGCCTGTACTGCATCGTATATAACAGCTGCTGGATCTGAACCCTCTTGATGTTTTATCAGATCCACATTAGCTCTATTACTCCAAACTTCTAATTGATCTATAGCTGCCGCTCTAAAAGTATCTGCTGCTGCTAATAAAACCTTATAATTATTATTTTTTATTCTAGCAGCCATTTTTCCAATTGATGTAGTTTTTCCTACTCCATTAACACCAATGACTAATCTTACTTCTGGTGTTGATTCAGGTATTATTGAGGTTTCATAGTCTCCTAGCATATCCATAATTATAGATTTCATAGCTGGAAGTATTTCTTCAGTATCATTGATTCTTTCAGAAACAACCTTTTTTCTAAGCCTTTCAATAATTTCTACTGAGGTTTCTACCCCTATATCGCTAGTTATTAATACTTCTTCTAGTTCTTCATATAAATCATCATCTATTGTAACTGCAAGTTTTAATACTTGAGTCACTGCATCATTTATAGTATTTCTAGTTTTGCTAAGCCCCTGTTTTAACTTATCAAAAAATCCTCCAAACATATTAATCCTCCTTATTCCTTATTAAATTCCATGGATACTACCTTAGATACGCCCTTTTCTTCCATAGTAACTCCATAAATCATATCACTGGTTTCCATGGTTCCTTTTCTGTGAGTTATTACTATGAATTGTATGTTTTCAGAGAATTTTTTTAAAAATTCTCCATATCTAAGTACATTAGCATCATCTAACGCAGCCTCAATCTCATCTAGTATACAGAATGGAGTTGGCTTCATCTTTAGTATTGCAAATAGTAGTGCAATGGCTGATAAAACCTTCTCTCCTCCTGAAAGTAGATTTATATTTTGAAGTTTTTTTCCTGGTGGCTCTACATCTATTTCAATCTTACAGGTTAGCTCATCATCACCTTGAAGACTTAAATCAGCACTTCCACCCTTAAATAACTCCTTAAAAGTATCATTGAAGTAAATCCTGAGCTGCTTAAAATTCTCCATAAACACATCTCTCATCTTTTCAGTTATCTCGCCTATGAATTCAATTATTTCTTCCTTAGACTTAACTAAATCTTCCCTCTGTGTGCTCATAAAAGTATACTTTTCATTTACTTCTTTAAATTCTTCTATGGCTCCTAGGTTAACTACTCCAAGAGCAGTTATTCTCTTTTTCAATTCTGCAACTTCATTCTTTAATATAGCTATATCATAACCCTCTAGTTTAAAACTTAATCCTTCTGCAAAGGTAAGATTATACTCTTCATTAAGCTTTTTCAATAGAACTTCTTCTTCTGATTCAATTTTAGCCAAAGAAATCTGATTTTTATGAATTTCTTTTTCTAGTTTATCTAATTGTAAATCAATATCTTCAATTTTTGAAGTTATAACTGGAATTTTATCTTTTATCTTTAACTTTTCTACTTGGGTTTCTTCAAAAAACTGCTCTAACTCTTTAAGTAACTTAATAATTTCCTTAGTATTTTCAGTACTTTTAGATATGTTTATTCTATATTCTTCCTTAGCTAAAGTGGATGTTTCTATATTTTTTAAATTGCTTTCAATTAGCCTTTTCTCAATATCTACTGCCTGGGTCATCCTATCTAATTCTTGAATATTATTACTTATAACTTCTAAAAGCTTTGCTTTATTTATTTTTATAGAGGTTAATTCATCTTTAATGGCATCTATATATAAATTTTTGCCTTTAGTTTTATTGTTATGCTCATCATATTGACCTTCTAATTCAATTACCTTATCTTTAAGCTCAGTTAATTCCTGCTGTGAAAAAGTTAATTTAGCTTTTAAGGCTTTAATTTTCTCCTCTTCCTTACCCAGATTTTCGCTAGCTTTTTGAAGTTCTCTTTTGTTTCTTAGTTCCTCTTCTGTAACCCTTGATATTTCACCCTTAATCTTTGTTATATTAATACTCTCGTAATGTATTTCATCTCTTAAGTTAAGACCTCTATCATCTAGTTCTTTAATCTTAACATTAACTGATGTTATTTCTTCATTTTTAAGAGCAACTACTCCGTGACTTTCTTCTACTTCCTCAGTTAATTTTTCAATTTCTCTCTTTCTACCAATTACGTTAGCATTTTTAGAATAACTTCCTCCCGTTAGTGATCCCCCCGGATTAAAGACTTCTCCATCTAAAGTAACAATTCTATATTTATAGCCACAAACTTTAGATATATGCAGTCCATTATCCATAGTATCACATACAAGAGTTTTGCCCAAAACTTGATCGATTACACCCTTAAATTTATCTTCAAATTCTATAAGTTCACTAGCTATGCCTATATATCCCTTAGTATCCCTTACAGTTTTATCTACCAATAGGTTCTTACCCTTTACTATATTTATAGGCATAAAGGTTGCTCTTCCTATTTTACTACTTTTCAAGTAATTAATAAGATTTTTTGCTATGTGTTCATCCTTGGTGACAATATTAGATATGCTAGCTCCCATAGCAATCTCTATAGCTCTTTCAAATCTCTCTGGAACCTTTATTATATCTCCAAGTACATAGCAATCCTCATTTGCTCTATAATCTTTACTATTCTCTATGTGTTGCATTAGAAGTTTTACAGATCTATTGTATCCTTCATAGGAATTCTCTAAAGTTACCAAAGCATTTAGCCTAGCTTCTTTATTTCCTTGCTCTCTCAATATTTCTTTTAATTTTTTTTCTAAGATCTCTAAGTCATGCTTACACTTAGATAGTTTTTTTCTATTTTCCTTAACTTCCTCTTCATATTTCTCAATACTAATACTAGCCTTATTCTCTTCTTCTATTAAATGATTCTTAGTCTTGTTATTTATTAATATAGAATTTTTAAAAGTTTGAACATCTAATATTAAATTTTCTACATTTCCACTACTAATTTCGATATTATTTTTTAAAATATCTATTTCGCTAGTTTTAGAATTAATATTATTATAATACTTGAATTTTATCTCTTCTAATTCCTTCAATTTATTATTATCACTAGTCACACTATTTAATACATTTGTTAATTCTAATTGTTTTTTTTCTATTTTATTATTTATGTCTAATTCTTCTTCTTTTAAGGCAGCAATACTCTTTCTTTGGTTTTCTATTTTCAAATACGACTCTTCAAGATATTGATTTTTTTGCAGTATTTCACTGTTTAATCTATTTATACTGTCTTCTAAATGTAATATTTTTTCTTCAAAGAGTTTAACTTCTCCAATTACTCCTTGATGTTTATTTTGACTTTCATAATAAATCTTTTTCTTTTCTTCTAAAATATTATTTAAAGCTTCTAGCTCTTCATTATTATTTTCATAAGCTAGTTTTAATTCATATTTTTCTTTCTTCAAGGTTTCTATATCTGTAGTTACAGCATTTATTGTGTTGTTGTATCTATCTATGTTAATTTTAGTTTTTTCCAAAAAATCTATGATTATATTAACTTCCTTTACTTTTATCTCTTTAGAAGCTTCTAAAAATATTTTGGCTTTTTCACAATCTTCTTCTAAGGATGGAAGCCTTTCTTCATAGGTAGAAATAATATCATTTATTCTAATAAGATTTTGCTCCGTGTTATCTAGTTTCTTCTCAGCCTCTTCTTTTCTTGTTTTATATTTTACTATACCTGCGGCCTCTTCTAATAACTTTCTTCTATCCTCTGACTTAGCACTTAAGATTGCATCAATTTTACCTTGTCCTATTAATGAATATCCTTCCTTACCTATACCTGTATCCATAAATAAAGCTTGTACATCTTTTAATCTACACACAGTATTATTTATTAAATACTCACTTTCACCTGATCTATATAATCTTCTTGCAACGGTTACCTGAGAATAGGCTATATCTAAGTCAGAATCGCTATTATCTAAAGTAAGAGAAACTTGAGCAAGCCCTACAGGTTTTCTATATTGAGTACCTGCAAAGATTACATCTTCCATTTTATCTCCTCTAAGATTCCTAATACTTTGTTCACCCAGCACCCACCTTACAGCATCTGAGATATTACTTTTTCCACTTCCATTGGGACCTACAACTACAGTTACACCTTTTTTAAATGTAAGCTCTGTCTTATCTGCAAAGGATTTGAATCCTCTTATTTCGATAGATTTTAAGAACATCTATTCACACTCCTAAGCTCCTAAGATTATAGGTAAAATAAGTACTGCAGCCATAGCAATGCATATACAAGTAGTTATTATTTTTATATACTTTTCTCTTTTCTTCTTAGTCATCCTCATAAAATCCACTCCTAACTTTAATTTAAAGAAGATATCCTATAATCTTACTAGGATACTTTAAAATATATATTTACTTTAGCCTATATAATCAAAAGTTTTATTGATATTTAAGTTTTAAATAATCCTTCTGATTAATTATATCTAACTTTGTACCATTATAAAACCCTATGGAAGACTTTCCTATATTTCTTTCTTGAGTTACAAAAATTTCTTTACTCTTTAATTTTTTTAGAAGCAGATTAAAATATTGCTTTTTATTAGAATAAAGCTTAGATATATCTTTAGGGTTTATATATATTTTGAACTTATCCATTTCTTTATCTTTATAGTAATCATAAATCATATCACAGTAGACACTACTCTCCACCAGCTCTCTAAAAGCAGGATGAAAAGGTCCATCTACCACATCTCCATCAGCACTAATCTCCTCTGTAGGTTGAAGTCCAATTCGGATAACCTTTATATCATTACCCTCCATCATTCCATAGACTATCTTACTTATATCTACAGCTTCCTCTAAAGTATATGGTTTATATAAGCCTTCCCTTAAGAGCTTTTCCATAGGAGTTTCCTTAATAACTAGGGATGGGTATATCCTACAGATATCTGGATTCATAGAAATACTTTTTCTTGTAGTTTCAATATCCTTCTCTCTTGTATCTCCTGGGAGTCCTAGCATAATTTGATGCCCTAAGGTAAATCCATATTCTTTTATTAATTTCGACGCCTTCTCCACATCTTCTGAACTATGCCCTCTTCCTGATTTATGTAAAACTTCTTCATCTAAGGATTGAACTCCTAATTCTATAATATCTACATCAAAACTTTTTAGGTGGTCTAAAATCTCTTGGTCTATATAATCTGGTCTTGTGGACAATCTTATAAATTTAATCTTTCCTATTTTTTTATAGTTTTGAGCTACTGATAATAGGTCTCTTTGGATGCACATATTAATTCCTGTAAAAGTACCACCGAAAAATGATACCTCAATTATAGCATCACTACTATCTATAGTTTCTAAATAGTCCTCTATGGTTTTTTTTACATAAGCACCATCTACATTTCCTGCGCTACCTGCTGACCCTGCATCTCCTGTAATACTATCCTGATTACAAAACACACAAGTATGAGGACATCCTATATGAGGCACAAATATAGGTATAATATAATGATTTTTACTCACTAATATCACCCCTCTTAATTAAAACTTCCCTAGCGGCCATTTGTTCAGCTTCTTTCTTACTATACCCTGAGCCACTTCCTTTAGCTTCTCCATTAATCAAAACCTTCACAAAAAATTCTCTTCTATGAGGTGGTCCTTCAAAATTAATAAGAGAATAAGAAATATCTACATCTCCATTCTTTTGTAATATTTCTTGAAGCTTTGTCTTATAGTCTAAAATTATCTCATTTTTAACTGCTTTAATAATAATTGAGTTAAAGTTTTTAAGGACAAATTCCTTAGTTACTAAAAGTCCTTCATCTAAGTATACTGCAGCAATAATAGCTTCTACAGCATCAGCTAAAATTGATACTCTAGTTCTACCACCGGTTAATTCTTCACCTTTACTCATATAAATGTATTTTCCTAGTTCCCACTTCTTAGCTATTTCAAATAAAGAATTTTCACATACAATTAAAGCTCTTACCTTAGTAAGGTATCCTTCTGTTTCATTTATGTGATTAGTAAATAAATATTCAGATATAATTAATTCTAAAACTGTATCTCCTAAAAACTCTAATCGTTCATTGAAGGCAGCGTTTCTTTCATTAGCGTAAGAACTATGAGTTATTGCTGTTTGTAATAAAGTTAAATCTTTAAAGTCAATACCTAATTTATTTTTTAATTCTAATGTACTTTTTAATATTTTCATCTTTTTACCTCTTTCGCCAAGGTTTATTCTTCAATTTATCTAAATAACCTACTAACTTAATATTATTATTCAAGTAAATAAACTCAAGTGGATAAATTCAAGAATAAATCTAAAAATAAGGTTCCGCATTTCTACGGAACCTGCTGATATTATTCTTCTACTCGTGCTTTTATGTAGTCAACTACATCTCCAACACTAGTTATTTTTTCTGCATCTTCATCAGGGATTTCCATGTCAAATTCCTCTTCAAGGGCCATAATTAACTCAACTAAGTCCAATGAGTCTGCTCCTAAATCATCAACAAATCCAGAGTCCATAGTTATATCATTTTCATCTATGCTTAGTTGCTCCGCGATTTTTGCTCTTATCTTTTCAAACATTTTATATACCTCCTAAAAATTCAATATAATATCACTATTTAATATAATAGCATATTGGATAATAATCAACTGTTTATTTTCAAATACTATATTATAATATACTAAACCTACAAAATTTTATTCACTTATTTTAATTTTTTTATTTTTCTTCTTTAAAAGCATCTTTAACTTTATCTAATACTTTTGTATCATAATAGGTTTTAGAAAGTTTAATTGCATTTTTTAAAGCCTTGGCATCGGAGCTTCCATGAGCTTTTATGCAAATACCATCAACCCCTAAAAATGCAGCTCCACCGTATTCTTTATAGTCATAGTGCTTTTTAAATCTCTTAAATACAGGCTTTAATAATAGTCCACCTATTTTTGTTGTTGCGGAACTCATTATTTCATTTTTAAGCTCACTTAGAATGGTTTCTGCAACGCCTTCATACATCTTTAATACGGTATTCCCTACAAAACCATCACATACAAGGACATTTACCTCTCCTTTAGGAATTTCTCTCGGCTCTACATTTCCTATAAAATTTAAATTCTCTTGTTTTAAAAGTTGATAAGCTTCCTTGGTTAATTCATTTCCCTTTTCTTCCTCTGATCCTATATTTATAAGACCTACAGTAGGATTTTCAACAGATAATACACTTTCAAAGTATACCTTACCCATTTGAGCAAACTGAGTTAAATAATGGGGTTTACAATCTGCATTAGCTCCTACATCTATTATCATAAATGGACCATTTTTACCTGGCATAACTGGTGCTAGTGCTGGTCTGCTTATCCCTTTAATCCTCTTTACAATAAGAGTACAGCCCGCTAAGAAGGCTCCTGTACTTCCAGCAGATACAATGGCATCTGCTTCCTTATTCTTAACTAATTCTAAAGCTTTAACAAGAGATGAATCCTTCTTAGTCTTTAGAGCTTTTACTGGTGCTTCATTAGTTGAAATAATTTCAGTAGTATTTAAAATAGTTATTCTTCCTTTGGTATATTCATATTTTTCTAATTCTTTTTTTATAAGATCTTCTTGACCTGTAATTATTATATCTATATCATATTCTTTTTGTGCAAGAACACAACCTTCTACTATAGCTTCAGGTGAATTATCTCCACCCATTCCATCAACTACAACCTTCATAGTAACTCCTTTCATAATTTTAAAATATTTAAATACATTATATATTTTTTTCATTTAAATTTCCACATAAAAATAAAAAGAAAGTCTATCGACTTTCTTCTTATTCCTCAGTTGAAACAACTTCTCTATTCTTGTAGTAACCACAGTTCTTACAAACTCTGTGAGCAAGCTTCATTTCGTGGCATTGAGGACACTCTACTATTCCTGGTAAACCAAGTTTAAAAGTTTGAGCTCTTCTTGAATCTCTTCTTGCTTTTGAAAATTTTCTAGCTGGATTTCCCATTATTACACCTCCTTATGGTTAGAAAACATTTGTGATAGCTTTTCAAGTCTAGGGTCTACATAAAAATCAGTACAAGAACATTGTCCTAAATTTAAATCTTTCCCACAAGTCTGGCATAAGCCTTTGCAATCCTCTTTACATAACCTTTTAACAGGTAATTCAAGGAGAATACTGTTTTCAATAATTTCATAAATATCTATATTCTCAGTATTGGTTGAGATAATCTCACAATCATCAGTGTTTGATATTTCTTCTTCTATGTGCACCTTAACTTCATAAGAAAAAGCTTTTGCACATCTAGAACAATTTAATAATACTTCAGTATCTACGTCACCAATAAGTTCTATAACTTCCTTTTTGCGACGCAAAAACCCATTAAACTTAATAGGCTTGGAGTATTTTACCATTTCACTACCATCGTAAAACTTATCTTTCTCAATTTCGATATCTATATTCTTTCTCTCATAGTTCTTATCATTTAAATCTTTAAAGTTTATAATCATAACAACACTCTGAAAAAACATAATATACCTGTTTTTCCTCATATAACTAAGACTAGTTATATATAATGCAAAATGCATAGCTTGAGTAAAGCTCCAACTTCCCTCCTTAAGTTAATTAAATATATCATTCAAACACAAGTTATTATATAAATTATACCGATAAAAGTCAAGGTAATTTACACATGTATATTTTTTCCTTAAGATAAAAAGCTAATTTTTTACTCAAGCACATAAATATTTTTACTATTTTGAAGTAAGTTCTTTAGTATCTCTTGCTATTACTAACTCTTCATTTGTAGGAATAACAAATACTTTTACTTTAGCTCCATCTTTGCTTACTTCTGTAGATTTTCCTCTAACATTATTCTTAGCATCATCTATTTCAACACCTAAGAATTCTAATCCTTTGCAAATTTCTGCTCTAGTTTCTATAGCATTTTCTCCAAGTCCTGCTGTAAATACAACTGCATCTACTCCGCCCATTGCTGCAGCATAAGCACCAATCATTTCTCTTACTCTGTAGTTATATACATTTAAAGCAAGAATAGCTCTTTCATTTCCTTCTTTAGCAGCATCTTCTATGTCTCTAAAGTCACTACTTACTCCTGATAATCCAAGAACTCCTGATTGTTTGTTCATTAAATTATCAACTTCTTTAGCTGTCATTTTTCCTTCATTCATTAAGAATGTAACTATAGCAGGGTCAATGTTTCCACATCTAGTTCCCATTGCTATTCCTTCAAGTGGAGTGAATCCCATACTTGTATCTACACAATGGCCATCTTTTATAGCAGCTAAGCTAGCTCCGTTTCCAAGATGACAAGTGATGATTTTAACATCTTTTATGTCTTTGCCCATTAATTTAGCACATTCTGCTGATACATATTTATGTGATGTTCCGTGGAAACCATATTTTCTTATTCCATACTTAGTGTATAGCTCATATGGTAGTGGGTACATATAAGCAGTTTTTGGCATTGTTTGATGGAATGCTGTATCGAATACTGCAACCATTGGAGTGTTTGGCATTAAGCTCTTGCAAGCATTAATTCCAATTATGTTTGCTGGATTATGAAGTGGTGCAAGTTTTACACACTCTTCTAAACTTTCCATAACTGCATCATCAATTACTACAGATTCTGAATATTTTTCTCCACCATGAACAACTCTGTGTCCTACTGCTGATATTTCATCCATTGAAGAAATAACTCCATGGTTACCATCTACTAATGCATCTAAAACTAATTTTATTGCATCTTTATGGTCAGCCATTGGTTGCTCTATTATATATTTATCTCTTCCTGGAACCTTTTGAGTTAAAATTGAACCTTCAATTCCTATTCTTTCAACTAATCCTTGTGCTAAGCTCTCTTCTGTTTCCATGTTTATTAATTGGTACTTTAATGAAGAACTTCCACAGTTTATTACTAATACTTTCATTCTCATTTCCTCCTGACGCATTTGTAATATATTAATATATCATTATATTAGATTACAATATATTTTTAATTAAATCAATATAATATTTATTTGCTATTTTGCGCTTGCACTGCTGTAATTGCTACAACATTTACTATATCATCTACACTACATCCTCTTGAAAGGTCGTTTATTGGTTTTGCAAACCCTTGACATACTGGACCTATAGCTTCAGCTCCTGCAAATCTTTGAACTAATTTATATCCAATATTTCCTGCTTGTAAATCTGGGAATATTAAAACATTAGAATTTCCTGCTACTGTACTATTTGGTGCTTTAAGACTTGCTACTTTATCAACTATAGCTGCATCTAATTGTAATTCTCCATCTATTGCAAGATCTGGTCTAGCTTCTTTTGCCATTCTTGTAGCTTCAACAACCTTATTTACATTTTCATGTTTAGCACTTCCCATAGTTGAGAAAGATAACATTGCAACCTTTGGATCTATTCCACATAGAGTCTTTGCATTTTCTGCTGTACTTATAGCTATTGATGCAAGCTCTTCTGATGTTGGATTAGGATTAACTGCACAATCTCCAAATAATAGAGTACCATTATCTCCATATGAAGAATTTTCAAGTTCCATAACGAAGAAACTTGAAACAACTTTTATTCCTGGAGCTGTTTTTATAATTTGAAGTCCTGGACGTAATAAATCTCCTGTGCTATGTACTGCTCCTGAAACTAATCCATGGGCATCTTCTAGTTTAACCATCATTGTTCCATAATAAACTGGGTCTTTAACTGTTTGTAATGCTTTTTCCTCTGTAACACCCTTATTTTTTCTAAGTTCATAAAATGCTTTTGCATACTCTGCAGTCTTAGGTGATACTTCAGGATCTACAATTTCAATTCCCTCAATATTTACCCCGAAATTCTTAGCATTTTCCTTAATCTTATCCTGGCTACCTACTAATATAACTTTAGCTATTTTATTTTTATGGATAATTTCTGAAGCCTTTAAATTTCTTTCTTCTTCACCTTCTGGAAGTACTATTGTCTTCATCTCTTGTTGTGCTAATTTCCATACCTTTTGTGTAAAACTCATTTTTTCTTACCCCTTTCAGTAAAAATATTCTAAATATCCCTTATTACTATACCCCTTTTCATATATATTTTTCAACCTCTATATTGAATTTTTTTGACTTAATTTAATAATTAGGCTATGATAATTAACATTTTTTTGATATAATCTATGGTTATATGAGTACAGGAGGTAATTTTAATGAAAATATCAGGAATTATTGTGGAATATAATCCTCTTCACAATGGACACCTTTTTCATATAAATAAAACTAAAGAATTGACTAATAGTGATTTAATTATTGCAGTAATGAGTGGAAACTTTAATCAAAGAGGTATTCCTTCTATAGTAGATAAATGGAAAAAAACATCAATGGCTTTAAATAATGGGGTAGATATTGTTTTAGAACTCCCTGCAATATACAGCCTATCTTCTGCGGAATTCTTTTCTTATGGTTCCGTAAGTCTTCTTAATAGTCTAGGGATAGTAGATTCAATTTGCTTTGGAAGTGAAGCAGGTGATATAGACTTTCTTAAAGAAGTATCTGATCTACTAGTAGAAGAACCTCCTTTATTCAAGTCCTTATTGAAAGAAGATTTAGATAGAGGATTACCTTTTCCAAAGGCTCGTTCTTCAGCTTTAATTCATTATTTAAATAAGAAAAATTACTATAATGAAAAAGACTTAGCTGATTATCTAAATTCTTCTAATAATATTTTAGGTGTTGAATACCTTAAGAGCATAAAAAAACTTCATAGTAATATTGTACCCTATACCATAAAAAGGGAAGGTGGAAATTACAATAGTACCAATTTAAATAATATCTTCTCAAGTGCTACTGCTATTAGAAAATCCTTGAAATCAAATACTTCAATGGAAGAATTAATATCTCATGTTCCTCCTAGTGTTTACGAGGATATGATAGAACTTAAAAATAAAAATTATAATTTTCCCTTTGATTACATGATGTATCCATATATAAAGTATAAGGCTATAACTAGCAAAAATAACTTTTTCGAATCAATTCCGGATGCTTCTGAAGGTCTCCATAATAAGATATTAGCTACCATAAAAGACGCTAAAGATTATGAACATTGTATTGAAATGATAAAAAGTAAACGATATACCTATACTAGAATCAGTAGAATACTATGTCAGTATTTTCTAGGCTTTTATGAATACAATACCTTAGAAATGCGTAAAGAGCCTTGTCCATATGCTCGTATTTTGGGCTTCACTAAACATGGAGCTATGGCATTAAAATCAATGAAGAACAATTCTTCTATACCAATATATTCAAAACTACCAAAGTATATAAACCCTACCTTAAAATTAGATTTACAATGCACTAGTGGCTATAGCATTCTAAATCCTTCCATAAGTGCTATGGAAGATTATCTACAAAGCCCGATTATATTATAAACATAATTCTTCAAGGAACCATACCAAAATAACCTAAATCATTAGATTAATTTTTAGTGAATTGTTTTGGAAGTACCTTGAAGATTTTATTTTACCTATATTTTGTTATCATATATTCCCAAGATAAAAAATATATTTAAGTATATCAATTTAAAAGGATTATTTAAATGAAGGCATTATTTTTTATTGTAATTGCGCTTATTATATTTTTAATATATTTATTATTTAGAAATTCATCAAAAAACCTTCTGCTTACAACAATATTTTCCCTCTTAATTATTTACATCATACTAAATCCTAAAGATTGCATAGCCTTTACTATAAATGGAGCTAAACTGTTTTTTTACTCAGTATTTCCATCACTATTCCCCTTCTTGGTCATAGTTAACTTAATTTTTTCTTTTGGGGGTATAGAAATTTATTCAAAATTTTTAGGTAAGATACTATGTACCCCTTTAAGACTACCAAAGGAGTGTAGTGTAGTTATTTTAGCTAGTTTGTTTTGTGGATATCCTCTTGGGTCCAGATATGCTTGTGAACTCTATGAAAGGAAGGTTATTGATAAACCAACTTTTGAAAGACTTTTAAATATAGCCACCAATGGAAGCCCTCTGTTTATTATAGGTACTGTTGGTACTGCAATGCTCCATAGTGCATTTTTGGGTTATATCCTTCTTATTTCTAATGCTTTATCTTGTATTGTTATGGGGTTAATATTACCTACTAAAAAGACTAATAAATATACTATATATAGTAATTCTTCTGTTGCTGCCACACAGATAAAAGAAAGCCCTAACTTCGGGGTAGCTATGAAAAATTCCCTTGAAGATGCTACCAAAACCTGCTTATCAATAGGTAGTTTTGTAGTTATTTTTTCTGTAATTATAAACATAATAAAAAGCAGTGGAATATATCACACTGCCCTTATTTCTTTATGTAGTTCTGGTATTATTAATTACAATCTACTTGATGGAGTCTTCCTTGGATTTATAGAAATTACAAATGGATGTAACATTGTAGCTATAAGCTCCTTAACTCTAAATATTAAAATTCTTATATGCAGCTTTTTAATAGGTTTTAGTGGGTTATCTATAACTTTCCAAGTATACTCCTTTGTTTACAAATATAAGGTATCAATGAAAAAATATATATTTCTAAAAGTTGTTCAGGGAATAATATGCACCTTGATAACATTGTTATTTTTAAAGCTACCATTTTCTCTAGTTAATCAGGAAACTTTTTTCATAAACAATACTATGCTATCATCTAAACCAGGGTTTTTGGTACTACTAATATTTATATTTTCTATCCCTGTAATATTTAAAAAGTTACGAGATTGTTTTTAGTCATTTCCTAATTCTTTAATATTTTCTCTTACCTTAGATGTAGTGGAAGAAATTTCTTTATATAATTTAACAAGCATTTCTTCCATTTCATTTTGTATAACTTTTAAAGACTCTTCTCCTATAATGTCTATATCCTTTTGTAAATTGCTTAAAGTGCTGTCTGCATAATTCATAACTCCAAATTTTAAATCCTTAGCTTGCTTATTAGCTTCACCTTTAATTTTTTTAGCTTCCTCATTAGCACTTTCTAATATTTCTTCTGCTTCTTTTTTAGCAGCTACTAACACATCACAGTTTTCATATTCTTGTTGTGCTCTTTTTCTACTATCCTGAATAATACGTTCTGCTTCACTTCTTGCTTCGTCTAAAATTATTTCTTTACGATTCATTAAATTTTTAGCTTCTTCAAATTCATCTGGTAGCAATTTTCTCATTTCATTAAGAGTTCTTAAGACTTCTTTTTTATTAATAGATACTTTACCTACTAAATTCTTTGGTGACATGTCAATAGTTTGTTGTAGATAATCTAATAGTTCTAATACCTTCACTATAATTCCCCCTCAAAACTTTTAGCTCTCTCTCTAATTTCATTTTCTAACTCTTTTGGAATTAATCCATCCAAGTGTCCCTTAAATAAAGCCACTTGCTTTATAGCTGATGAGCTAAGATAAGAGTACTTAGAGTTGGTCATCATAAACATAGTTTCTTTTGTTTTATCAAGCTTTTTATTCATTAGTGCCATTTGAAACTCATAATCAAAGTCTGACATAGATCTAAGTCCCTTAACCATTACATCACTGTCTTCTGCTTCCATAAAATCCACTAAAAGACCTGTAAAACTTTTTACTTTTACATTTGGTAAGGCTTTAACCACTCTCTCAATTTGATCAATTCTTTCTTCAATGCTAAACCATCCACTTTTGTTAGGATTTAGTAATACAGCTACTGTAACCTGATCAAATACGTATGAACATCTTTTTATAATATCTAAGTGACCATTTGTTATTGGGTCAAAACTGCCTGGATAAACTGCTTTAATCATTTTTTACTCCTTAAATTCATAGAAACATACAGTGGTGTTTCCGTATTTTCTTTGGTCTATTAAAACAATGTCTTCATAACCTTCACAAATTTCTTCACCTGAATCTATTTTCGTTACAATCAAGCCATCTCTTTGTAGTAAATTATGTTTTTTAATAAGTTCTAGAGCTGGTGGAATCATATCTTTTGCATAAGGTGGGTCTATAAATATTAAATCAAATACCTTTCCTATTCTCCCAAACTCCTCTAAGTATTTGTATGAATCACCTTTATAAGATGTACAGAAATCTTCAAATTTTAAATTTTTAATATTTTCTTTTAAATATTTATAAGTTACGTCTCCCATGTCTATTAAATGACACTCTTTAGCTCCTCTACTTGCAGCCTCTAGACCTAGGCTTCCTGTACCAGAAAATTGATCTAAAACTATACTGCCTCTTACTTTATTTTGTATTATGCTGAAAATTGATTCTTTAACTCTATCTAGAGTAGGTCTAGTGCCCATCCCCTCTGGTGATAGTAACTTTCTTCCTTTAGCTTTTCCTGCAATTACTCTCATTTTTATCTCCTTTGACCTTAGTTAAAGCAAATATAACTAGTGCTTTTCTCTAAGTTAATCATTATTTCTTTAAGTATTCTTTTGTTTTCTTCATCCTTGTTATTAATAAATTTCTTAGCTTCCTGATTTGCTATTTTAAATAGTTGAAAATCCTCTGATAAATCACTAAGAATTAATCCATTTTCACCAGATTGTCTAAGTCCAAACATTTCTCCACTTCCTCTTAATTTTAAATCTTGTTCCGCTATATAAAAACCATCATTACTATTTTTCATTATGTCCATTCTCTTTTTAGTTGTTTCACTTTTTATATTAGCTACAAGAACACAATAAGATTTATGAGATCCTCTTCCAACTCTTCCCCTTAACTGATGCAATTGAGATAATCCAAACCTCTCTGCATTTTCTATAATCATAACCGTTGCATTAGGTACATTTACACCTACTTCAATAACTGTAGTGGATATTAACACCTTAATGTTTCCTTCTTTAAATTCACTCATAATTAAATTTTTGTCTTTATTACTCATTTTACCATGGAGAATGGCGATTTCCATACTTTTAAAGTAAGTTTTTTTTAGTTCTTCATATAATGCTGTTACAGAACTTAATTTCATATCTTCATTTTCTTCAACCAATGGACAAACTACATAAATCTGTCTTCCTTTTTTTATCTCCTCTAAAGCAAAGTTATATATTCTCCCCTTTTCCTGAGTAGATAAATAATAGGTATCAATGGGTTTTCGCCCTGGTGGTAAAGTATCTATTATCGATACTTCTAAATCTCCATAAAGATATAAACATAAAGTCCTTGGAATAGGTGTAGCACTCATTACAAGTACATCAATATCTTCACGCTTATTTCCAAATCTAGTTCTTTGACCAACACCAAATCTATGCTGTTCATCAGTTATTATAAGTCCTAAGTTTTTAAACTGGACATTATCTTCTATCAAAGCATGAGTACCTATTATTAAGTCTATCTCACCCTTTAATAACTTTTCTTTTATAAGGTTTTTATTTTTTTCTGTGGTACTACCTGTTAGTAACTCTATGGTAATATTAAAATCCTTAAAGACTTTTTCTGCCTCGTAGTAATGCTGTTTTGCCAATATTTCTGTAGGCGCCATCATGGCACCTTGATATCCATTCATAATAACATTAAAAAGGGCAATAAAAGCAACTATAGTCTTACCACTACCTACATCTCCTTGAACTAATCTATTCATAGGACTAGGTTTCTTTTGATCTCTTAATATTTCTCTAACAGTTCTAGTTTGTGCATCTGTTAACTGAAAAGGCAACTTATCCTTTAAAGCTTTCAGATCCTTCGATATGGAAAAGGAGATTCCCTTAGAATTAATACTTCTATTTTTTAAGGCCATAAGCTTTAAAGAGTATGTAAATAACTCTTGAAACTTTAATCTTTTTCTTGCCTCTTCTAATAACTTTAAACTTTTAGGATTATGTATATTTCTTATAGAACTATCCAAAGACATAAAATCATGTTCATCCAAAATTGACTTTGGTAAATTTTCTTTTATTTTTACTGTGTTTAAAGTTTCTGTAACAATTTTATTTAAAAAAGTATTAGAAATATCGTCCCTTAAGGGATATCTTGCCATAATATCTGTACTCTCTGTAGTAGTATTCCTCATTATGGTTCCATTCTTAATTATAAAATCTCTACCTTGTTTCTCTATAATGCCACTTATAACATATCTACTGCCAATTCTAAAACTACTTTTCACATAGGGCTGATTAAACCATATTCCCTTAACTAATCTTCCCTTATGAATAAATCTAATGGTTGTAAGTATTTTGCCTGTTTTTGTCCTTATGTCAGGTAAAATTCTCTCCACTCCAACCTCTAAAATTATCTTCCCCTTAGAATCCACTTCATCTAAATCTTCAACAATAAAGATACTCTCATAATCCCTTGGAAAGTATAACAATAAATCTAAAATACTATATATTCCACATTTACTCAATTTCTCAGCCATTTTAGGCCCTACACCTTTAATTGCTGTAACACTACTATAAATATTCACCTTATCAACTCCATATGGCTAACATAGAAAAAAAGCCCTAAGGCTTTTATTCTACTGATGTAATAAAATAGTATAATGGTTGCTCACCATTAAAACATTGAACATCCATGTCTGGATATGCTTCTTCTAATTCTGATACCAACTGGTTAACCTTATCCTCTTCACAGTCTTCACCATAGAATATAGTAATAAGCTCGCTATCTTCATTTACCATGTTTTCTATAAGCTTTTTACATACAGCATATACATCCTGACCTATTTCATTTATTTTTCCTTCTAATAATCCTAGAATATCTCCCTCTTTAATATGTCTACCATTGTCTTCAGTATCCTTAACCGCATAGGTTACAGAACCAGAAGTAACTGTTTCTATAGTTTCATTCATAGCTGCTTCATTTTCTTCTGAAGAGCCATCTGGATTAAACATAGTTATAGCTGTAATTCCTTGAGGGATAGTTTTTGTAGGAATTACTATAACCTTTTTGTCTTCTATTAAATCTACAGCTTGTGTAGCTGCCATTATTATATTTTTATTATTTGGAAGAACAAATACTACCTCAGCATTAATTTTATTGATGCTATTAACTATATCCTCTGTGCTAGGATTCATAGTCTGACCACCTTCAATAACCTGATCTACGCCAAGATCTTTAAATATTGAAGAAATTCCATTACCTCTAGCTACAGTTACGAAACCATAAGCTTTAGGATCCTCTTTTACTTCTTCCACTACTGCATCATTGCTACTTTCATCTATTCCTAATAAAGATCTGTGTTGTTCTCTCATATTTTCAATTTTAATTTTTGAAAGATCTCCAAAGGTTACTGCTTTAGATAAAACTGCTCCTGGATCATTAGTATGAACATGAACCTTAGTTATATCCTCTAATCCTACAAGAACTAATGAATCACCTTGAGATTCAAGGAAATCTTTAAATTTGGGTATATCTTTTACTTCATTAAGTATGATAAACTCTGTGCAGTATCCAAATTTAATATCTTCAGGAGCCATGTTTAGCTCTGGAATATCATAATTATTTTCTGATTCACCTTCTAAATCATTAATTAAAGAAACTTCACTTTTATTTTTTAGAACTTCTAACATACCTCTTAATATTATTAATAATCCCATTCCACCAGCATCTACTACCTTAGCTTGTTTTAACTGTGGTAACATTTCTGGAGTCTTATCAAGCATCTTTTTACTTTCTTCACATACTTCTTCAAATAATTCAACTATGTTTTCAGCTTCACTGCAGATAGCAGCTTCTCCTGCCGCTCTAATTATAGTTAAAATCGTTCCTTCTGTTGGTCTCATAACTGCTTTATAAGCAAAATTTGAGCCTTCTACAAAAGAATTCTTAACTTCCTCTATAGTTGCCTCCTCTGCATTTTCAAGACCCTTTGCCATACCTCTTAGAATCTGAGAAAGAATAACTCCAGAATTTCCTCTAGCTCCCATTAAAGCACCCTTAGCTAACCTCTTAGATACTTCTCCTATACCCTTATTCTCTAAACCTTCTATTTCTCTAGCTGCAGCCTTAAAGGTTAAAGACATATTTGTTCCTGTATCTCCATCAGGTACTGGGAATACATTCAAGGAGTTTACATATTCTTTCTGCTTCTCTAATGCATTTGAAGCACTTTTTATCATATTTGAAAAATCACGTCCATTAATCTGTGTATATGCCACTTTATGTTCCCCCTTAAACTCTAATGCCTTGAATATTAACAGTAACTTGAGAAACCTTAACACCTGTAAGATTTTCTAAATTGTATCTAACTGTTTGTATTATATTATTAGCGATTACTGCAATTTTAGTTCCATATTCAACAATTATATATAGTTCTATAGCTATAGCATTCTCTTTTTGAGTTATTTTAACTCCTTTTGCTAGGTTTTCAGCTTTTAATAATTCCCATAAACCATCCTTAGCATTCTTTAAAGCCATGCCAACAACTCCATAGCATTCCATGGTTGATACACCTGCTATATTAGCTATTACATCTTCAGAATAGTATATATTTCCTATTTCAGTTGTTATATTAGCTTTCATAATCAATTCCTCCTTAATTATACCTTATAAACATTTTATATTAACTTAAGATTTAATTCAACTAATATAATTATATATATCATTGAATTTTATTATAACAATATGTATAATAAAATGGTATGTGTTTATTTTTCTTAATACTTGCAACAATCATAGTAATTATGTTAAAATAACTTGTGTTTGATTTATAGCAGTATGTTGAAATTTTGAGGAGGTGTAATATATGTCAAGAAGATGTGAAATATGCGATAAAGGTGTAGTTTCAGGAGTACAATTCTCTCACTCTCACCGTCAATCAAAAAGAAAATGGGCTCCAAACTTAAAAAAAGTTAAAGCTATAGTTAACGGTTCACCTAAGACAGTACACGTTTGTACTAGATGCTTACGTTCTGGTAAGGTTCAACGTGCCGTTTAATTGGTAAAAAAAATGCAACTACCTTTATAGTTGCATTTTTTTATGTGCAAAATTAATAACTATGTTTTTTTCTTACAAAAATTTTAACTATTTTAGATAAAAACTTAGGTAGTTTAATTACTCTTATAGTCACCCTTTAACCTCCTTAACCAATTGTTAGCAAAACTTATTCATTATAAACCATCCAGCACATATAATGGCACAACCTATGGCTACCATCCACCCCCAAAATGGAATTAGCATAGCTAATACTATCCCTGCTCCTACAGAACTAACAATAAGTCCCAACCTTTTAGTTGTCCTACTCCTCATACTTACTTCCCCCATAAGCCTTTTTAGTATCATTATATGTATTGACGTAAAAAGTGGTACATAAATAAAAAAATTACAATCATCAATTGTAATAATGACTGTAATCCTATATTTTAAATTTATATTTTATGAATTCTCACTACTATAAGACATCCTTTAGAAAAAGTTATGCTAACTTTTTCCTCCTCAAACTCATTAGATACAGTGAGATTGTTTCCTTGTGCTAGTTCAAAATTCTTTAATTTATATTTGACTCCCTCTATAGTTAAATCATGGGTATCTTCTAAATAACTAAATAGAGAAAATATATCCCCTTTTTTCCCAAAGATATTTGTAGGTTTATCTATAAGATAGATTTCATTATACTCATCTATTATACGACAATCTATTGATTTTTTTAAACCTTCATTGAGAATACATAAATTTGCATAGAAATGATCAATTCTCTTCCCCGTACATCCTAAAAAAATTATTTCTGTAGCTCCTAACTCCACTGCCTTATTAAAAGCTATATGACTATCTGTATAATCCTTCTCCTTTGGAAATCTAATGGTTTTAGAGCTATTACTTATTTCTATATACGTTTTTTCATCAATAGAGTCAAAATCCCCTAACAAATAATTTGGATGTATTTCATGATTTAAAAGAACGTTAGCGCCTCCATCAGCTGCTATAATTATAGACTTTTCATTTATATATTTATCTAAAATCTTTTTACTTGGAGGATCTCCTCCTCCAACTATAACTGCTTGCATACTAAAACCCACTTTTTATATTACTTATATTTTTTTCTATTTCATTATTTTTGAATACTGCTGAACCCGCTACTATAGAATTAGCTCCACATTTTATAACTTTACTAACATTGGTTGCATCTATGCCACCATCTACTTGTATATATAATTCTTTATTATATTTATCCTTTAACTCTTTAACCTGTGATATTTTATCTACTGAATACTCTATATATTTTTGACCTCCAAATCCCGGATTAACTGACATGATAAGTACCATATCTAAATCTGGAATTAAGTTTTCTATCATAGAAACAGGAGTACCAGGATTTAATGCTACTCCAGCTTTAACTCCTAAGCTTTTAATATATTTTATAGTTCTGTCTATATGTCTATCAGCTTCATAATGAACTGTTATCATATCAGCTCCTGCATCTACAAAATCCTTTACGTATCTAGCTGGATCTTCAATCATTAAATGTACATCGAAAACTAAGGTTGTAAGATTTCTTATGGGTTTTATAACAGGCACTCCAAAGGATATGTTAGGTACAAACATACCGTCCATAACATCTATATGGACCCAATCCGCTCCATATTTTTCTATTTCTTTAACCTGTTCTCCTAACCTTGAAAAGTCTGCTGACAATATAGATGGTGATAATTTTATCATTTTCTATTCCCCCTACTAATAATTTCTTCTAATGTTTTTATGTAGAATTCATATCTACTTTTATTTATTTGTCCAGATTCTACCTTTTGTTTTACTATACAACCTGGTTCTTTATAATGAACACAGTTATTAAACTTACATCCATCTTTAAACTCTTCAAATTCTGGAAATAGATGTTGTAGTTCTTCTTTATCTATGAAATCTAATTCCAAGGAAGAAAATCCTGGTGTGTCAACTAAAAATCCATCTTCTATCCTTATAAGTTCACTATGCCTAGTTGTATGTTTTCCTCTTTTTAGTTTATCACTAATATCACCAATTTTCATAGCATCTCTACCTAAAACTTTATTCAGTATAGTAGATTTACCAACTCCAGAAGGCCCACAAAATACAGTAATATTCCCCTTTATCTTTCCCTTTAACTGTTCTATGCCAACACCATGTTTTCCTTGTACATACATTATTTCATATCCAGCTTCATTTAACATATTACCTATTTCCTTGCTATAATCACTTTCAATGTCCATTTTATTAAAGCAAATAATAGGTACTACATGATTATACTCACATAAAACTAGAAATTTATATAATAAGCTTAAATTCAAATCTGGATTCTTACTAGTAACTACTACAAAGGCTTGAGTTACATTAGCAACGGCAGGTCTTATAAGTTGGTTTTTTCTCTTTAATATTTCCGTTATAACACCCTTCCCATTTTCTTCTTCTATGATTACCTCATCACCAATCATAGGAGTTTCACCCTTATGCCTAAATTTTCCTCTAGCCTTACACTCTATAACTTTTTCTTCAACATCTACATAGTATAATCCACCAATTCCTTTAACTATTAAACCTTGCATATATTCCTCCTAAATTTTAACTAATCCTTAGGCAAGTTTAAAACTTACCTAAGGATTATTAACTCATTGGTTAAGGTTCTTTATCTTCGTCATCATCGCCGCCTATATTAGGGGCTTTTATTTGAGCTATAAGATTTATAGTACTTCCTTTATCTAACTTATTACCTTCAGGTACATCTTGACTTATTATAAGACCTTTTCTATCTCCAGTAACAGTTATTCTAACTCCAAGTGAGTTAGCTGTTGCTTGTGCATCTTCAATGGTTCTTCCAATAAAATTAGGTACTTGAACCTTGCCTTCATTTGGATCCTTATATTGATAATAATTAACACTTATTTTTTCATTTTCTTGTACTGAAGTGAGAGCAGGTTCACTTTGGTTGAATATCTTTCCATCTCTACTTTTATCATCAGTTATTACTGCAGTAGTAGGTCCAAGTTTTAGATTTACTACGGCTAATACTTGCTCTGCTTCTTTTAGTGTTAATCCAATGAGATCTGGTACTTGTGTCTTCTTAATCTTAGAACCTTTACTTATAACTATATCTACTGTATCACCTTTTTTAACCTTAGTCTTTGCTACTGGATTGGTACTTATTACTGCACCTGCTTCTATTTCTTCAGAATAGTCTTCTGTTATCTTTCCCACCTTAAGTCCTTGAGTAACTATATGGTCTTGGGCAACACTTTTACCCAGTTTCACAACATCTGGTACCTCAATCTCTCCTGGTCCTGTACTAATCCTTACTCTAACTTCACTTTCTTTTTTTACTGCAGTACCTTCTGATGGAAATACTGCAATTATAGTTCCAGCTGGCTTATCACTAGCTTCCTCTCCTAAGACTACATAAGTTAATCCTAACTTTTCTACAGCATCTTTAGCTTCATCTGCTGTAAGTCCAATTATCTTTGGAACCTTTAATTCGTCTTTTTTAACATTGGTGTTACCTTTATTATATATACTAGTACCTACAAATACACCTAAGAGAATAGTTAATAAAAGAGCCCCTCCAACTATTAATACCTTTTTCCAAGTGCTAGTTTTTCTTTTTTCGCCATCATACTCTTCATAATCCTCGTCTTCTTCCTCTTCTTCCTCATCATCCATATCCTTATTGGTTAATTTCTTTCCAAGGTTGCTGGCATACATAGTATTTTGAATTTGAGTTGCATCCATTACTGTAGTATAATCATTATCCATATTTGATGGTGTTACTATATACTTATTATTATTCTCTATTCTCATTAAATCTATTAACATATCTGTTACATTATTATATCTTTTTATAACTTCCTTCTGGGTAGCCTTAATTACCAAATTATTTAGACTATCTGGTACTTCAGGAACTAAAACCTTAGGAGGCACAATAGTATCTTGTATATGTTTAAGTGCAACCGCTACAGCACTTTCTCCATCAAATGGAACTCTTCCTGTTAGCATTTCATATATCACAATTCCAAAAGAATAGATATCTGTTCTATTATCAACTATCTTTCCTTTGGCTTGCTCAGGAGAGAAGTAATGTGCAGAACCAATAACTTTATTAGTATGAGTTATTGTATCAGATGAAGTAGCTTTCGCTATTCCAAAATCTGTAACCTTAATTACACCTTCTTCATTTATTAATATATTGTGAGGTTTTATATCTCTATGGATAATTTTATTTTTATGAGCGCATTCTAAAGCTTTCGCAATTTGTATTGAAATCTTTAAAGTTGAGTCCATAGAAAGAGGTGCATTTTCTCTTATGTATTCTTTTAAAGTTTTTCCATTCACTAATTCCATTACAATATAATTAATATTTTCTTCTGAACCCACATCATAAATATTAACTATATTACTATGGGAAAAGGTTGCTGTAGCTAAAGCTTCTCTTCTAAATTTCTCCATAAATTCACTATTATTAGAGTACTCTGGCTTTAGTATTTTTATTGCTACAAATCTATTTAAAATTCTACATTTAGCCTTATATACTACTGCCATACCCCCTTCGCCAATCTTTTCTATGAGTTCATATCTATTTCCTAACATAGTTCCTATCATCTGCACTCCCACTCTCCTTTAAAAATGATGATAGAAATATTATCTCTTCCACCATTTTTCTTACTCATGTTTATTAGTTCCATACATTGATTGCCATTATAACCTTGTAAAACTCTAAAAATATCCTCCTCACTTACTTCATTAGTAAGTCCATCACTACAAAGAAGAATTTTAGAAACCCCTCTTATATCTAAACTGTAGTAATCTGCCGTCACTACTGGATTAGTTCCTAAAGCTCTTGTTATAACATTTTTATTAGGATGATTCTTAGCTTCCTCATTAGTTATTGTTCCATTATCTAATAGTTCTTGTACCAATGAATGATCTTTTGTAACCTTAACAAGCTGTCCATCCTTTAAAATATATCCTCTACTATCTCCTATGTTTACCATAGTTAAGTTATTTCCTCTCACAAAAGCTCCCACAAGAGTAGTTCCCATTCCATTACAACTTTCGTTTAACAAGCTTTCTCTATATATTTTTCTATTAGCACTTAGGATTGCCTCATTTAAAATTTCCTCTTCTGACCTATCCTTTTTATGATTAATTACATATTCAATAATGGTATCTATAGCAATCTTACTAGCAACTTCACCAGCATTATGCCCTCCCATACCATCGGCTATTACAAAAATACCGAAATCTTCTTCTTCATAGTAACCAACGGAATCTTCATTAAAAGTTCTTTTATTTCCAACATCCGTTTCTATTCCTAACAATCTCCCCATTAAAAACTACAACTCCCTTTTTTCTATATAACTTTTTCTCAGCTGACCACAAGCAGCATTTATGTCTAAACCCATTTCTTTTCTAACAGTAGTTTCAATCCCATGTTTCATTAAAATATCTCTAAAGCACTTAACTTGCTCCTCATTTGATTTTTTTAAATCATTTTCATCTATTTCATTTATTGGAATTAAATTTACATGACATAACATACCTCTTATTAATTTTACTAATTGCTCAGCTTGCTCTTTAGAGTCGTTTACCCCCTTTACTAATGCATATTCAAAGGTAATTCTTCGACCTGTTTTATCAATATAATATTTACAGCTATCAATAAGCTCAGCTATAGAATACACCTTAGCAATAGGCATAGTTTTCACACGCAACTCATCATTAGGAGCATGTAATGAAATTGCTAGTGTTATCTGTAAATCTAAATTTGCTAAGATCTTTATCTTAGGCACAATTCCACATGTAGAAAGAGTTATATGACGTTGTCCTATATTAAGTCCATACTGAGAATTTACATCCCTAATAAATTTTACAACATTATCATAGTTATCTAACGGTTCTCCACTTCCCATAAGTACAATATTTGAGATTCTCTCCCCAAGTTGTTTTTGTGAAACCATAATCTGACCTAACATTTCTCCACTACTTAAACTTCTAACAGCTCCTCCAATGGTTGAAGCACAAAACTTACAACCCATATTACATCCTACCTGAGTTGATATGCATATAGAATTTCCATGATTATACTGCATAACCACTCCTTCAACTATATTACCATCATGTAAAAGAAATAAATGCTTGCGAGTATCACTATTTTTAGAACTATATGTTTCTACTATTCTAGGTATTCCTATAAAAAAATTTTTTTCTAATTTTTTCAAAGTATCTTTAGATATGTTAGTCATATCTTTGAAGTCCCAAACTTCATTATAAATCCAAGAGAATACTTGTTTAGCTCTAAATTCTTTTTCACCATTTTCTTTCATCCATGATTTAAGTTCTTCTATATCTAAATCTAATATATTTTTCATTTCTACTCCTATTTATTTCTACGAATTTTTGCTATAAAAAATCCATCCATATATTCATTAGGCAACACTGTTACAGAACCCTTTTCGTCATAGACCAGATTTTCCACCTGTCCAAAGTTTAAAGGTTCTACACTAAAATCTTTAAAATTACTTAAAAACCAATTTATATTTCCTTGATTTTCTACTTTATTTATAGTACAAGTTGAATATAAAATTATTCCATCTGGTTTTACATATTTAGCTGCATTCTTCATTATTTCACGTTGAACTGTTATTAAAGATTTTAATTCTTTCTCTTTTTTTGTATATTTAATTTCTGGTTTTTTTCTTATTATTCCTAGGCCAGAGCAAGGTACATCTATAAGCACTCTATCTCCCACCGCAATTAATTCTTTGCATTCTTTAGTAGCATCTAATATATCTAATTCAATGTTTGTTAGTCCTAATCTTTCACTATTACTTCTTATAAGTTCTAGCTTATGATCATAAATATCAAAAGCCTTAACTATACCTGTATTATCCATTATTTCAGCTATATGAGTAGTTTTTCCTCCTGGAGCACTACATAAATCTAATATAGTCATATGCTCTTTTAAATCCATACTAGGTGCTACTAGCATAGCACTTTCATCTTGAACTGTGATAGCACCTTTCTTAAACAGTGGATTTTCCTCTACACTCTTCCCTCTTACGATTCTTATGGCTTCAGGACATATAGATCCCTCTTCTACGTTGTAAGCATTTTTTTCCAACTCATGAAAAACCTGTTCAAAATCTCCCTTTGTGGAGTTTACTCTAACTGTAACAGCAGGTCTTTTATTAAGCCCATCTAGTATCTTTTCTCCAACTACCTCTCCATATTGCTCAATAAATAATTTTACCATCCATTGAGGAAAAGAATATGAAAATGCTAATCTTTCATTAATATTTTCTTTATTATAATAATCTTTATTCTTATTTCTTAAATAACTTCTTAATACACCATTTACTAATTTGGAAGCTCCCACAGACACATTAGCTTTAGCTAAATTAACGCCCTCATTTACTGCTGCAAACTCAGGTATTTTATCTAAATATCTAAGCTGATATATACAAACCCTTAATAAATTTAAAATATATTTATCTGTTTTGTCAAATTTTTTTTCTAAAAAAGTCTTAAGTATTTTATCAATTGCATACCTATATTTTATAGTACCATAAACAAGTTCTGTAGCTAATGCTTTATCTTTATCTCCAAGATTACATTGACTAAGGTTGTTGTTTAAAACAATATTGGAATAAGCCTTATTTTCAAAGACTTGCATTACTGTATTTATTGCTACTTCTCTAGCACCTATCATTCATATCATCCTATCTACGATTTCTAGTGTTTATCCATTTTCCTACTAATCATTTCTATTTCTTATAGCAATGAGTCTTAAAAGCTGTGCAATAGCTGTAACTGCTGCTGCTACATAGGTTAATGCTGCTGCAGTCAAAACATTTTTAGCTCCCTTTACTTCATCTTCATAAAGTATATTCCTTGCACTTAATATGGCTACAGCTCTACTGGATGCATTAAACTCTACAGGCAGTGTAACTATCTGAAAAAGAACTGCTGCTGAGAATAATATAATACCAAAGTTAACTAATGGAGTAAAAGACATTACAATTCCAATAAAGAATAATATCCATGAAGCTTGGGAGCCTATATTAGCAATTGGTACTAAAGCTGTTCTTATTTTAATTGGTGCATATCCTTCTTTATGTTGAATAGCATGACCTATCTCATGGGCAGCTACACCTATAGCTGCCAGTGATGTACCGTTGTATACATCTGTTGATAATTTTACCACCTTTTTACTAGGGTCATAGTGATCTGTAAGGTGACCCCCTGTAACTAATACTGGAATATCAAAAAGTCCGTAGGCATCTAATATCATTCTAGCTACTTGACTTCCAGTATATCCATTTCTACTATATACTTGTGAATACTTTGTATAACTACTTTTTATTTTCATCTGCGCCCATATTGAAATGATAAGAGCTGGTATAAGAATAATCATCGTTCTGTCAAAAAAACTTCCATAATAATATCCCATATATATTTCTCCTTATTTTATTTAATTAATTTTTACTCTTCTTTTGAACTTTTTAATAATATATTATCTTCAATAGAATTTCCTTTTATATATTCTTCTACTCTTAAAGGCTTTTTATTAGGAAATTGAACCTTAGTTATTAATATATTATTATCTTCAGTTGAAACCAACATTCCTTCTTTATCAACTTTTAAAATAGTCCCTGGAGTTTTAGAAGACTTCTCGTTAGTAAGTCTAGTTTCAATTACCTTCATAGGCTCATCTTTATAATAAGTATAAGCTATTGGAAAAGAGTAAAGTCCTCTTACAAAATTATGTATGTCTTTAGAACTTTGATTCCAATTAATCTTTGCCATCTCTTTATTCAGCATACTGGCATAACAACTTTCACTTTCTCCTTGCTTTATTGGAGTTATCCTGTTATTATAAAGGCCTTCTATAGTTTCAATTAAAAGCTCAGCCCCACTGTTCATAAGTTTATCATGGAGCTCTGCAGTAGTCATATTTTCTGTAATCTCTACTTTGTTCTTTAACAACATATCTCCTGTATCTAAACCAATATCCATTAGCATGGTGGTATTTCCGCTTTCCTTTTCTCCCTTCATAATAGCATAATGAATTGGTGCTGCACCTCTATATTTAGGAAGTAATGAACCATGAAGGTTTATACATCCATATTTAGGTATATCTAAGACTTCCTTAGATAGAATTTGACCAAAGGCTACAACTATTATGAAATCTAAATTCATATTTTTTAATTCTTCTATTAAACTTTTTTCATTTTTTAATTTTTCTGGTTGATATACTTTTATATCATGGTTAAGTGCTACCTGTTTTACTGGTGACATTGCCACAGATTTTCCTCTTCCTTTAGGTCTATCTGGCTGAGTAAGTACTGCCTTAACTCCATATTTTTCAATAATTGCTTCTAAGGATGGCACTGCAAAATCTGGTGTACCCATAAATACTATATTCATCTTCATACCTCCTATTTCACTGTCTTATCAGTATATAATATTCCATTTAAATGATCTATTTCATGACAAAGAGCCCTTGCTAGAAGATCCTCCCCCTGAATTTCAATAGAATTTCCATCTCTGTCTTCAGCTTTAACTTTTACATATTTGGGTCTTATAACATTTCCTTGTTTACCTGGTACACTTAGACATCCTTCTACATCTTTAACTTCACCATTAGCCTCAACAATCTCTGGATTAATAAGTATTATTGGTCCATCACCAATATCTATAACCACCACTCGCTTTAAAATACCTACTTGTGGTGCTGCAAGACCTACTCCATTAGCTTCATACATAGTATCTAGCATATCATCAATTAATATTTGTGTTCTTTCATCAATATTTTTAACTACCTTACTAATCTTCCTTAAAATTGGGTCTTCATTAATTCTTATATTTCTTAATGCCATAATCATTCTCCCTTACAGTAAATTATTTGGATTTATATCAATACCAATTCTTATATTTTTATAATTAATCTGTTCATAGACTAAATTTTTTATATCCATAGCATAATTATCATCAAAATCACCTTTAATTATAATTTGCCATCTATACAAACTTTTTATTTTAGAAACCCCACAAGGACATGGTCCTAATAACTCAATTTTATCACTTCCATAGTTTTTTATCCTTACTTTATCTGCTAAACTTTGTATACTTTTTATTAAATGTTCCTCATTTTCACTACTTAAATTTATACACAGAATCTTAGAAAAAGGTGGATACTCCCTTAGCTTTCTAATAATTATTTCTTCTTCATAAAAACTTTTATAATCATTTGCAGCAGCATAAACTATACTATAATTATCTGGATTATAAGTCTGAAGTATTACCTTTCCAGCCTTATTCCCTCTACCTGCTCTCCCAGCTACTTGAGTTACTAATTGAAAAGTCTTTTCTGCAGCTCTATAGTCCGGTAGATTTAAAGACAAATCTGCAGCAATTATTCCTACTAGAGTTACTTCTTTAAAATCCAAGCCCTTAGCAATCATTTGAGTACCTATTAACACATTATGCCTTTTTGCAGAAAAGTCTTTATATATTTTTTCATAAGAATCTTTTCCCCTTGTAGTATCAAAATCCATTCTAAGAGGCTTACTATCTAAAAAGGTCTTTCTAACACTATGTTCTAATTGCTCTGTGCCTACTCCAAAATATTTCACATATTTACTTTTACATTTTGGACAAGTTTTTAATGCTCTTTGCTTTGCTCCACAATAGTGACAAGTTAAATTGTTATCATTATGATAGGTAAGAGAAATATCACAATTATCACACTTAAATACGTAACCACACTCTCTGCAAGATACAAAAGTAGAATATCCTCTTCTATTTAAAAACATTATGGCTTGCTCTTTTTTTTCTAAGCATGCTGTCATTTCTTCATAAAGTCTTCTACTAAACATAGACTTATTTCCTTCTTTTAGCTCTTCTCTCATATCCACTATCTCTATAGTTGGAAGATTAGCTCCATCGGCTCTGTGATTTAAAGTAATTATATCATATTCACCTTCTGTAGCCTTATAATAAGTCTCAATGGAGGGTGTAGCAGATCCTAACACCACTTTACATCCTTCAATTTCAGCTTTTAAACTAGCTATATCTCTTGCATGATATTTGGGGTCACTATCTGATTTATAGCTAGTTTCATGTTCCTCATCTATAACAATAAGACCTAAATTAGAAAAAGGAAGAAAAATTGCAGATCTAGCACCTATGGCTACTTTAACATTTCCTGTTTTTACTCTCATCCATTCATCAAATCTCTCACCTATAGATAACCTACTATGAAATATAGCAATATCTCTTCCAAACCGTCCTTTAAACCTTTCAACCATTTGAGGAGTTAAGGCAATTTCCGGAATTAATATTATAGAATCTTTATTTTTTTTAATCATCTCTTTTACTAGGTTCATATATATCTCAGTTTTTCCACTACCAGTTATACCATGAATAAGAAATTTATTACTACTACTTTGGGATAATATAGTATCAACACATCTTTGTTGAATTGAATTTAATATTTTTTCCTCATATTTTTTATATACATTTTCATTATACCTATTAACTATAGTTTTTTTAACATCTAAGAATCCATTCTTAATTAATGTATTAATCCTAGACAAAGAAAATTTAAACTCACCAGTAAGTTCTGTCTTATTATAAATTCCATTATGTTCTCCTATAAAACTCACAATATTTATATATTCTTCTTTACTATATTTTTCTGTTAATGGTCTACCAATAATTACACTATTTTTAGTTTTAAAGGTTGTTCCTTTAGTTATTCCACTGGGAATCATAACTTTTATACATTCTAAATAAGTACATAAATACTTCCTTCTCATTATTTCTATAAGACGTATATTATCCTCCGTAAGAAATTCCATACTGTCATCTATATCAACAATTTCTTTCAATTTAGTATTATCATCTATATCATAAAATATATCAACTATAAATCCATATATTTTCTTATTTCCATTTCCAAAGGGAACTGTAACCATTCTGCCTTTTTTTACTTTACCATATAAGCTTTCAGGCACCTTATATGTAAATATTTTATCTACTTTTACAGCTTCATTATTTACGATAATTCCTAAATACACTTTTAGCCCCCTTCTAGAGGTGTCTACCTCCATTCTAAATTAGCTATTAACCATATCTTCTTTTTTAAACCCATTAGATATATTATATAAATAAATAATAAAAAAAGCGACTTAGTCGCTCTTTTTATTTATTGTTTAAAATCATATTAAAAAGCTCATGTCCAACTAATCTTTTACTCATATTATCAAGAGATATTTCTTTCCCATCTCTATTTATAACAGTAACCCTATTAGTATCACTTCCAAAGCCTGCATTACTTTCAGTTATATTATTAGCTACAATATAATCAAGATTTTTCTTTTTTAGCTTTATGTGAGCATTTTCTATTACATCGTTACTCTCAGCTGCAAATCCAACTAAGATTTGGTGTTTTTTCAGGGTTCCTAGTTCCTTTAGAATATCGTTATCTCTTTCTAGTTCTATATTTAAATTACCTGGTCCCTTTTTTATCTTCTTATCTGAATAAGTCTTAGGTTTATAATCGCTTACTGCTGCAGATTTAACCACAATATCACTAGTATCAAATTCTGCTTTAACTGCCTTTAACATTTCTTCATTGGTTTCTACTTTTATGATTTTAACTCCTAATGGTGCTTTTATACTGGTAGGACCACTGACAAGAACCACTTCTGCTCCCCTGTCTCTAGCCTCTTCAGCAATTGCATATCCCATCTTACCAGTAGATCTGTTAGTTAAAAACCTTACTGGATCTATATTAGCTCTAGTAGGTCCTGCTGTTACTAGCACTTTTTTACCTACTAGGTCCTTTGGTTCATGAAGATGTGATAAAACCACTTCTGCAATTTCTTCTGTGTCAGCAAGTTTTCCATTTCCTACATCTCCGCAAGCTAATCGCCCACTACTAGGATTTATAAACTCATACCCATAACTTTTCAATTTTTTAATATTTTCTTTAACTATGGGATTGTTATACATATTAGTATTCATAGCTGGTGCAAAGATTACCTTTGCATTAGTAGCCATAATAGTAGTTGATAACATATCATCAGCAATGCCATTTGCTACTTTACCTATAATATTTGCTGTAGCTGGAACTACTACTAGTATATCCGCTTTTTTAGCTAAAGATATATGCTGAATTTCAAAAACCTTAGGTTCATCAAACATATTCTTTATTACTGCATTTTGACTTAATGATTGAAAACTTAATGGAGTAACAAACTCACAAGCTGACTTTGTCATAATAACGTCCACATTTATATCTTTCTTTTTCAATCTGCTTATAACATCTAGAGCCTTATAGACTGCAACTCCACCTGTTACTCCAATAACTACATTTTTCTTACTCATCTAAATTTGAGCCTTCTTCCGCTTCTTCATTTACTAGTTCAACTTCTTGAACCTTAGTAAACTTATCATCTGCCTCTCTAATTTCTATAATCCCTTGTTTAACTTCATTAATAGCAATAGTTAATGGCTTTGCACCTACGCCTTGTACTTTTGGCTCTTCACCGTCAATTATTTTTCTTGCTCTTCTTGAAGTAGATACTACTAATGAATATCTGTTATCCACTTTTTCTAATAATTCCACAATAGATGGATTAATCATTGAATTGCTCTTTGAATTACTCATATCTTTTAGAACCTCCCTAATAGCTCATCTTTAATTTTAAATACTCTACATTTTTCAGCGACTATTATACTTTCAATTTTTTTAACTGCATCTTCAACCTTATCATTTACAACGGCATAGTCATATTTAGATGCAAAGCTTATTTCATCATAAGCACATTCCATTCTAGTCTTTAATGACTCTGGAGTTTCGCTTCCTCTATTTGTTATTCTATTCCTAAGTTCTTCCATAGACGGAGGCATAATAAATATAAATATTCCTTTAGGATATGAAGATTTAATTTTTAATGCACCTTGTATATCTATTTCTAATATTACATCCTTACCTTCTTCTAACATCTTTAAAACCTCAGATTTAGGTGTCCCATAAAAGTTACCATAAACCTCTGCATATTCCAGAAAATCTTCTTTATCAATCCTATTTAAAAACTCATCTCTCTCTATAAAGAAATAATTTACTCCTTCTACTTCACCTTCCCTTGGCTTACGCGTAGTGCAAGATGTAGAAATCCATATTGGACTTTTTTCAATTAGCGCCTTACATACAGTCCCTTTGCCTGCTCCTGATGGTCCAGATATAACTAATAATTGTCCTTTACTTCCCATATTAATCCTCTACCTCATCTATAGCATCATCACCTTTAGATGACAATCTATGTGCTACTGTTTCAGGCTGAACAGCAGATAGTATTACATGGTCACTATCAGTTATTATAACTGCTCTAGTTCTTCTACCATAGGTAGCATCTATTAGCATACCCCTATCTCTAGCTTCTTGAATTATTCTTTTTATAGGCGCTGATTCTGGACTAACAATAGCTACTAATCTATTTGCTGAAACAATATTTCCAAATCCAATATTTATAAGTTTTATACCCATGCCCTACCTCCTAAATTTATTCTATGTTTTGAACCTGTTCTCTAATCTTTTCTATATCACTTTTTATATCAAGTGCTATATTAGTTAATTCCAAATCGTTAACTTTAGATGCAATTGTATTTGCTTCTCTGTTCATTTCTTGAACAATGAAGTCTAGCTTTCTACCTATTGGCTCTCCTAGTTTAAAAGTTTTGATGACTTGCGCAACATGGCTTTTAAGTCTAACAATTTCTTCATCAACACAGGATTTATCAGCTTGAAGAACTACTTCCATAGCAATGCGATTTTCATCAATACTTTTTTCTGCTAAAATTTCTTCTACTTTCTTTAGAAGTCTTGCTCTATACTCTTCTGTAACTTCTGGCACCCTTCTATTAATTATATCAACATTACTTGAAATACATTCACATCTCTTTGTAATATCTATCAAAAGTTTTTCACCTTCTTGTTGCCTCATGGACACAAGATTGTGTACTGCCTCTTCTACTGCTGGTAATAATATCTTCCATGTTTTTTCTAAATCTTCTTCCTTTTGTTCTAATTTTAAAACTTCTGGAAAACGTGCTAAGGTTGTAGCAGAAATATCATCCCTTAAATCATACTTATCCCTTAAATTATGTAATGCCTCCACATAATTTTCAGCTAAACTCTCATTTACCACTACAGACATATCCTCGTTAGCTCCTTGATTTTGAGTAATAAATATATCTACCTTTCCCCTTTTAATCTTGTCATTTACATATTTTCTTATACCATCTTCTAAAGATATTAAAGTTCTTGGCATTCTAGCATTAAGCTCAAAGTATCTGTGATTTACTGTCTTTATTTCCACAATAAAACTAGATGCTTCGCTCTCTGATGTACCTCTTCCAAATCCAGTCATGCTTTTTATCATATACAACGCACCCTTCTAGACCTTCTTAAATTCTTTATTTATTATACATAATGTATGTGGCTTATTTCAACCCATAAACAAAAGAATTTTAAAGAAAAATGAAATATTCTTTAGAAAACCTTAGAAAAACCATTATAATTTAAAATATTCACTCTATAAATAAGGGACATAAGCTNNAGCTTATGTCCCTTATTTATAAATTAGTTCAATAACATCACTGATATTAATAAATATACATTTAAAACTTTATTTAACCAAAGATTATTTTTAATAAGAATATTATTGCTAGAATATATACAACGAAAGATACTTGTTTTCTATCCTTAGCTTCCCTAGTTGTAATATTAGCTATTAGGTTTAATATAGCATAAGATAACATTCCTATCATTAATCCATCTCCAATACTATATGTCATAGGCATTAATGCTATAGTAAGGAACGCTGGTACACCTTCAGTGAAATCAGAAAAATCTATATTTTTAACTGATTCTATCATGAAGAACCCTACAATAATTAAAGCTGGTGCTGTTGCACAACCTGGTATAGCAACAAATAATGGTGATAAGAACATAGCAAGTAAGAATAATATTCCTGTAACTACTGCTGAAAGACCTGTTCTAGCTCCTGATGCAACTCCAGCAGAACTCTCTACATAAGTTGTAACTGTAGATGTTCCTACAAGAGCTCCAAAAGTTGTTCCAATTGCATCTACTAGTAATGCCTTCCCTGCATTTTTAACTTTACCATCTTTATCTATCATTCCAATCTTTGATGCTACTCCAACTAAAGTTCCAGCTGTATCAAAGAAGTCTATAAATAAGAATACAAACACAACTGAAATAAATTCTGATATAGTTCCCGCATTAGTGAATACTGAGAAATCTAATTTACCTGCAATAGGTGCTATAGATTCAAACTTTAAAATACCTTTTGGTAAATATATTCCTGCAGCTGTAGCAGCTTCTGGTGATAAAGCAGCATATATCCATGCAGCTATAGCACTAGCAGCCATTCCCCAAAGTATTGCACCTTTTACATTTTTTTTAGATAAAATTACTATAACCATTACACCTAATATTGTAATTAACGCTGTTGGACTTACTAAGCTACCCATGGTTACCTTTGTAGCTTCACTTCCAACTACTATTCCAGCATTACCAAAACCTATAAATGCTATAAATAGTCCAATACCTGCAGTAACTGCATATTTTAAGTTAGTTGGTATACAATTTACAATAGCTTCCCTAACCTTTGTTAATGATAATAAAATAAATATAATTCCTTCTACAAATACTGCTGTTAACGCTATTTGCCAAGATATCCCCATTTCCATTACTACTGTATATGCAAAGAATGCATTAAGTCCCATGCCTGAAGCTAATCCTAATGGTAGATTAGCATAGATTCCCATTAAAATAGTAGTAACACCAGCTGCTAGGCAAGTTGCTGTAACAACTGCTCCTGGATTCATTCCAACACCAGGATCTCCTAATATGTTAGCATTAACGGCTATTATATACGCCATAGTTAAGAAAGTTATTAATCCACCAACAACTTCCCTCTTTACATCGGTACCATTTTCTTTTAACTTAAAAAATTTTTCCATAATACTTGTCCTCCTATTAATATGTATTATTGCAAAAAAATAGTCACTGGATAAGAATCCCAGTGACAGTTTTTTTAACATAGGAATTCTCATAGTCGGATTTTATCGGTATCCGGTAGAAACATCTAATCCATCGCATTAGACCTATATGAAAATTAGTGATTATTTCTTTTTACAAGATTATAATATCAACTTTATATACCTATGTCAATGATTTTTACGTATATTAATTTTATTTTTATTTATAATGTTCGTATATTAATAATGTCCTTTTTCAAACACTTCTCTTATTTCGTCTAAATTCCTTGTTTTTCCCAAGGCTAAAATCATCTTTATTCTAGCCTTTTGCCCTGGCATGCTATCCCCAAATATAACACCCATATTTCTTAATTGTTTTCCTCCGCCTTCATAACCATAACTATCTAGAACTCTCCCCTTATAACACCTGGAAACTATAACTACTGCCACACCTTTATTTATAGCCTTTTCTACAGAATTAGCCATTAACGGTGGAATATTGCCTCTCCCCATAGCTTCAATTACTAATCCCTTAGCACCTTGACTAACACAATAATCTATAAGTGTTCCATCCATTCCTGCACAGGATTTAATAAGCTGAACATTATTTTCTATTACATCAGTATTTATATATTCCTTTGTAGTGCTTCCTCTATAAAACCTTACTTCATTACTGTCAACAATACCTATTGGCCCAAATTCTGGACTTTGAAACGTATTAAGGTGCATAGAGTGAGACTTTGTAACCTCACTAGCACAATTTAGTTCATTATTTAAACATACAATTACTCCACGATTTCTTGACTCTTTAGATGTAGCAGTACAAATTGATGCTGCTAAGTTAGCAGGTCCATCGTATCCTAGCTCAGAACTATTTCTCATGGAACCCGTAACTACTACTGGCTTTTCACTATTTATAGTTAGCTGTAAAAAATAAGCTGTTTCCTCAAGAGTATCTGTTCCATGGGTAACTACTACTCCATCTACATCTTCTCTTTCTAAAAACTTCTTAACATAATTTGATAATTCCATCATTATATCTGGGGTCATATGAGGGCTTGGAAGGCTAGAAAATGTATATGATTCTACTTCTGCATAGGATTCAATACCTGTTACCATAGACATTATTTCTTCACCTGTTAAATTAGGCACCGCTGCTTTTATTTTTTCATCTACCTTCATAGATATAGTTCCACCATTAAATATTACTACAACTTTACTCATACTTTATGTACCTCCAAAATCTTTATTATTTACAATCCAAAATAAAAGTTCAATTACACTTAACTTGTTTATAATCAATTTTAATTATATCTCTTTATCAAGGGCATTGTAAATGTACCTTATCCATTATAATCATTCCAATGAAATCTTTTACATAATTAAATATATTACAATGTTTAGAATTATACAATAAAAAATATAGTTTTGAAATTAATATTAATTTCAAAACTATATTTTTGAATTTAAAGAAAATGTCTTAACATTCATTAGATAATTATGCAGATAAGTCCACCATTTCCCTCATTAATAATTTTCTGAAGGGTTTTTTGAAGTTTAATTTGCACATCTTCAGGCATTTTGTAAAGTTTATTTTGAAGTCCTTCTTTAACTAATTCTTCTAAAGACTTTCCAAACATGTTACTTTGCCAAATTTGTGAAGGATCATTTTCAAATTGCTCTAAAATTGATTTGTAGAACTCTTCACTTTGTTTTTCACTACCCATTATTGGTTGAATTTCAGTTTCAATATCAGCTTTAATTAAATGTAATGATGGAGCTGAGGCTTTTAGTTTTACTCCATATTGATTACCCTTCTTAACAATTTCAGGCTCTTCTAGTTTCATTTCAGTAAGCTGTGGTGCAACTAATCCATAACCTGTCTCATTAACTTCTTTTAATGCCTCCTCAACCTTATCATATTCTATTTTAGCCTTGTAGAAACTCTCCATAATATTTAATAAATCATTTTCATTTTTTATATTAGTATTACAAATCTCTCCAAGAATCTTATAAAATAATTCATGTTTTGGATTAATATCCACGCAGGAAGTACCTTCTCCCATGTTCATTTCTTTAACTTTTATGTCTGATAAGAATTCAATTCCTTTAAAGGCATCAAGACATCTCTTAACATCTCTAACTTTATAGATATCTTTACACATGGCTTTTAGAATAGTCATTATGTTTACCTTTAGCCAATGAGATGAATTTAAACTCTCCATCCACTGAGGCATATCAATATTTATTTCTTTTACCGGGAACTCTCTTAGAACTGTATCAAATATTTCTGTAATCTCATTATTTCCTATATTCATTACATCCATAACTTTTACAGGAACATCATACTTTTCTTCTAGTTCCCTTCCTAGTCCTTTACTCTCTTCTGAATTTGGATTTACAGTGTTTAGAACTATTATAAATGGCTTATTTATCTCTTTAAGCTCCTTTATAACTCTCTCCTCAGCATCTACATAATCCTCCCTATCTAAGCCTGTGATACTTCCGTCTGTAGTTACAACTATACCTATTGTAGAGTGATCTGTTATTACCTTCTTAGTTCCTATTTCTGCCGCTTGCTCGAATGGAATTTCATAATCATGCCATGGAGTAGAAACCATTTTAGGTGCATCAGCCTCTGTATAGCCTAATGCATTCTTTACTATATATCCAACACAGTCAACCATTCTAACTTTAAATTTCACTCCGTCCTCAAACTGAATTTCTACAGCCTCATTAGGAACAAATTTAGGTTCTGTAGTGTGAATAGATTTTCCTGATCCACTCTGTGGCAATTCATCTTTTGCTCTGTCCTTCTTATGAGGATTTTCTATGTTAGGTATAACCATTAGTTCCATGAACTTTTTAATAAAAGTAGATTTACCTGTTCTAACTGGTCCAACTACCCCCACATATATATCCCCTTGAGTTCTTTCTGCTATATCTTTATATATATCAAAATTTTCCAAGGCTACCCTCCCGCAACTACATATTAACATTATATATATATTGATATAGAATTAATATTATGCATTAATAAAATAAAAAAGTTCCCCTTTTTATTTTCAAAGGAAAACTTTTAATACTTGATAAGTTTTTAAATTAAATTATTCACTTTTAGCATAACTAAGTAATTCTTCTAATGTTAAGTCCTTATTGTGACAAAGTTTACTAATTGTTTTATTTCCAACATATCTATAATGCCATGGCTCATATTTATAACCTGTTATATCTTCTTTAGTCTTAGTATACCTTAAAATAAAGCCATACTTATAAGCATTTTCTAGAACCCAAGCACCTTCTTTGGTATTCTCAAAGGATTGATTTAAATCAAAGGCCATATCTCTGCTAGTAATATCAATAGCTAATCCAAGTTGATGTTCACTTTCACCAGGTTTTGCTACATATTCACTATGTTCACTGTCTTTATTTTGAATATCCTCATTGTAGATATATGTCTGAGAATCATATCCTCTAAATCCATTACTTAAAAATAAATTAATACCTTCTTCTTGAGCATCATAAAACATCTGCTCTAAATCTTCAATCATAGTTCCACTAACTAGGTTTTTTTCATTACTTCTTTCAGATACTAAGTTGATATTCGGAATAACTAAATTACCTGGCATATACTCCTTAGAAAGTAAATTTTCTTTGTTTACCAATGTATATAATCCTGTCGTATCACTATTAATAATATTTTTTATTTCATTTATCTCATCCTTTGTTAAGGTAGCGCTAACTGTAGAGTCATTTAAATCAGGTACTTCTTCTAAATCGTTATACTCATGTTCATTAATACTATTGCCCCTAGAAGGTGTTGTTTTCCCTTGGCTATATTTAGAAGTTTTATTCTCATAATCATTGTTGAATATATTAGCTGTATTAAGGACTTTTGAATCTTCCTTTAACACAAGTCCGATCATTATACCCACTAAAAATAACAACCCAATAATTATTGTAGTTCCATTATTAAAACCTGATTTCTTTTTATAGAAAATATCTTTTCTTTTATAAAATGCATTTTTTTTCTTTGTATAATTTTTATTATTTAACATACGTTTTTGTTAGCCTCCTACCTTTATCTTCAATTTTTCATTGAAAATAAAATTAATTCTCATCTATCTAACCTTATATCATTATATCAAATATTAAGATATTATCAAAATAAAATATTTTAATTAAATAAATGTTTACAATTCATTGTTTTCATCCTTATATTTTCTTCCCATTAATTTTGTAACACATTCTTTAGCATTCTTACCTTTAAAAAGAACTTCATACAATGCAGTAGTTATCGGCATATCTACATCAGTTTTAGATTTTAATTCATGAAAGGCTTTAACAGCCTCAATTCCTTCTACAACCATACCTATCTCTTTTACGGCTTCTTCCATTGTCTTTCCACTTCCAATTAATATTCCTGCTCTTCTGTTTCTACTATGCATACTAGTGCAAGTAACTATTAAATCACCCATTCCTGTAAGCCCATAGAATGTCTCAGCTTTTCCTGAGAGCTTAGTTCCAACCCTTATTATTTCACTCATACCTCGAGTCATTAGAGCTGCTTTAGTATTATCTCCATATCCAATGCCATCTGAAATCCCAGCAGCAAGGGCAATGATATTTTTAAAAGCTCCCCCTATTTCCACTCCAATAAGATCATTATTTGTATAAACTCTAAATGTATTATTGCTAAATACATCCTGGATTTTTTTTGCAGCTTTCATATCCTTTGATGATACCGTTACTGTAGTAGGTATATTCATTGCTACTTCTTCTGCGTGACTAGGACCTGATAGCACTACTACAGGATGACCTTTTATTTCATCTTCAATTATTTCTGACATTCTTTTTAATGTATGATTTTCTATGCCCTTAGCCACAGTTACAATTATTTCATCACCTTTAAGAAAAGGCTCTACTTTTTTTGAAATCTCTCTAATAGCCTTTGAAGGTACTGCAAGAACTATTATATTACTATTTTCTATAGTTTCTTCAAGATCACCATAGGCAGTAACTTTTTCTGGTATGGCAATTCCCTTAAGATACTTTGCATTTTCTCTTTTTATATTAATATCATTAACTGTGCTTTCACTATGGCACCATACAGAACATTCTGCCCCTTTCTTAGAAAGTAATACAGCTAAAGCTGTACCGAAACTTCCTCCTCCTATAAAAGAAATCTTATTCACCTTATCCCTACTTTCTTAAATTATATAAAACAATGAGAATAAATATTATATTATTTATTCTCATTGTCTCTATTAATTTCTTCTTATTTACTAAAAATCCATTTGTAATAAAGGATATAAAACTTTTATTAATCTTCTTTTCTCTTCCTAAATATAGTTTTTATTCCAGTACCTTTAAAATCAAAACTTTCCCTTAACTTATTCTCTAAATATCTCTCATAAGAGAAGTGTAGTAAAGCTGGATCATTTACAAAAAATATAAATGTAGGTGGTTTTATATCCACTTGGGTTACATAATAAATTTTTAGTCTTCTTAATGCAACTACTGGAGGTTCATTCATAAGTACAGCTTTACTTACCACATCATTTAATACCCCTGTAGCTATCCTCTTGGTATAATTATTGTAGCACTCTTTAGCTACATTTAAAACTTTGTTTACCCTTTGACCTGTTAATGCAGATATAAATAGATAATTAGCATATGGCATAAAAGATAATCCTCTACCGATTCTAGCTTTATAGTCATTCATAGTCTTGTCATCTTTTTCAATTAAATCCCATTTGTTAACTATTACAACTATTGCCTTATTAAGTTCATGGGCATATCCTATAATCTTTTCATCTTGATCACTTAACTCTTCTGTAGCATCAAGAATCAATATACATACATCAGCTCTCTCTATGGCTGTAAGAGTTCTTATAACGCTATATCTTTCTATCTCTTCTTTAATTTTACTTTTTCTTCTTAATCCTGCAGTATCTATTAATATAAATTTACCCTCATCAGTTTCTAATTTACTATCAATAGCATCTCTTGTGGTGCCTGGAATATTACTTACTATATTTCTATTTTCACCTAGTAACTTATTTATAAGTGAAGATTTTCCAACATTAGGCTTACCCACCATGGCAATTTTTATGTATTCTTCATCTTCTTCGCTACTTCCCAACTCATCAAAATGAGCTACAACTTCATCAAGCATATCTCCAAGACCTAATGCTTGAGTCGCTGAAATAGTTACTGGATTACCTATACCTAAGTTATAAAATTCATAAGCATTATCTTCTAATTCTCTTCTATCAATTTTATTTACTACTAATGTTATTGGTTTTCCTGATTTTCTAAGCATTTGTGCCACTTCATAATCTGATGGATGAAGACCGGCTTTACCATCTACTATAAATACAATTACATCTGCTGTTTCAATAGCAATATTTGCTTGCCTTCTCATTTGAACCATTATAATGTCTTCATTTTCTGGCTCAATTCCACCAGTATCAATAATTGTAAAGTTATGTCTTAGCCATTCAGCCTCTGCATAAATTCTATCTCTTGTAACTCCTGGTGTATCTTCTACTATAGCTATTCTCTTTCCTGCTAATTTATTAAAAAGTGTAGACTTACCTACATTTGGTCTTCCAACAATAGCAACTACTGGTTTTCCCATATTAATCCTCCCTTAAATGTTCATTTATTATGGTTATTAAATCATCTCCTGTGAAATCACAAATAATAACTTTTCTATTTAATTCTCTAGACAAATCTTCCACAGTATAATCATCTAACAGTATGGCTTCATCTGAATTAGAAAGTTCATATCCTTTTCTAAGGACGTTATCGGGTATTATTATATAGTCTCCAACTTCTCTTTCTTTAAGTGTGTTTATTATGTCTACTCCTGTTAAAAGCCCTGTTACTGTTATAGTCTCTCCAAAAAACTTATTTGGTATCTCCTCTACGGTAATATTTATATTATTATTTAACCTTTGAATTTTATCTTTTATATGTACTATTTCAGGATAAACTAAAGCCCCTGTTACAAAGGTAAAAGATCCCACTCCATCTTTCTTTAAATCTGGAAGTGTAGTATCTATGGTATCCTTTAATAGAGTTACCATTCCTACACCATCTTCAATTTGCTCAAATCCTTGGTAATGCTCAGAGTCTGGTAATTGCTCACCTGATACTATATAAAATTCGTCTGACAATCTAACAAAGGGTGTTCCACTTTCTTCATAATACTTTTTTTGTAGCTCTTTAACTAAATTGATTTGTTTTAAAGAAGTTTCTTGTGTAAATAAATTTAGCTTTTTTAATCCTTCTCTATGCTTAGTTATCCCTAAGGGTACTACTGCTACACTATTAACATTAGGATAAAGTCTATATAAATCTTCTATAGAGTTAACTAATTCTTCTCCATCATTAATTCCTGGGCAGCAAACAATTTGAGTGTTCATCTTTATTCCTGCTGCTGATAACCTCTTAAGTATATCATATATTTTACCCGCAAATCTATTGTTGAGCATTCTAACTCTAAGTTCTGGATTTGTAGTATGTACAGATACATTTATAGGACTTATCTTGTATTTTATTATTCTTTCTATATCCTCTTCTTTCATATTAGTTAAAGTTAAAAAATTTCCTTGTAAAAAGGATAGTCTAGAATCATCATCCTTAAAATATAAAGTTTCTCTCATTCCTTTCGGTAATTGATCTATAAAGCAAAAAATACAATCATTATGACATGTCATAGGTTTATCAATAATTCCTTCTCTAAATACTATCCCTAAATCTTCATCATAATCCTTCTCAATTTCAATTTCCCAAATCTCTCCATCTTTCTTCTCCACTTCTAAAAGAAGTACTTCATCAGTAATAAGAAATTTATAATCTATTATATCTTTAACATCATTTTCATTTATCCTTAAAAGTCTATCTCCAACCTCGATATCTACTTCTTCTGCAATAGAATTTGGAATAACCTTACTTATTTCATTTTTCATATTTGTATCTCCTTCATTCCTATAGCATGATTATACCACTATTATGTTATATTATCTTAATTATATTCCCTAGTCAATGCACCTCATTAAGATTACCTCAAAGCTTTCTATTTTTCAACAAAAATATAATTTAATTTCTAAGTAAAATAAAAAAGCTGACTACACATAGCCAACTTGTAATTTGAAGGTGGATTTAAATTAATTTAATTTTAGTTTTTCTCCGCTCTCTAAATATATAGTCCATTCACAAATATTGGTAGCATGGTCTGCCATGCGTTCCAAAAACTTGCATATAAATAAAAATTGACTAGCTTGATTTATAGTAGTTTGATCATTTCTCATTATTACAAGTAATTCATCAAATATACTCTTAAATAATCTATCTACCTGATCATCCATTTTACTTACTTCATGAGCTCTATTTATATCTGTAGTTATATATACCTCTAAAGAGTCTTTAATCATTTTTTCTACAATTTTAGCCATATTAGGTATATCTATAAGTTCCTTAATATAAGTTTCTCCTATAAGTTTTTTTGAAATCTTAGCTATGTCTACAGCATGGTCTCCCATTCTCTCTAAATCAGTTATGATCTTTGTAGTGATAAATATCCTTCTTAAATCACTGGCTAAGGGCTGCTCTGTAGCCATTAGTTTTATGCACTTATCCTCTATATCTTCTTCAAAGTCATCTATTACATCATCCTTTTGAATTACTTTTTCTGCTAAGATTTCATCCTGTTTTTTTAATGAATCAATGCTATCTTCTATTTGTTTGGCTACAGCCTCACCCATGGCCATTAAATCTTCATGAAGTTGTTGTAATTTAAGATCAAAACTATTTCTTGTCATCTTCTTCACCTACACTTTATAAATTTTAATTATTGATAACTACCTAATTTCATTCTATTATTAACCAAATCTTCCTGTGATATAATCTTCTGTTCTCTTATCCTTTGGCATATGAAACATCTCTTCTGTCTTTCCATACTCCACAATTTCTCCATTTAAGAAGAATGCTGTTTTATCTGATATACGTCCTGCTTGTTGCATATTATGAGTTACTATGACTATAGTGTATTTTTCTTTAAGCACGTCCATAAGTTCCTCTATCTTAGAAGTTGATATTGGATCCAATGCAGAAGTAGGTTCATCCATTAGTATGACCTCAGGTTCAACAGCTATGGTCCTGGCAATACAAAGTCTTTGTTGTTGACCTCCCGATAATCCTATAGCACTTTTTTTAAGCCTATCCTTTACCTCTTTCCAAAGAGCTGCTCCTTGAAGAGATTTCTCTACAATTTCATCTAACTTCTTTTTATCCTTTATTCCATGAATTCTAGGTCCATAGGCAATATTATCATAGATAGACATTGGAAATGGATTTGGTTTTTGAAATACCATTCCTATTCTTTTTCTTAATTCTATTTCATTTAGCTCTTTGTAGATATTGTTATCTTCAAAAAAAACTTGCCCTTCTATTTTTACATCATCAATTAAATCATTCATTCTATTTAAAGTTCTAAGAAAAGTAGACTTTCCACACCCCGATGGACCTATTAAAGCTGTAACACTATTCTTATCTATTTCTATATTTATATTTTTAAGAGCATGATTTGTTCCATAGTGTAAATTAAGATCTTTTACAGATATTATTGACATTATATTTCCTCCTAGTTACATTCTAATGATTAAAATTTTTCTTTATTTATTGTTTTGGTGATTCCCTTAGCTATCAAGCTTAAAGCTAAAATTATAAATATTAGTATAACTCCAATTGCAGATGCTAGCTCTATATTTCCAGCTTCCTTAGTAACTAGATAAGCATGTACAGTAAGAGTCCTACCACTAGACATAAGGTTTTGTGGCATTGCAGCTACTGTACCAGCGGTTAAAAGAATTGCTGCTGATTCGCCTATAATTCTTCCAATAGATAATATTACTCCTGATAAAATTCCTGGCATTGAACTAGGAACTACTATTTTGTATAAAACTTCAAACTTAGTTGAACCTAAAGCTACTGCACCTTCTTTATAACTTTGAGGAACTGTCTTTAAAGCTTCTTCTGTGGTTCTTATAATTACAGGTAATACAATAATAGCTAATGTTAAAGAACCTGATACAATTGAAAATTGCAATTTAAGAGTAGATACAAAGAATACTGTTCCAAATAGTCCATATATTATAGATGGTATACCTGCAAGACTTTCTGTTGCAAACCTAATTAATTTAACTCCTCTTCCTTGCTTTGCATACTCTTGTAAATATATAGCTCCACAAATCCCTATTGGAATTGATATTAATAAAGATAATATTACCGTTAACAATGTAGTAACAATCATCGGAAATATACCACCACCATTTGTGGGAGAATAATCTCCAAAAATGAAGTTAAAATCTACAAGTCCAAAACCTTTTTTAAATATATATCCTACTATAATAGCAATAATTAGAGCTGTAATAGCTGCAGATAACCATAAAATAGTTTTTAATATATTGTCTTTTATTTTTCTCATATTAATTACCTGCCTTTTCTGATATTTTAGCTATTACAAAATTTAACAATAGAATGAAAGAAAACAAAACTACTCCTGTTGCAAAAAGCATTTCTTGATGTGTTCCAAAGGCATATCCCATTTCCAATGCTATATTAGTAGTGAGAGGTCTTACACTATCTGTTATATTATTTGGTATTATGGGGCTATTCCCAGCAACTAAGATAACTGCCATGGTTTCTCCTATTGCTCTTCCCATCCCTAGTACTATAGCTGTTAAAACTCCAGACTTAGCTGCTGGTAAAATTACTTTAAATATAGTTTCAATTTTAGATGCACCTAAAGCTAAAGATGCCTCTTTATATTGCTTTGGTACTGATCTTATAGCTGTTTCTGCCACTGAAATAATAGTTGGTAGCATCATTACTGAAAGAACTATTATAATTGCAAGTAAACTTTGTCCTTTAGGAAGGGATAATTTACTTTGAATAGCTGGTACTATTATTCCAAGTGCAAAGACTCCAAATAATACAGAAGGAATTCCTGCTAATAATTCCACTCCCTGAGACATTATCTTTGCTACTGATTTAGGTGCTATTTCAACAATAAAAATAGCTGTTAATATTCCTATGGGTACCCCTATAACAAGAGAGCCTAGGGTTCCATATATAGAAGCAATTATCATAGGAAGAATTCCATACTTTTCTGAACTAGGTATCCACTCTGTTCCTAGTAAAAATTCTCCAAAGGAATATCCTTTAGATATAAACGGTGTCAAACCCTTATAAAATACAAAACCTATTATTAAAATTAAACTTATTACCGCTATTAAAGCACATACTTTAAAAACATTCTCTGATATATCATCAATTATATATTTTATCCCCTTAAGTTTGTGGGGTTTTTCCGTCTTAACTGATTTCACTGACATATATTTGACCTCCAATTTTAATTCAATAGACCTTTAAGATAATTTTTCTCTCAAAGGTCTATACCCATTGTGGCGCATAAATTATCTATTTTACTTTTATTCCACCAGCTTCTTCAACAATACCTTGACCTTTTTCACTTAAAATGTAGTCAATAAATTGTTTTCCATCCTTTGTTAATTTATCTTCTTTATATACTACTAAGAAAGGTCTTGATAATTTATACTCTTTGCTTAATACTTTTTCAGGTGTTGCTTCACTTCCCTCTATTTTTAAATCCTTAATTGAATCATCTAATTGTTCAAAAGAAATATATCCTATTGCATTTTTATTTGTTGAAACTGTAGTTTTAACACTTCCATTACCTTCTGCTATAGTTGCATTTTTCTCCAATTCTTCTGAAGTATATCCTACAATTTCTTGGAACGCATCTCTAGTTCCTGAACCATCTTCCCTTGAAACTACCACTATTGGGGCATCAACTCCTCCAACTTCCTTCCAGTTAGTTATAGCTCCTGTATATATGTCCTTAATTTGTTTCATAGTTAAGTTTTCTGCTTTATTTGATGGATGGACTACTAAGGCTATTCCATCATAAGCAATTACTGTTTCAGCAAGTTCTGATTTTTCTTCATCTTTTAACTCACGTGAAGCCATACCTATTTCACTAATACCTTCTACAGCATTTTTTATTCCTGCTGAAGATCCTATTTGTTGAACCTCTACAGTAACATTTGGATTTTCATCTTTGTAACTCTCTGCTTCCTTTTCCATTAATGGCCCTACAGAAGTTGAACCTGATATTTTAATAGTTATTGCTTTTGCTTTATTATCACTAGTATTATTACCGCTATTATTTGAATTGGAAGTATCCTTTCCGCCACAACCTACTAATAATCCCATGGTCATTGTTGCAACTATTCCTGCTATTAATAATTTTATTGACTTCTTTTTCATTTAAATTCCCCTCCAATTTGTTTTTTTATTTATCTTACAATATTGATTATATCCTTTCTTAGTTAAGCTATTATTATCCATATATTAAAAAAACTTTACTTAGGTTAATAATACTTAACATAAACAAAGCTCTTAACTTCATAAGAAAAAGACTAGAGAATTTTAAAATGTACCCTATAGGATAGACACTAAAAAAGTCTATCCCGTAGGGTACTTTTATGTATAATGAAATAAAGAGGAGTTTACATTAGGAGAAATATAATGAGCAAAAATTATTTACTGAATGTCAAATAGAGATTTTATCTAAAAATAAATATGTTAAAAAGGTTAGTATCAAAGGAATTACATACTCGGATGAGTTTAAAAGAATATTTATTAGTGAAAATGAACGCGGAAAGTTTCCAAGACAAATATTCGAAGAATATGGCTTTGATATAGAAATTATTGGAGAAAGTCGTATTCGATCATCAGGTAAAAGATGGCGTGCGGCTTTTCGAAAGAATGGAATTGCACAGCTGCAAGATACAAGGAAATTCAATAGTGGAAGGACTAGTGAATGTAATTTATCCATTGAAGAAAAATATGAAAAATTACAGGCTAAAATTAAATTATTAGAAGCAGAAAATGAACTTTTAAAAAAGTTAGAGATGTTAGAAAGGGGTGTGAAAACCCAAAAATAAAGTTGCTGACGCAAGAAAAATATCTCATCATAAAGTCAGTTATTGATAAATATAAACTTAAAAATATGGTTAGTTATTTATGTAAAATATCAAATGTTTCTCGTTCTGGATATTATAATTACTTTTCTATGAAAGCGCATACTAATCGTATAGCACGCGAAGAGCGTGATTTGGAGAGTTATAACAATGTATTATTAGCATTTAAATTTAAGAATCGTGAAAAGGGTGCTAAACAAATTAAAATGACTTTAGAAAATCAGTTTAATATGCAATATAATCTAAAGCGTATTAGAAGAATCATGGATAAATATGATATCATATGCCCACATAGAAAAGCTAACCCATATAGAAGAATGATGAAAGCCACCAAAGAACATTCAGTCCTACCAAACTTACTAAATAGAGAATTTAAGCAAGAAGTCCCTGGAAAGGTATTACTTACTGATATAACATATCTATTTTATAAAAATGGTCAAAGGACTTATTTGTCAACCGTTTTAGATGGTTCAACCAATGAATTATTAACCTATAATATATCTAAAAGTCTAAAAATAGATATTGTGACTGAAACTATTGAAAAATTGGTTTCATCAAATAACTATTTAATATCTTCAGATTCATTTATTCATTCAGATCAAGGAGCACATTACACTAGTCCCATATTTCAGAAATTGCTTAAAAAGTATAATATAGGACAATCTATGTCTAGACGAGGTAACTGCTGGGATAATGCTCCGCAGGAGTCATTCTTTGGACATCTTAAGGACGAAACAAATATTAAAAATTGTAATACATTTGCTGAACTCTTGGAAGAAATTGATGAATATATGGATTACTACAATAATTATAGAGGTCAATGGAATTTAAAAAAGATGACTCCTGTAAAATACAGAAATCATCTTCTTAGTACCGCCTAGTCTTTTTTAAAACTGTCCTTGACAAAGGGTACATTTTATTTTCTCTCTAGTCTTTTATGAATATCTTATCTTAATTATTCTATTTTTCTATATGATATGGAATTGTAATAATAAATTTTGTACCAACGCCTAAAGTACTTTCTACATCTATACTACCATTAAAACCAATAATTATATGTTTAACTATAGCAAGACCTAATCCTGTTCCACCCTTTGCCCTAGATCTAGCTTTATCTACCCTATAAAATCTTTCGAAAAGTCTTGGTATATATTCTTTTGCAATTCCCATACCACTATCTTCTACAATAACTTTAAAGTAGGTATCATAAATTATCTTTGTTATTACTACTGTATCAAAGGCTTCACTATATTTTATTGCATTATCTACTAGATTTATAAGCATTTGTTTAAATTTATCCTTATCTCCTAGAATATTAGGTATCTCATCTCCAACTATACTTACATGCACCTGCTTTTGTTCACCAGTATTCTTCATTAAATAAAAAACATCCTCTATAGCTTTATTTACATTAAATACTTCTTTCTTAAATTCTTGTTTATGCTCAATTTGTGATAACAATAATATATCTGATATAAGTGTTGTAAGTCTTTCTGCTTCTTCATTTATTATAGTTAAAAATTTTTTCTTAGTCTCATCATCATCAACCTCTTTTAAAGTCTCAGCAAAACCTCTTATAGATGTAAGCGGAGTTTTAAGTTCATGGGATACATTAGCCACAAATTCAGTTCTCATATTTTCTAGCTTTTTCAAGTCAGAAATATCTTGTATTACTGCTACTGCTCCAATATGCTGATGATTATGAACTATAATATCTGCGGTTCTAACCCTAAGAAATTTTATAGTAGGAGCACTTAACTTAAACTCTTTAATATCTCTATCTCTCATAGAAAATATAAATTTTAAATTCACTTCTTTACATATATTTTCAACTGGATTGCCTACTACATCTTCTTTAATATTAAAAATTTTCTTTGCATAGTTGTTTATCATTATTATATTGTGACTATTATCTATAGCAATTACGCCACTTTCCATACTTTGAAGAATTGCTGAAAGTCTATTTTGCTTTTCACTTATCTCATGTAAGCTACTTTCAAGTCTATCAGCCATATGATTAAAGTTCAAAGCTAACTTACCAAGCTCATCATTGGTGGTAATTTTAATTCTTCTACTTAAATTTCCATTAGTGATCATAGAAGTAATAACATCTAAATCTCTAATTGGTTTAACAATTATATAGGATAACTTATTGGCAATCCAAAGAGATATAAAAATCATTATAATTATAGCACTACCATACCATACTATATATGTATCATTTAATTTATGTGTTGCTTTTACAGGGGTTGAAACTCTAACCACTATACCATCTTCTATAGCTACAGCATAGTAAATAACATACGTTTCTTCCCTATCACTATATCTAGTAACAGTACCTTCCCCTTTAGATTTAGCCATGATAACTTCATCTTTATTATTATAATTTATTAATTTTTCCACATCTCCTAAAGAATCAAATTGGGCAGTGCCATTGCTATTTATAATAGTAATTCTAATATTCAAATTTTTCATTTTATCTACTACATTAGAAAAACTCGCCTGGTCAATGTTGTGTAACTGTTCACTTACTAAATAAGCATAAACATTTAATTGTTCTTTAGCACTCTCTTCACTTTCATAGGTAACTATTGTATAAAATACTGTAGTTAGAAATCCTAATACAAAAACTAATGCTGCAAAAACACTTAGCATTAGTCTTTTTTTCATAGTTCTTCGTGAATTATCTTTCATAACTGTCCCCAGAATTAAATTTATATCCTATACCTCTAATAGTTTGAATATAAATTGGATTTTTGTCATTATCTTCTATTTTCTGTCTTAAATGTCTCACATGGACATCTACAGTTCTAGTTTCTCCTACATATTCGTAGCCCCATATCTTATCTAAAAGAAAATCTCTTGTCATAACTTTTCCTTTGTTTTTTATCAGTATTTCTAAAAGTTCAAACTCTTTTAATGTAAGCTCTATTTTTTCTTTTCCTTTATATACTTCATGTTTTTGATAATCTATATTTATATCTCCAAACTTAAAGCTATTGTCTTCTTGTTTAAAACTCGTTCTTCTTAATATAGCTTTAGCTCTAGCTACTAGTTCCCTCACCGAAAAAGGTTTTGTTATATAATCATCTGCTCCTAACTCTAAGCCCAAAATCTTGTCTAACTCCTCACCTTTTGCTGTAATCATAATTATTGGTGTAGACTCTATAGATGATTTTTTTCTAATAGACTTACATACTTCTAACCCATCCATCCCCGGTAACATGAGGTCTAAAAATATTAGATCTGGTTTTTCATCTTCAGCTATTTTTAATGCATCAATTCCATTATCAGCAGTTATAACCTTAAACCCATTCTTAGTTAAATTAAATTTAATTAGTTCCTGAATATGTGCCTCATCATCAACTACTAATATTGTTTTTTCCATAAATATCACTCCTTAAACTCATGGATAAATACAAAGGAAAATAACCTACCATGAGATTCTTCTTCTTTTCTATATGAATATAACTTTTTATCCTTGCTACAGTATGTACATAAATTTAAACATACTATATCATTATTTTTGATACCTTCATTCATTAACTGTATCTCTACACACTTTTGTAAATCTAAATTTCTACCATAATTAATCTGTTGATTTTTAAATAAATCACAATCCTTGAAATTATCTATAAGCTCCTGGCTTACTTCATAGCAACAGCTTTTATTATGAGGTCCTATAAAAGCTTTAATATAGCTATGATTACACCCATAATTTTCTTTCATAACTTTAATTCCTTTAGAAACTATATTATTCAAAGTTCCTTTCCAACCACTATGAAGAGCTGCTATTACTTTATTTTTAGTATCTACTAAAATTATTGGTACACAATCCGCTGTAAATACTCCAATAGCAACCTGTTTTTCTTTTGTTACAATACCATCTCCATCATAGTTTACTATATCCATATTTTCTTCATAAGAAAATACTTTAGTTCCATGAACTTGATTTAAATATACAACCTCATTTACTTTAAACCACTTTTTTAAATTATTTAAACTAGACTTTCCTTCATTAAATGCTTTATTAAAGTTTAAATTATTTTTTGCTGTAGAAAATCCAATGGTTATATCATCTAAATCATAGGTTAGAAATTCATTATTTTCTATGTTATAAGATCTCATATTACTTATCACCACTTAAACCCTTTATCTCTTCTATAAAGCTATTAATATCATCAAACTTTCTATATACAGATGCAAATCTTATATAAGCAACTTCATCCATATACCTTAATTTCTCCAATATTAATTCTCCTATTTCCTCAGATCTTATTTCACTAGTCATGGTATTATTAAGTCTTTTTTCAATAGAATTTACTAAGTTTTCTATCTCTAATCTCGATACAGGTCTTTTCTCACAGGCTCTGATAACACCACTTATGATTTTATCCCTATTAAATAACTCTCTAGTTAAATTTCTTTTTATAACAAATATTTGTATATCCTCTATTTTTTCATAGGTAGTATATCTTTTATTGCAATTAAGACATTCTCTTCTACGTCTAATTGCACCATCATCTTCTGTTGCTCTAGAATCTACAACCTTACTTTCTTCTCCATTGCAATAAGGACACTTCACTATAATCACATCCTCTAAGTTTTTTCTGTTTATACTACGATTATACACAAAGTATTCACTATTTGTATATAATTAATTATTTTCTCCTAATTATTTTCAACAATACCCTCTCCATCTACTAAAATAACATCTACTCCAATTTTTTTAATTCTCTCCCAAGGCAATTCTATATCTTCATTTTTTGAAAACCATCCTGATTTTTGTGTTGGAAGTATTATTGCTTCTAATTTATATTCTTCACAATTAACTTTAAAATCTTTTATATAGCCAAGTTTAGTACCTGTGTTAATATCTATTATCTCCATAGTTTTTAAACTATTTATTGCAAACATTGAAGTTTCCATAAAAAAACTCCCTCCTTAAATTTTATATCATTTAATCTATATTCTCTTTAAAATAATATAGAACATAAAAAAAGAGCCTAGGCTCTATTTTTTATACTAAAGTAAGTTTATTTATTTCTTCTATTATAAAACATCGTCTATCTACATTTACTAAAACAACTATATAATCTCCACCTATTAATTTTACATTACCTGTTGGTATTATTTCTTTTTCTCCTCTTTTTATAGAGACAAGAAGACAGCCCTTCGGCCAATCAACCTCACTTATAAATTTCCCTTCACCTATACTTCCCATTTCAATGCAAAATTCTAATATGGTCTTTTTACTGTCACTTTCCTCTTTAGTTAATCCAACCCTTTTTAGCAATCTTTCTAATAGCACCTCATAAATTGGTTCATTTTTTAACAACTCTGAAGTAATGTATGAAATTATAACTACTACTGATAAAGACAACAAATGATTAAAAGAACCTGTCATTTCCATTATAAGAACAATTCCCGTTATAGGAGCTTTGACTACAGATGCAAAATATCCTGCCATACCTAAAGCTATAAAGTTAATAATATATGAGCTATTTATTCCAAAAACATCTATTGAAAAACTTCCAACTATAGCTCCTATAATTGCTCCTAATAATAACATTGGTAAGAATATCCCACCTGGTACCCCAGATCCAAAACAAATTAAAAGTAATAAAAATTTAATTATGTATATTATTATTAAAAATAAGATTGATTTTTCTTCTAAAGATAAATGTAATATCAGCTCATGACCTCCACCTAATAACATAGGTACTGTCAATCCAATAATTGCTGTTAGTACAAAGGGGATCATTATTTTTACTTCTTCAGGTATATTTTTAAATTTAGAATATAAATCTTGAAATAAATATATTCCCTTTGAAAATATAACTCCCATTATTCCTGTTAAAATACCTAATATAATTAAAATCCAATAATAATTTAATGGTAATGCATCCATTGCACCCACAGTTAAAGCTGGCTCAATGCCTAAAAATCTTTTTGTCACAAAATCTGCAGTTATAGCCGCCGGCATAACCGTCAATAATACTAATGGAGAAAAATTTCTATGAATTTCTTCTAATGCAAAGATTATTCCAGATAAAGGTGAATTAAATGCAGCAGACAAACCTGCCGACGCTCCAGCTGTTATTAAAAATTCCTTTTTAACTGGCATATTTTTATAACTTTTTTCTCCAACTCCTTCACCTATTGAAGCTCCAATTTGAACTGAAGGACCTTCTCTACCAACAGAAAGCCCAGCTGACAAAGCTAAAAATCCTCCAATAAACTTGTATATTAATATTCTAGACCAATTCATTTTTAATTTATTTATAACTCGTCCTTTTACTTGAGGAATACCGCTACCTGAAATCATGCCTTCATGTTTAACCATGATTCCTACTATTATTCCAATAGTTGCTAAAATTCCAATAACTAAAATCGCTTTTAATAAATCCTTATTTCCCCATGAATAAAAATTATTAAAAAGTAGCGAGAATTTATTTATTAGTATCCTATTAAGTACTATTACTACTCCTGTTACTAAACCTACAATAATTCCTTGAAAAACTAATCTATACTTCATATTTTTTCTCTGGATCATTATTTCCTTTATCCTTTCGCCTTCCACTATTCCATCACCTCAATTTCAAATATATACTTAACTTCATCCAATATTTCAGAATTACTAAAATCTGCTCAAATAACTTATCCTATAATAATCTATTTCGTTAATAAATTACAAACATACTATTTTTATCCATCAGCATGATAAATTCAAAAAAATTTAATACATAAGTTAAATAATATCTCCCCTAAAAATATTTTAACAGAACAGCTATCTTTTAATCAAATTTTACTCAATTTGAAATTTTCATAATTTTAAGCTTACCTATTCAATATATTGTATAAGATATAAATGTTTATTTTCATACAAAGGCTCATATCAAATTATCCACATATTCTAAATCTATAATAATCTATAAAGCAAAAAGGAGCCTAGGCTCCTTTTTGTAGAGTTATAATTTTTTAATTTTAACCTCATTGCAATGAATTTTAATACAATATGATTTCATTACATAAACTATTGCAACTAGTTTTAATTCTAAAATAAGCTACCTACCTGTAAATAAGCATATTACACATGTTTCCTCATATGTTTAAGTGCTGTCTTTTCCAATCTCGAAACCTGAGCTTGAGATATTCCAATTTCATCAGCAACCTCCATTTGGGTTCTTCCTTGAAAAAATCTTAAGTTTAAGATTAGTTTTTCCCTATCTGTAAGCTTTTTCATACCTTCTTTTATTGATATATTTTCAAGCCATCCATCATCTAAATTCTTACTATCACTAATTTGATCCATAACAAATATGGCATCTCCACCATCATGGTAAATAGGTTCAAATAATGAAATGGGGTCTTGAATTGCATCTAGTGCAAATACTATCTCCTCTTTAGGCATTTCTAGTTCTTTTGCAATTTGAGAGATAGTTGGCTCTTTATTATCTTTGTTAACAAGCTTATCTCTCACTTGTAATGCCTTATAAGCAATATCTCTTAAAGATCTACTTACTCTAATAGAGTTATTATCCCGAAGGTATCTTCTAATTTCTCCAATTATCATCGGTACTGCATAAGTGGAAAATCTAACATTCTGACTTAAATCAAAATTGTCAATAGCCTTCATTAGACCTATGCAACCTACTTGAAATAAGTCATCTACATTTTCCCCTCTGTTATTAAATCTTTGAATTACACTTAATACTAACCTTAGATTTCCTTTTATAAAATCCTCTCTACAGCCCTTATCACCTTGCTTTATCTTGATTAGTAGTTCCCTCATTTCCTTCTCTTTTAATACAGGTAGTTTCGAAGTATTCACTCCACAAATTTCTACTTTATTAATCATCATAAGGTCTCATTCCCTTCAGAATAATTACATTAAAATTATTTCCTGATGTAGCTTTTTTATACTAAAGACAACCTTATAACATTTTATTAATTTCTTTTTTAAGTCTCTTAATTATTCTTTTTTCCAATCTAGAAATGTAGGATTGAGATATACCAAGCATATCCGCAACTTCCTTCTGGGTTTTTTCTGTAATTCCATTTAGTCCAAATCTCAACTCTATTATTTCTTTTTCCCTACTATTTAATTTATCCATAGCAATTCCAAGAAGTTGTTTATCTACTTCTTCTTCTATATAGTTATATACTACATTACTATCAGTTCCTAATATATCTGATAATAACAGTTCATTTCCATCCCAATCAATATTTAATGGCTCATAAAAAGATATTTCTGTTTTTATCTTATTATTTCTTCTTAGATACATAAGTATTTCATTTTCTATACATCTAGAAGAATAGGTTGCTAATTTAATCTTCTTTTCTGGTGCAAAAGTGTTTACAGCTTTTATAAGTCCTATAGTACCTACTGATATTAAATCCTCTACATTTACTCCTGTATTTTCAAATTTTCTTGCTATATAAACTACCAATCTTAAGTTACGTTCAATTAATATGGATCTTATGCTTTCATCTCCCATTTCTAGGTTTTCTACCAATACTTCCTCTTCTTCTTTAGTCAATGGTGGTGGTAATGCATCATTTCCCCCTATGTAGTAAATTGATTTTGCAAAGCCTTTAAACTTACTTAAAAATCTACTTAGTATGCTTTGCAACCCATTTCTCACTTCTAAAAATTTTTTTGATATTTTATTCATAAAAATTCCTCCTATTCTATAATCCCCCTTGGTAAAAGTCCATTATAATCACTATGTTTACTAAGCTTATTATCACAAAATGCCAATATCAAACTTTCCTCTTTTATATTTCCGTTAATGTTTATCTTCACACTATCTGGTCTAATTCCAATAAGTTTTCCATTACATCCACTTACCACAGAATAAGGAATGTTATATATGCTATGGTTCTTTAAATTTAAATCTTTGAAAAACTTCCTTTCTACAATTATTACAGGCAAATTTGTTGCCGGCTCTCTAAGTTCATTACCTGTATCTAAAAAGGCTTTTATTATAGTCTTCACATTATCGATACATATTTCAGTAGTATATACATAATTAATTAATGAGCGTCTATCTTTTACATATACAGTCAACTTATAAATTAACATATAAATAATCATTAAAGACAATATAAGATTTTTATAGGAAAAATTATATATCATAGCACTTGATGATAAAGATGGATTATCCTTTATGGCTATATAAAAAGACATTCCTGCAAGAAGCACAGAATACAATATAAATATTCCCGTAGCTTTTAATACTTCACCCATGCTTTTATCTTTAATAGATATCATCATCATCAGTAGAGCTACTACTATTTTAAAGGGCGTAGATGTAAAAAACTGTAGCTTAGGAATAAGTATAGCAAAAACATATGAAGCACCAATAGCTGAACTTAGCATTAACCTACTCATTAAAACCTTCTTTTTTATAGTTTGCATAGTTATTGTTAATAAAAATAAATTCACTAAAAAATTTTCTAACAAAAGCATATCTAAGTACACTACCATTTTATTTACCCCCTTAAAGATTATTATATAGGTTACTTACGGTAAAATTTGTAAAATTGTATGGTAAAATTTCATATTATTACTAGAAAATTATGTCATTTTACGATTTTTTTTTTAAATTAAGTATCTGTTAAAAAATAAACTGTGTAATTTAAACAAAAGTCCCTGAAATAATAAAGGGCTGAAATAGAATACCTTTCATTCTAAATCAGCCTTTACATGGAATTTTTAAAATTTAAATAAGAAGAGACTATTGCAAAATGATNNATCATTTTGCAATAGTCTCTTAATAAAATATATAATAATCTTATATTATCTCATGCTTTTTCTTAGCCATGTAGGAACTGTAAAATCTTCACTTTCCTCTTTAGAAGTTGTAGTAGCTTCACTTGATTGAGTTGCTGCTACCTCTGATTTAGGACTCTGACTTTTAATAGAGTCAAAGCTTACTCCACTTTCCATTTTAGCTTTTTCACAATCAAATCCAGTAGCAATAACTGTTATTCTTATCTCATCATTTAAGCTCTCATCAATTACAGCACCAAATATAATATTTGCATCTGGATCAGCTTCTTCCTGTACTATTTGTGCAGCTTCATTAATTTCTAACAAAGACAAATCAGATCCCCCAGTAACATTTAAAAGTACTCCAGTTGCCCCTATAATTGAAGTTTCTAAAAGTGGGCTTGCTATTGCTTCTCTTGCAGCATCTTGCGCTCTATTATCGCCAGTTCCAACACCTACTCCCATATGAGCAAGTCCTTTATTAACCATAATAGTGCTTATATCTGCAAAGTCCAAGTTAATTAATCCTGGTATAGTTATTAAGTCAGAAATACCTTGTACACCTTGTTTTAAAACATCATCTGCTTTTCTAAAAGATTCTACAAGAGTAGTTTTTTTATCCACAAGAGATAATAATCTTTCATTTGGAATTGTTACTAATGTATCAACTGATTCCTTTAAAGCCTTAATTCCAGCTTCTGCATGAATCATTCTTTTTCTTCCTTCAAAAGGGAACGGTTTAGTTACAACACCTACAGTTAAAATCCCCATAGATTTAGCTATTTCTGCTACTACTGGTGCAGCTCCTGTACCAGTTCCTCCACCCATTCCACAAGTAACAAATACCATATCTGCACCTTTTAACGCTTCAATTATTTCTTCCTTACTTTCTTCTGCTGCTTTTCTTCCTATTTCGGGATTTGCACCTGCACCTAAGCCTCTAGTAAGCTTGTCTCCTAATTGGATTTTAAACTCAGCCTTAGATAAAACTAATGCTTGTTTATCTGTATTAATACCTATGAATTCAACATTTTTAAGTCCTTCTTCAATCATTCTATTTACAGCGTTGTTTCCACCGCCACCACAACCTACAACTTTAATTTTACATAAATCATCATTTTGAACATCGAAATCAATCACTTTATTACCTCCTCATTAGAAAAACTCTTTAGAATTCCTTTTAGTCTTGCTATAAACTTATTTTCTTTACTTCTATTATTGCTACTACTCAACTTTTCATTACAACTTTCACAGGAACTTTTTTCTTTATTAAATATTTCTTCTTTACTTAAAACATCTCTTATGATTCCTGTAGCTGTTGAATATATTGGGTTTGCTGCTCCAACATAATTTGGAACACCTATTCTAACTGGCTTTCCTAATATTTCTGAAGCTATAGTCGTAATATCTCTAAATAAAGATATTCCACCTCCAACAATTACGAAACTGCCAATTTGATCACTTAATTGCTCTTTTTCAATGCGCTTATTTATTATTTCAAGTAGTTCTTTAACTCTTTCACCTATTATATCTACTAACATTTCATAATTAATTTCCACTATACTATTTCCACTAGTATTAATCTTTATTTTATGACTTTCAGTTGAATTATCGTTCAATAAAGTATTACATTTAAATTTTAATCTCTCACTATCTTGTAATGATAACTTTAGGCAAATAGAAATATCATTTGTAATATTATTACCACCTAGGGGTACTGAAAAGTAATCTAAGAATCTATTATTCTTAAAAACTGTAACTTCCATATTAGAACTTCCAATATCGATAATTGCTACACCTTTGGCAAGTTCAAGATCTTCAATTATATCCTTGCTTATACCTATAGCATTAACTACCCATCCCTTTATCTCGATTCCAGTTTCTTTTAAACATTTTTTATATCCATCAACATATTTTTTACCTAGTATAAATGCGTTGCCTTCTGATTCTAGTACCTTCCCTTTCATTCCTAATGGATTAGTAATATTCTTCATAGAATCAACTATGTATTCTTCAATATCAACTTGGACAATTTCTTGCTCCTTGCCAACACAAAACTTTGCAACTTCTCCCACATTTAATATATCTTCTTTGCTAATCTCTTTCATTTCTGGGAAAGACAAAACACCTTTAGTCTTTACGATTTCACATAAAGAAATTGGTACAGATAAGTATGCTTCTTCTAATGGTGAATTTACAATTTCCTTTAAACGCTCTACTACATTGCGTAAAATATAAGAAATATCCTCTTCATCCAACATTACATTATCCTTAACTCCCTCATAATCTGAAGTAGTAATTCCCATAACTTGTATTTTGTTTTCTTGGTCTAATCTCCCAACTACTCCACATACCTTTGAAGAACTTATATCTATTCCAACAATGTAATTATTCATATAACATATTCCTCCCACATTCTACTCCCTAAGAAGTTTACAGTGTACAAAGGTATATTCAACATGAAAAATGAAATTCCTTCAAAATAGCAGAATATTTTTAGAATATATTTATATAATGCCTAGTCTCTATAATACCTTACTACCATATACAGGTAAATAACGAAATTATCTCAATATATTATAAATACGCCATTTAATCATTTATATTCTATCTATAGTATAAAACTTAATTAAAAAAAACACAATAGTTAAATTCCCTATACCATTGATATTATAGGTTTTCTAAGAAGCAAAGAACTCTGTTTACAGTTCTTCTTTATCAATATATCTTATAATTTTACTTATAGCCATTTCCATAGTCTGCATACCATATTTTGACGAAGTTTCCATAGTTGATGGTATTTGATGTATTTTCCCTTCTCTAATTAAATTTTGAACTGCTGGGGTATTAACCATTACCTCAAGAGCTGCAACTCTTCCACTACCATCCACCTTCTTAAATAATCTTTGACATACTATACCTTTTAACACCGTAGAAAGCTGATTTCTTATCCTTAATTGCTGTTCTGACGGAAAATAATTTATGATCCTATCAATTGTTTTGTAGGCACTTATGGTGTGTAATGTAGAAATTACTAGATGTCCTGTTTCTGCTGCCAGAAGTACTGCTGACATAGTTTCTAAATCTCTTATTTCTCCAACTAAAATTACATCTGGATCTTCTCTAAGTATGGCTCTTAGCCCACTATCATAGCTTTCCGTATCCCTTCCTATTTCCCGTTGATTAATTAGAGACTTCTTATGATTATGTAAATACTCTATAGGATCCTCCAAAGTCACAATATGAGTTTTTTTATTTGAATTTATCTCATTTATCATAGCTGCCATAGTAGTACTCTTACCACTTCCAGTTGGCCCAGTTATAAGAATTAAACCATCCTTTTTATTTGTAAATTCCTTTATAATTGTAGGCATATTTAAATCTTCTAGAGTTGGAACTTTTACTGGTATTACTCTAATTGCAATAGTATCAAAACTTCTTTCTTTATATACATTAACCCTATACCTGCCTACATCCGGTAGAGTATATAGTATATCTCTCTCCCCTATTTCATTATATATAAAGTAATCTTCTCCAAGGATTTCCTTACTATATTTCTTAACTATTTCTTCAGATAAAACTTCTTCTATTATATTTAATAATTCTCCATTTCTTCGTAGAATAGGAGGTGCTCCTACAGACAGATGCAAATCTGAACCTTGATTTTCAACCACATATTTTAAAAGTTCCTTTAGTTCCATTTTTTATCTCCTTACATATAATAAAATACATTTCCACCTACATTGCTATATTTATAATTATCTACTTTACATTAAGTTTACTATAATTTTAATTAGTATATCAATTTATATAATCGTATTAAATATATTTATATTTATATAATTCTTTAACATTAGTTAAAGTTTTCTAAAAAATATGATATGTATTGATTCATAAAGATATATGAATCAATACATATCAATACCTTTTATAATATAAATATAATTATATAGTAAATAATTAATTAATATATATTATTAGCCTTCTCCAAAATTTAACTCTTTAAGTAGTTTCTTTAATGCTCTTTTTTCTATTCTAGATACATAGGATCTTGAAATACCTAATATTGAAGCTATCTCTCTTTGTGTTTTTGGTTTCCCATCTATTAACCCGTACCTCATTTCTATTATTCTTCTCTCTCTTTCTTGAAGACATGTTTGCAGTATACAATATAATTTTTTCACTTGTATCTTATTTTCCACTACCTCCAAAATGGAATCTTTATCACTACTTAATATGTCCATAAGGGATATTTCATTTCCTTCTTTGTCTAGACCTATGGGATCTTGCAAGTATACTTCACTTCTAATTTTCTTATTGTTTCTAATAAGCATAAGAATCTCATTTTCTATACATCTTGCAGCATAAGTCGCTAACCTAGTTCCCTTATCCATATCAAATGAATCTATTGCCTTAATTAATCCTACTGTTCCAATTGATATTAAATCATCCACTTCTTTCCCAGGAAATGAATATTTTTTTACTATGTGTGCTACCAATCTTAGATTTCTCTCAACTAAGACACCCTTTGCTTCAGGATCTCCATCTTTTAATCTCTGTAAATATTCTTTTTCTTCTACTTCTGTAAGTGGCTGTGGAAAAGAGTTATTTCCTGAAACATATCCTGTAAGTAAGGCATATTCGCTAATTACATTCAATAACCAACTCAAGCAAAACATTTATGCTCCCCCTAATAGTGCTTATTATTATAATATGTTTACTTTAGGGGAAAAGTGACTATATGGTAATATTTATTTCAAAGAAAAATTTTAAATTTTAGGAATATTATATTATACAATGTAAAATCTAACTTTAGTTTAGTTTCATAATATTACTATGAGTTAAACTTTCTACTATATCCTTAAATACAGAACATGCAATTTGACTACTACCACTTTTTTCTTCTACCTGTGGTAAATATATAACCATTGAATAATACTTGTTATCATATTTGAAAAACCCTGCGAACCAGCCATCAGAACACTTTTTATCTCCATTCAAATATTCAGTAGTACCAGTTTTGCCGCCGATTTCTATATTATCTATTTTAGAATTGCTTCCTGTACCAAGCTCATCATTTACTACACCTATCATACCTTCTTTAATTATATTAGCAGTACTTTCACTGAAGACCTCTATAGATTCACTTTCATACTTCTTTAAAATTTTTCCTTCTTCACTTATTATTTTATTTATAATTTTAGGTTTAATATATTTACCACCATTAACTACTGTATTAGGAATGGATAATGCTGCTAGCGGTGTAGTTCTCACCGTTTGTCCTATAGATGTATTAGTAATGATATCTAAGTTATTTTCTACCTTATATCCTTCTATCGTTCCACTTTTCTCATCTTGAAGATTTAGCGTCTTATTAAATAACCCTAATCTATTAGATAATTCATATATTCTATCCATTCCAACCTTCCATCCAATTTGAGCAAAAGTATCATTAGATGATGCTATGTATGCTTGCTCCATATTATATGAACCTAGCTTTTCAATACTTTTGGGGAAAATTTTCTTTAAATAGAACTTTTCATCTCTTCCTATTAATTGATTTTCTAAAGCTGCTTCATATAGTATAGTTTTAAAGGTAGAACCAAGTAAAAAACCATTTCCACTAGGTATTCCAATATTTACATTAGATAAACTATCATTTTTCTGCGCCATTGATAATATATCCCCAGTGGTGCTTTCCATTAGTACTGCTCCAATTTGACCGTACTCTTCATAATTTTTACTTTTTAAAATCTCTTCTACTTTTTTTTGAATATTATAATCTAGGGTTGTAGCTACATTATTATTACCTTTTATATCACTAAATACTTTTTTAATAATATTACCACTAACATCCTTTTCAAGCTTTAATTGCTCTTTTTTATTATCCTTAATATATTCATATATTTCTCTTTCTAGTGTTCCCTCATCTTTCAGCTTTGAATTATCAGAATATTTTACTCCACTAGCTAGTATATTCTTTATATTCCAATCATTATACTTTTTATATTCAGTATATTCGTATACATACATCCCTCTTACATCTTCTATATTTTTTAACTTTTCATAACACTCTTTATTAATTTCATATTGTTTATTTCCATTTTCAATTTCATATTGTAATAAGGAAATATCATAATCTCTATTAAAACTTCGCAGTATATAGGATACATTTTTCATTGAAATAAAAGCTGCTTCCTCATTTAATGTATAAAAAGTTAATGGATCTATCACTATATAATATTTTAATGTACTTTCAAAAATATTATTGTCATTTCGATCAAGCAACTTAAAGTTAATATTATTTATATCCTCTTCATAGTAATATTGTTCATTAGCAGATACTGAAAGTGTAGGCCCCTCCATTAATTGAACATAGATAAACCTAATAATTAATCCTATAAACATTAATATCATAATGGATAATAGGTAATAATTTCTCTTAGTTACCTGTCCTTTATTACTTTTTTGAAACAATAAAAACACCTCCCTTAGTATAATCTTTGACTAAAGAAAGGTGTTTAATACCAAATTTTTGAAATTTGATTATACTGACCTATGTAATAATTACTCTTGTCTTGCTAATATCTGGTGGATATTTCCTTTAATAACTTCTATAGCTACTTTATTATGTCCACCTTCTGGGATAATAATATCTGCATACTTCTTAGTATTCTCTGTAAATTGTTCATGCATCTGCTTAACTACAGTTAAATATTGAGTTATTACTGAATCTACAGTTCTTCCTCTTTCATTAAGATCTCTTACTAGTCTTCTTATGAATCTTACATCTGCATCAGTATCTACATATATTTTTATATCTAACATATCTCTAAGAGATTCATCCTCAAGAACAAGTATTCCTTCTACTATTACTATTTCTCTTGGTTCTACCATTATAGTTTCTTTTTTTCTATTATGTACCTCAAAATCATACTGAGGCTTCTCAATAGCTTTACCATCAATTAAAGATTTTAAATGATTTACTAATAAGGCTGTATCGAAGGCATATGGATGATCATAGTTTGTCTTTACTCTGTCCTCCATAGTTAAATGGCTTTGGTCCTTATAATAACAATCCTGTTCTATCATAGCTATGCAATTTCCATCAAAACTTTTGCATATTTCCTTTGCTATGGTACTTTTCCCTGAACCAGTTCCACCTGTTATTCCTATTATAACTGGACGTTTCATTAAACTTCCTCCTTAGCCTTTATTATAATATCATTTTCTTCTAATTCTTCATTAACTTTAGCCGTATATATCATTTTTGCACTAGGTGCTGACTCAATTTTATTTCCTTTTTCATCATGAAGGTCTCTAAGAACAACTTGCTTATTTTCTCCTATTGGTCTTAAAACCTCTACTTGAGCTCCTTCAACTACTTTATTTCTATGCTCAATTGTAACTATTCCTGTTCCTTTATTATAATCCTTAACTATACCTATAATGTCATAATTTCTTACATAGGCTGAACTATCTTGAACTTGTTTATTTTCTTCATTGAAATAGAATCCAGTATAGTATTGCCTATGACTAGGTTTATTTAAGTCTTCTAACCATCTTGGATTAAACTTATAGTCTTCTGGAGACTTCATATATTCATCTATAGCTTCTCTATAAGCTTTAACAACACTTGCCACATAGTAAGTGCTCTTCATTCTACCCTCTATTTTAAATGACAGTGCTCCAGTTTCCATAAGTTCTGGAATATGCTCAATCATACATAAATCCTTAGAATTCATTATATATGTTCCCTTATCATCTTCCATGATAGGATAATATTCTCCTTCACGTTTTTCCTCTACTAGATGATATTTATATCTACATGGTTGCGCACAAGACCCTCTATTAGAATCTCTCCCTACCATATAGTTAGATATAAGACATCTTCCTGAATATGCCATACACATAGAACCATGAACAAATATCTCTAAATCCATAGTTTCAGGTATTTTCTCTTGTACCTTTCTTATTTCTTCAAGGGATAATTCTCTAGCTAAAACAACTCTTTTTACCCCCATCTTATGCCAAAACTCACAAGTCTTCCAGTTAACAGTATTTGCTTGAGTACTTAAATGCAACTCCATATTTGGTACAGTTTCTCTAGCCATCAAAATTATACCAGGATCTGATACTATAATTGCATCTACTCCTGCTTCATATAATTCCTTCAGATAATCTTCTAAACCATCTAAGTCATCATTATGTGGAAATACATTTAAAGTTACATATACTTTTTTACCTTTTGAATGAGCAAATTCTATACCTTCTAATAATTCTTCATTGCTAAAATTATCTGCAAAAGCTCTAAGATTTAACTTGCTACCACCTAGATATACTGCATCTGCTCCAAAATTTAATGCTGCTTTAAGCTTCTCCAAGTTCCCTGCTGGAGCTAATAGTTCCGGTGTTTTCATTTTCATTCCTCCTAACTGTCAGTGCTATACCATCTCCCATTGGTATTACTGTTGTAAGTAAATTTTCATCCTTTGAGATTGTTTCCATATATTTCTTCATTCTTTTTACTATAGTAATTTTTCTTCTTATCATCAAGTCTTTACATGCAACCATACCTCTAAATAATACATTATCTGATATAATTATTCCATCCTTTGATAACATTCTTATGCAATGAGGTAAAAATTCACTATAATGACCTTTACCTGCATCCATAAAAATCAGATCATACTCATCAACTAATCCTTCAAGAACTTCCAAACAATCACCTTGTATTATTGATATCTTTTCATCTAAACCTGCTTTTTTTATATTTTCAGTTGCTATGGTTACCATTTTTTCATCTCTTTCAATGGTAGTTATAGTAACATTATTTTCCGATGCTAAGGACATTAAAATGGAGGAGTATCCTATTGCTGTGCCAAGCTCAAGTATCTTTTTAGGTTTTTTTAAATTAATCATAAACTCTATTAATCTAGCAGTTTCCTTTTGAACTATAGGCACTGCATTTTCTTCTGCAAAATTTTCTAACTCTTTTAACATCCCTTTAGAATCTCCTATGAGACCTCTTAAGTAATTTTCCATATAATCATATGTAATACCGCTCATTTCTTCCTCCATATAATCCTATATAATTTAATCATTATTTATATACTCTATTTAAAATCTCTTATACATATCATATACATTTACTATTAAGAATATAATAATTTTATAATACAAAGTTATAAGCTCAAAATTATTGAGCTTACAACTTTTTATTCTAAATTTAATATCTTAGTATCCTAATTCTTTTAACTTATTCATAAAGTCTACATCATTATCAGTAAAATAATGATGTGTTTTATCTTTTTCTAAAACGTAAAATAAATAATCAGTACTTTCAGGCTTAGCTGCTGCTAAAATTGATGATATTCCTGGACTAGATATAGGCCCCAATGGCAATCCATGATTTTTATAAGTATTATAAGGTGAGTCTACCTCTAAATGTTTATTTAAAACAGTATCTACATGCTCACCTAAAGCATAAATAACTGTAGCATCAATCTGTAGCTTCATCTCCTTTTTCAACCTATTGTATATAACTGAGGAAACTAATGGTCTCTCTTCATCTACTCTAGTTTCATTTTCAATAAGAGAAGCTATAGTTATTATATCGTAAATATTAGTTCCTTCAGGAATAATGCTATTAATTTTAGAATTAAAAGCATTATTCATAGTAGCTATAACTTCATTAGGTTTAACTCCTTGATTAAAGAAATATGTATCAGGAAATAAAAATCCTTCTAAATCATATCTCCTTCCTTCCTTTGATGGAATATAATCAGGAGCTGCATATTCTTTTATAGCTTTTAAGAACTCATCCTTAGTAAATAATCCCTTTTCCTCAAATAATATAGCCATTTTTTCTATATCATATCCTTCTGGAATAGTTACAGATATAGAGCCTTCATTATTTTTATTCTCTAAAACAGCAATTATCTCCTCAAAGCTTAAATTACCTGATAACTTAAATGTTCCTGGTACAAGTTCTGCTGAAGTATTATGCAACTTCATATAAATCTTGATTAATGTTTTACTTTTTACAAAACCTTGATTATCTAACCTATCTAATACGTTGTAAAGCGAATCCCCTTCATTTACAACTACGGTGACTTCTTCACCTTTTAATGGAGACTTTGTCGAATAATTGTAATAAAAACCACTGACTGTTAATATTACTATTAATACTATTACAATTATACTTACAATTTTCTTCATATTACACCCCCATGAACGGAAATATTATTTCTTTAATGCTGCTCTCTTTCTTAGGGTTGGATCTAGTATTTTCTTTCTTAATCTTATAGTTTTTGGAGTAACCTCTACAAGCTCATCAGAAGCTATAAATTCTATACATTGCTCTAATGACATATTAGGTACTGGTATTAATTTAAGTGCATCATCTGATCCTGAAGATCTTGTATTTGAAAGATGTTTCTTCTTACATACATTAACTTCTATATCTTCATTTCTTGAACATTCTCCACAAACCATTCCTTGATATACTGGAACTCCTGGTCCTATAAATAATCTTCCTCTTTCTTGTGCATTGAATAATCCATATCCAATAGACTCTCCAGATTCAAACACAACTAGAGATCCTCTGTTTCTCTCTACTATATCACCTTTGTATTTTTCATAACCAACTAAAACGTGGTTCATTATTCCATTTCCTCTAGTTTCAGTCATAAACTCATTTCTTAATCCAATTATTCCTCTTGATGGAACTTTAAATTCAAGTCTAGTATATCCATTAACAGCACTAGTCATGTTAACCATCTCTGCTTTTCTTGGACCCATTTTTTCCATAACAACTCCCATATACTCTTCTGGTACGTCCATTGTTAAGTTTTCCATAGGTTCTAAAAGTTCTCCATTTTCATGTTTGTATATAACAGATGGCTTAGATACTTGGAATTCATATCCTTCTCTTCTCATAGTTTCAATAAGAATTGAAAGATGAAGTTCTCCTCTTCCACTAACTTTAAATGAGTCTGCTGAATCAGTTTCTTCAACTTTTAAACTTACATTAGTTTCAAGTTCTTTCATAAGTCTATCCCTTAAGTGTCTAGATGTAACAAAATCTCCATCTTGACCTGCGAAAGGTGAGTTATTAACTATAAAGTTCATACTAAGCGTTGGCTCATCAATATCAACAAATGGCAATGCTTCTGGGTTTGTAGCATCTGCTATTGTTTCTCCAATATTTATACCAGGAATTCCTGATATAGCTATAATATCACCAAGTTTAGCTTCTTCTACCTCAACTCTTTTTAATCCATCGTAAGTATAAACATTTGATACTTTTACATTTTTCTTTGATCCGTCCTTTGACATTTGAGCTACGGTTTGATTCTTTTTAATAGTTCCTCTTTCAATCTTACCTATTCCAATTTTACCAACATATTCGTTGTAATCTATTGATGTTACTAGCATTTGTAGTGGCTCGTCTATGTAACCTTTTGGTGGATGCACAGTTTCAATAATTGCTTCAAATAATGGAACCATATCTACAGGTTCATCTTCAAGTTCTGATACTGCAACTCCATCTCTAGCAGATGCATATATTATTTTAAAATCTAATTGCTCATCTGTAGCACCTAATTCTACAAATAAGTCAAAGATCTCATCTATAACTGCCTCTGGTCTTGCATCTTTTCTATCAATTTTATTGATAACAACCATTGGATCTAATCCAAGCTCAAGGGCCTTTTTTAGAACGAATTTAGTTTGTGGCATAGCTCCTTCATAAGCATCTACTACAAGTAAAACACTATCTACCATTTTAAGTACACGCTCAACTTCTCCACCAAAATCAGCATGGCCTGGAGTATCTATAATGTTTATTTTTACTCCATTATACATTACTGCAGTATTTTTTGAAAGAATAGTTATTCCTCTTTCTCTCTCTAAATCATTTGAGTCCATAACTCTCTCTTGCATTACTTCATTTTCTCTAAATACTTTACTCTGCTTTAAAAGCGCATCCACTAAAGTTGTCTTACCATGGTCAACGTGAGCTATTATAGCGATGTTTCTTATATCTTCTCTTGTATATAAATTCATATTTTTCCTCCAAAATTTTATTTTAATAATAAACCACAAAATAAAATTGGATACTTAAGTATCCAATTTAAATTAACTATTTCAATTCTAATATTATGTGGATAAAAAGTCAATGTTATTAAAACATTATTAAATCCCAATACAGAATAGATTTATCATTAATTACTATTTGTGTAATCTCAACTTATAACAATTAATGAAAAATGAAGTTTTTTAAACTTCCATAATTATAGGTAAAATCATTGGTCTTCTCTTAGTCTTTTCATAAAGGTACTCTCTAAGAGCTTCTCTAATTGTTGCTTTTATAGTAGGCCATTCCGTAATGTGTTTTTCTTCACAATGTGCAAGGGCCTCTTTAACAACCTCTCTAGCCTTATCCATTAAATCCTCAGATTCTCTAACATAGACAAAGCCTCTTGAAATTATATCTGGACCTGCAATAACACTTCCAGTATCTTTACCCATGGTAACTACAACAGTTAGGATACCATCTTGTGATAGATGTTTTCTATCCCTTAGAACAATATTTCCTACATCTCCAACTCCAAGTCCATCTACAAAAACTTGCCCTGAAGCTACTGTACCTGCTTTTCTTATAGATGTTCTACTTACTTCAATAAGATCTCCATTTTCTCCTATATACACATTTTTCTCCGACAAACCTAACTTAACAGCTAGTTCACCATGTTGTTTTAAATGTCTATATTCACCATGAACTGGTATGAAGAATCTCGGTTTTACTAAAGAATGCATAAGTTTTAACTCTTCCTGGCATGCATGACCTGATACGTGAACTTCTGCTAGTGATTCATATACTACTTCTGCCCCTTGTTTAAACAATTGATTTATAACCTTAGAAACTAATTTCTCATTTCCTGGTATAGGCGATGCAGATAATATTACTAGGTCTCCCTTTTGTATATTTACCTTCTTATGTTCAGAAGCTGCCATTCTTGAAAGAGCTGCCATAGGTTCTCCTTGACTTCCAGTAGTTATCATAACTATTTCATCATCACGATATTTCCCCATAGAATCTATACTTATTAATGCATCTTCTTCTATAGTAATATATCCAAGTTCTATAGCAACTGCGATTATATTTTCCATACTTCTACCAGAAAGTGCAACTTTTCTATTATACTTTCTAGCTGCTGTTATTATCTGTTGAACCCTATGAATATTAGAAGCAAAAGTTGCAACAATAACTCTTCCCTTAGCACCATGGAAAATCTTTTCGAAACTTTCTCCAACTATGCTTTCAGACATAGTGTATCCTGGTCTCTCTACATTAGTACTGTCTGCTAAGAGTACAGTTACTCCTTTTTTCCCTAGCTCTGCAAATCTAGTTAAATCTGTAACCTTGCCATCTATAGGTGTAAAGTCAATCTTAAAATCTCCAGTATGAAGTACTACACCTAATGGTGTGTGTATAGCTATAGCTACCGAATCTGCTATACTGTGATTTGTTTTAATAAATTCTACAGATACACTAGTAAGCTTTATGATATCCTTTGGCTTAACTTCTCTTAAGTCAACCACTCCTAATAATGCATGCTCTCTTAATTTACTTTCCACAATTCCCAGTGTAAGTTTAGTCCCATAAACAGGAACATTAATTTGCTTTAATACATATGGTAAAGCACCAATATGATCTTCATGAGCATGGGTTAAAAATATTCCAGTTACTCTATCAATATTCTTAACTAGATAAGTAACATCTGGTATAACTACGTCAATTCCCAACATCTCATCATCTGGAAATTTCAATCCGCAATCGATAACAACTATATCATTCTTATATTCTATAGCAGTTAGATTTTTACCTATCTCATTTAATCCCCCTAAAGGAATTATTTTAATCTTCTCTTTTTCTTTTTTCAAAACCTACCCTCCTTTTCTACATAATTTTCTTTATGCTCTGCCTAACTTTATTAATATAAAAGATTAGGTTTTTGAGCATCTTAATCTAATCTGTACATATATACATTTAATTTCTAATAGAAATTTTAATATCATATAGTATAGATTTATATAACATCTCTACTAATAATAAAGTTATTATTGTAAAGAACAATTATCACAAATTCCATAAAACTTTAAACTATGATTTTTTATTTTAAAGTTATACTTTTTTTCTATTCCCTGCTCTAACTCCTCTAAAAGATCTCCTTCAACCTCAATGACTTTACCACAATTTTGACAAATCAAATGATGATGTTGATGACTTTCATCTTCATCACAAAGTTCGTATCTACTGCATCCATCATCTAAATCAAGTTTATATAGCACTCCCATTTCTTCTAATAACTGAACAGTTCTATACACAGTTGCAAGTCCGATTTCCGGACAATTAACCTTTACTAAATCATATATTTCTTCTGTGGTTAAGTGGCTACCTTCATTTTTAATAATCTCATCAAGTATAGACCTTCTTTGAGGTGTCAATTTATAGCCCTTTTCTTTTAGAATAAGTTTTAAATTTTCAATTTTCTCATTAGACATAAATTAACACTACTCCTTTCACCACTAGGTGAAGTATATTTATTCTATAACACCTTCATCATATAGAGTTTCAAAAGCATCATTAACCATGTTAAACTCTTCTTCATCCTCTACTGTTGCAAAGTATTCTTCTCCATCTTCATCCTTAAGAACCTTTAATGCAATAGCATCCTCATTTTCATCATCAATAGGCGCTACTATAAAATACTCTGTATCTTCTATTTCTAACTTGGTTATAACTTCAAACTCAACGTCATTACCTTCTTCGTCAGTCAATGTTATATTTTCTAAAAAATTTTCCATAAAAATTTCCTCCTTCTACATATTGGTAGTATTTTTCTATATAGAAATTATCTATATTACAATTCTATTCTGTAAGCTATAAGTGCCTATTTAAGTTTATACTATATATTATCTTATTCATGATAATATTATTTACTAAGACTATCTAAGTACCCCTGTAAAATATAAGTAGCAGCTATCTTATCAACCAAGCCTTTTCTTTTTTTTCTTGACATATCAGCTTCTAACATAGCCATATGTGCTGCCCTAGTAGTAAGTCTTTCATCCCAAAATTTAATTTCTATGTTTACGTGCTCCCTTAACGCTTCACAAAATCTTTGTACCTTTTCTGCTTGCTCACCTATAGTACCATTCATATTCTTAGGTAATCCTGAAATTATAGTTTCAACATTATATTCGTTGCATATTTTTATAATTTCTTCTATATCTGCCTCTTCCTTTTTACGTCTTATGGTGGTAATTCCTTGAGCTGTGAAGCCTAGTGGGTCACTTATAGCTACTCCAATAGTTCTATCACCCACATCTAATCCAAGTACTCTCATGCTCTTCTCCTAACTGTATATTACAAATATAGGAGCTCCATTATGATAAACAGAGTTCTTTGCTTCAGAGGGAGTTTTTACTCCCTCTGAAGGTTAGAAATCGTTATCCAGGGTCGTAGCCGCTCTTTACTCCCACTTTGAAGAAGATGGGAGTATTAGAGCGGGTAGTCATAGGATAAACCTCTTCTTTATCCTTATATGGGTGCTCCTTATTCTGATCATTACAAATTAATAATTATATGCTATTATAATTAACACTAATGGATAAAATCAATTTATTATTCCAACACTATATACATCTTTAATGGACTGTATTACACTTTTACCTATTACATATTATGTGTAATTTTAAAATAAAAATGCCTTAAAAGGCATTTTTATTTTATATCTAGATAAGATTTTAAAACTTCTTCTAATATCTCGTCTCTCTCTAGTTTACTTACTAATGCTCTTGCGCCATTATAGTTGGTTATATAAGTTGGGTCGCCAGATATAAGATAGCCTACTAACTGGTTAACTGGATTATAGCCCTTCTCAATTAGAGCATCATATACATCAGTTAGTATAACTTTTGTCATATCTTTCTTATCTTTCATTACATCAAACTGAACTGTATGTTGTTTATCCATTATATCACCTTCTCAACCTTACTTTATTTTCTATTATACCATCATTGGATGCAAAAAGTATACTATTTTACTAAAGTTTCTACTATTTGACTTACCTTTGAAATTGCTTCATCTAGTTTTTCTGGTTTCTTTCCACCTGCTTGTGCCATGTCAGGTCTTCCACCACCACCACCGCCAGTGATGATAGCTACCTCTTTAATAATCTTTCCAGCATGAGCACCCTTTGCAACTGCTTCCTTACTAGCCATTACAACAAATTGAACCTTTCCAGCAACTCTACTCCCAAGAACTACAACTGCATCTGAAACCTTATTTCTAAGTTTATCACATAGATTTCTAAGTGCATCTCCTTCAATATCATCTAGCGCAGCTGCAATTACATTGATTCCTTTAATATTTTCAGCTTTATTAATTATTTCATCTTCAATACCACTAGCTAATTTTTCCTTTAATCCTTGTATTTCTTTTTCTTTTTCTTTTAAAGTAGTAAGTAATCCATTTAACTTATTTAATAAATCTTTTTCTCCACACTTTAAAGTTGCCGATATTTCTTTTAATAACTCCTCTTTTTCATTTACATAGCTTTCAGATTTAATACCTGTAACAGCTTCAATTCTTCTGATTCCTGCTGCTACTCCACTCTCATTTAGAATCTTAAACAGCCCTATTTCGCCAGAATTCTTAACATGAATTCCACCGCATAGTTCCTTGCTATATTCACCTACAGATACAACTCTAACATCCTCTTTATATTTATCATCGAATAAAGCCACAGCTCCCTTTTCTTTAGCTTCATCTATAGTCATAATCTCCGTGTTTACATCATAAGCTTTAAGAATTTCACTGTTTAAACTTTCTTCTACTTCTTTAAGTTGTTCTGAAGTCATAGCTGAGAAATGGGTAAAGTCAAATCTTAATCTATCCCCATCTACATAAGATCCAGCTTGATTTACATGGTCTCCTAAGACTTCTTTTAAAGCTTCATGAAGCATATGAGTAGCAGTATGATTTTTGCATATATTACTTCTCACAGTGGAATCTACTAACAGTTCAACAATTTCATCTATCTTAAGTTCTCCTTTAATAGCTTCTACAAAGTGAAGTATATGACCTCTGGTACTTTTTTTACAATCAAAAACTTTTCCTTGGAATTTATCCGTGTGTATAGTTCCAATGTCTCCTACTTGCCCCCCCATTTCTGCATAAAATGGAGTTTTTTCAGTAACAACTACAAATCTTTCCCCTTCTCCTACTTTGCTTACAAACTCATTATCTTTTATCATAGATAAAACTTTACCTTTACTACTTATAGTTCCATAGCCTAAAAACTCAGTAGTTATTTCCATTGGAATATTGTTTAAAGCACCTTCATCATTTCCCATGTAGTTTGATGTACCTCTTGCAGCTCTTGCTGTATTCCTTTGATTTTCCATTTCTTTATGGAAAGCATCAAAATCAATTTTCATTCCCTTTTCAACTAAAATTTCTTCGGTGAGTTCAACTGGGAATCCAAAAGTATCATAAAGTTTAAATGCTTTTTCTCCACTTAATACATTTATCTTTTCAGTATTCATTTCATCGATATAGGATTTTAATATATCCATACCTTGGTCTATGGTTTCTGCAAATCTTTCTTCTTCTAAGCTAATGACTTTCTTAATATAGTCTTTTTTCTCTTCTAATTCTTTATAAGCTCCCTTTGAACTATCAATAACTACGTTACAAAGTTCATTTAGAAATGTACGTGTGATTCCTAAAATTCTTCCATGTCTTGCAGCTCTTCTAAGAAGTCTTCTTAATACATATCCTCTACCTTCGTTAGATGGTAATATTCCATCTCCAATCATAAAGGTAATACTTCTTACATGGTCAGTTATTATTCTTATAGACACATCTAAATCTTTATTTTCGCCATAGGTTTTTCCAGCTTTTTTACAAACTGCACTTAAAACATCCTTAATTGTATCTACTTCAAAGATATTATCTACACCTTGCATTATAGTAGATATTCTCTCAAGTCCCATTCCTGTATCTATATTAGGATTTGCTAATCTCTCATATCCACCCTTACCATCTCCGTCAAACTGTGTGAAAACTAAATTCCAAAATTCAATTACTCTATCTTCATCACCAGCTTTAATAAATTCTTCAGTAGTTTCTATTTGCGGAAGATCTGATTTTCTATCATAATGAATTTCTGTACATGGACCACATGGACCAGCACCATGTTCCCAGAAGTTATCTTCTTTACCTAATCTAAAGATCCTACTTGACTCTATATCAGTTTTCTTAGTCCAAATATCAAAAGCCTCATCATCTTCAAGATATATAGTTACATATAGTTTATCCTTAGATATTTTTAAAACCTCTGTTATATACTCCCAAGCCCATACTATAATTTCTTCTTTGAAATAATCTCCAAAAGAAAAATTTCCTAACATCTCAAAAAAAGTACCATGCCTTGAGGTTTTTCCTACATTCTCAATATCACCAGTTCTTATACACTTTTGACAAGTTGTTACTCTTTTACTTGGTGGCGTCTGAATACCAGTAAAATATGGCTTTAATGGAGCCATCCCCGCATTTATTAGTAAAAGACTCTTATCATTCTTAGGTACTAAAGAAAAGCTATTAAGTCTTAAATGCTCTTTACTTTCAAAGAACTTTAAAAAGCTTTCTCTTATTTCATTTAAACCCATATTATCCATATTACATTCCTCCTAATTATTTCTAATAACAATGACTTTTATTCAATTTTTCTAAAATAAAATAAAAAAAACTTCCATCCCTGAAAAGGGACGAAAGTTTTCCGCGTTACCACCCTAATTATACTAGATTAACTAGTATCTCTTAATTAATTATAGCTCCAAGACAGCTTCAATATGTTTCACTGAAAGTTTTCACCTACCACTTTCTCTCTGAAAGTTTCCCATATCTACTAATTCTTATCATAACTTCATATTCAATTGGAACTCGACTCACTACGTTCGCTGAGTAAGTGAGTCACACCAAATCATAGATTCTGGTTCTCTACTTATATGATAAATTATATTTAGCATTTCAGCAATTGTCAATAATTCTAAACTAAAATAAATAATAATCTATTTCTCCTACAACTATTTTAATCATTACCCATACTGGAATTACAATAATCATCCCTAAAATTCCACCTATACTTCCACCTATTATAAGTAGTAATAATATGGTTACTGGATGAGAATCTACAGTTTCACCTAAAATTTTAGGGCATATAATATCTCCTTCTAGCTGTTGAATTACAAACAACCAAAATATAACAATAACAGCTTTCTTAGTAGATGTTAAAAGTGCTATTAAAATTATTGGAATAGCTCCTATAACCGGACCAAAATATGGTATTATATTAAACACTGCATTTACTAAAGATAATATTAAAGCATATTTTATACCACTTACCTTTAGTGCTATAAAGGTCAATATACCAATTATTCCACACAATTCAAACTGAGTTATTATATATCTTTCCATTACCTTATCCATGTGATTTAAAGCTCTTCTAATGGCATATTTATTGCTAAAAGGCATATACTTCATGATTCCTTTTGAAATACTATCTCCGTCGCTTAAAAAGAAATACACTAAAGTTGGTATTATAAATAGCAATAACAAATTTTCAGCTATAGATACAATTTTTGATAAAAAATTCGATATAATTACCATAAGAGCGTCTTTGAATCTTTCATAGGAATTATATAATACTTCCTTAACGAAAGGACTATCAGTAACATATTTAATATCTCCAGTAATTCTTTCATAATAACCTTTCATCTCACCTATTACTTCAGCAAAATTGGAGCTTTCATTATATATCCATGGAACTAAAATAGAAAATATTATAACTACAAATAATATAATAGATAGAATTACTATTAAAGCACTTAACTTTCTATTAAGTCCCCTTTCCATAAAGAACTTATGAAAAGGTCTAATACTATATGAAATTATAAAGGATATTATCACTACTCCTAAAACCTCAGTAAAAATAGGAAACTTCCACAATAAAAATATTATTATACCTATAATTAATAGAGCTATTGCTAATCTACCTAAGTTACTCCAATTCCAATCAATCTTTTTCATAATATACATCCTTATTAGTAGCTTTTTTCTTTCCTACATTAGGCATACATTCCAAAGCTATATTAGTGTTTTCAGCTGTATATAATATATAATCGTCTCCTAGTATCAAGTATGGTTTTAATAAAATACTTCTACTTTTAAACATGCTGAATATATTATAATCTTTTACTGCAAGTCCTTTTATTTTAAAGTCATCATCACCGAATATAACCTCACTTACTAAACCTAATATATTAGAACATTTATCTATAACATGCATATTCAGAATACTTGAAAATTCTAAGTACTTATCCTTAACTATATTGTTAATTACTAGCTGAGACTTATAATATACTATATTCTCTTTTAGTACGTTAAACTCCTTACCCAATAATCTATATGGGCTAATTTTAAATCCTATCACTTCCCCCTTATTAAAATCAACTAATAAATCCTTTATATATCCTATCTTTTTTCCTTGGATATTCATTACATCCATATAGATGTAATCTCTACTTTTAGCCATAAAATAAACTCCCTTCATAGGAAATGATATTTCTATCCTTGCCTATTTAAAGAGAGTTTATACTAATATTAATGTGGACTAAGTTATATAACCAAAAACATCATCTATTCATTGTTATACTTATCCTTCCACTTTTCAAGTCCATGAGATTCTCTATAGTTATTAATAGCCTTGTGTATAGTTTGTTCTGCAAGTACGGAGCAATGAATTTTAGAAGATGGTAATCCATCTAAAGCTTCTATAACAGATTCATTAGTAAGATTCCAGGCTTCTTCTAGAGTCTTTCCAATAATAAGTTCTGTGGCAATACTGGATGATGCAATAGCAGATCCACAACCAAAGGTCATAAATTTAGCATTTTTAATCACATTATCTTCTATAATTAAATATATCTTCATTACATCTCCACACCTTACATCTCCACATTCACCTATGCCATCAGCATCAGGTAAAGTACCTACATTTCTTGGTGAATAAAAATGTTCTAGAACTTTATCACTGTAATCCATAAAAATCCCTCCTAGAATGACTTCAAGGATTGTCTTAAAGATTGCTAAACTTATATCAATAAATCTAGCTAATTCCCTTTAAGACAACCCTAAAATATCATTCAATCTTTTTATTGTACTTTAAAATTATATTTAATTTACTATTTTATAACTCTTTCAATAATTCCTCCACCAACAACAAGGTCACCTTGATAGCAAACGACAGACTGACCCTTAGTTATAGCCCGTTGAGGGGTTTCAAAGTCTAACTTAATATGATTTTCATCTAATTGAGTTAGTTTTGCAGGAGCCGGTTTAGCTGAATATCTTACCTTAGCCTCAACCATAATCTCTCCTTCTATTTTATCCATAGGAATTAAATTTATGTTTTTAGCAATAAGCGTAGTATTAAAGATTTCTGATTCTTCGCCTAAAACTACTTCATTTCTTTCTGGGATTATGTTAGTTACAAATACAGGTTTTCCAAGAGCAATTCCAAGACCTTTTCTCTGACCTATAGTATAATATACTATGCCCTTATGCTTACCTAAAATTTTTCCAGTACTATCTACAAAGTTTCCTGGTACAACTTCTCTTCCACTAAATCTAGAAAGATAATTACCATGATTGTTATCAGGTATAAAGCAAATTTCTTGAGAATCTTTCTTTCTAAATACTTCCAAACCTATTTTTTCAGCGATAGCCCTGATTTCTGTTTTAGAATAAGCTCCACAAGGCATCAAAGTATGTGCCAATTGATCTTGTGTTAGAGTATATAGCGCGTAGGTCTGGTCTTTTCTATCATCTTCTGAACGCTTTAATCTATATCTTCCATCTTTGAAATCTATAGTAGCATAATGCCCAGTAGCAATATAATCAGCGCCTAGCCCTTGAACTTTTCTCAAAAATTCTTCAAACTTAATTTTTCTATTACATTCTATACAAGGATTTGGGGTTCTCCCACTAAAATATTCCTCTATAAAATTGTCTACTACATGCTCTTTAAAAGGAGCTTTAAAATTCATAACATAGAAGGGTATATCTAAAACATCTGCTACTCGTCTTGCATCATTAACTGCTGAAAGAGAACAACAACCACCTTCATTTTCTGCATATTCAGGATTATCTGGAGATAACTTCATCATTATTCCAGTTACATCATATCCTTGTTCTTTTAAAAGATATGCTGCTACAGAACTGTCAACGCCTCCACTCATCCCTATTACAACTTTTTTCTTCATCTAAGTATCACACCTATTCTCCATGAACTTGATCATGTATATCATCATGTTCTTCGTAATCCCAAGGCTGTAATCCTTGTTTCTCTCTGTAATCATTTATAGCTTTATGAATAGCTTCTTCTGCAAGAACTGAGCAATGCATTTTAACTGGTGGAAGTCCATCTAAAGCTTCTGCTACAGCTACATTTGTAAGTGTCCACGCTTCATCTAAAGTTTTTCCTTTTATTAGCTCTGTAGCCATACTAGAAGATGCTATGGCAGATCCACATCCAAAAGTCTTAAATTTACAATCTACGATTTTCTCATCTTCAACTTTTAAATAAACCCTCATTATATCTCCACATTTAGCATTCCCAACTTCTCCAATTCCGCTAGCATTTTCTATTTCTCCAACGTTTCTTGGGTTTGTAAAATGATCCATTACTTTTTCACTATATATCATAATTATTTATCCTCCTTGTTAAAAAAACTTTTAATTTTTCCATTTAAGAAACTGTCATATAATGGTGACATATCTCTAAGCCTTTGTACTATTGCAGGTACAGTTTCTATTACATAATCTACTTCTTCTTCAGTTGTTTTAGCACCCATTGTAAGTCTTAATGAACCATGTGCAACTTCATGAGGAAGTCCTATAGCCAATAATACGTGAGATGGATCTAAAGATCCAGATGTGCAAGCACTTCCACTTGATGCACATATTCCTTTAGCATCAAGCATTAAAAGTACTGACTCTCCTTCTATAAATTCAAAACTAATATTTACGTTTCCTGGCAGTCTTCTATCTCCTACAGAACCATTAAGTTTAGAATATGGAATCTCTAGTAATCCCTTTATAAGCTTATCTCTTAAATAAGTTAATCTTTCTTTTTCTTCAGTTAAATTTTCCATAGCTAGCTCTATAGCCTTTCCTAATCCAACTATTCCAGCTACGTTCTCTGTTCCAGCTCTTCTGTTTCTTTCTTGAGCTCCACCATGAACCAAGTTGTGAATTTTTATGCCTTTTCTTAGGTATAAAACTCCAACACCTTTAGGACCATAAATTTTATGTCCTGATAGAGATAGTGCATCTATATCCATATTTTTAACATCCATATCTATATGACCTATAGCTTGAACTGCATCTGTATGGAAGAAAACTTTTCTTTCTTTACATATAGCGCCTATTTCTTTAATAGGTTGTACAGTTCCAATCTCATTGTTGGCAGTCATTATAGTCACTAATATAGTACTTGGCTTTATAGCATTTTTTAGTTCTTCTAATCTAATAGACCCTTCTTCATCCACATCCAAATAAGTTACTTCAAATCCTTGTTTTTCAAGATATTCACAAGTATGAAGTACAGCATGATGCTCTATTTTAGTAGTTATAATATGATTTCCTTTATTTTTGTTAGCAAGGGCTATTCCCTTAATCGCCCAGTTATCTGCTTCTGATCCACCACCAGTGAAATATATCTCTGCTGGATCCGCATTAATAGCTTTTGCTATTCTATTTCTTGCTTTATCTATAGCTTTTTTAGTTTCCCTTGAAATCGAATATATAGATGATGGGTTACCATAAAACTCCGTAAAGTAAGGTATCATATCCTCTAATACTTCTGGTTTTGTGTATGTTGTTGCCGCATAATCCATATAAACTGTTTTATTCATTTAGGTTCACTCCTTTAATTTTCAATATGTTAGAATAATCGTCTACAATATCCTGTAAAGTTATTGCCATTGTTACAGAATCAATGCTATCCTTAATTTTTTTCCATACTATTCTAGTTGCGCAACAATCAATATTATTGCAGCCATCACTATCTAAGCAGGTTGAAATTTCGATAGGTCCTTCTAGCACCTCTAATACTTGGTATACTGTAATTTCTTTTGGATCCTTGGCTAGAATGTATCCTCCATTGGCTCCTCTTATACTCTTTATTAGCTCTGCTTTTCTTAACACAGAAAATAACTGTTCAAGATAATATTCCGAAATATTTTGTCTACTTGAAATACTCTTAATAGATATAGGGCTTTTTCCGTAGTTAATAGCTAGGTCAACCATAGCTTTAACCCCGTATCTTCCCTTAGTTGATAACTTCATAAAAATCATTCCTTAATGTTGAGTACTTTACTATGGTTTAATAATATCAAATCAGAGTATTTATGTCAACTATTCTTTTAATATCTGCACCAATAAAATATATCTTTAATATTATATAATAACAACTATTTAATTAAGGAGGTAAAAAATGAGTAACTTTAGGGATAATCCATATCGAGACTTAGTTTATGGAGTAGATATTAAAGTCCCATTGATAGATAAATCATATTGCATAGGTATCAATTTCGATAATGCAGCTACAACGCCTCCATTAAAATCTGTAATTGATGAAGTAGTAAATTTTTCTCCTTATTACTCCTCAATACATCGAGGAGATGGATATAAATCTCAGTTATCCACCTATATGTATGAAACTTCAAGAGAAATTGTGAAATTTTTCATTAATGATTATAGTGATATGATGGATGTTATATATGTAAAAAACTGTACTGAAGCTATAAATAAGCTAGCTAGTATATTAGCTAATCAAGATAAGGAGTCAATTATTCTATCCACTTCTATGGAGCATCATTCTAATGATCTACCATGGAGAAAAAATTTTGAAGTGAAATATATAGAAGTAGATGATGAAGGTTATTTAGATATGGATGATTTAAAGTCTAAACTAGAACAATATAATGGAAGAATTTCTTTAGTTGCAATAACCGGAGCTTCAAATGTCACTGGTATTAAAAATCCTATATATACCATAGCAAATTTAGCTCATAGTTATGGAGCTAAAATTTTAGTGGACGGAGCTCAACTGATTCCTCATAGTAAATTTTCTATAGGCCTTCAACTCCCTTTAGGACCTATTGACTTTGTTGCTTTTTCAGCACATAAGATGTACGCCCCCTTTGGTTGTGGTGTATTAATTGGACCTAAAGATTTTTTTAATGAGTATGAACCTGACCATACCGGCGGAGGAACCATTAAATTTGTATCTCACGATAAAGTAATATGGACCGCTTCCCCTGATAAGGAAGAAGCTGGTTCCCCAAACCTTATTGGTTCAATAACTTTAGGTGCTGCTATAAATGAGCTTTCAAAAATTGGAATGTCTAATATAGATGAATATGAAAAATATTTAACTGTATATACTACAAAACATCTTCAATCTATACATTCAGTAAAAATATATAGTAATTATTCCGATTTTCAAAATAAAGTTAGTATTATTCCATTTAATATAGAAGGAATACACCATACTATAGTGGCTAAAATACTAGCCTATGAATTTGGTATTGCTGTAAGAAGTGGATGTTTCTGTGCTCATCCATATCTACAAAGGCTTTTAAAAATTCCTAAATCTATGATAGAAGAAATGACTCTTGCATCTAAAGATATTCAGCCTGGTATGGTTAGAATTAGTTTTGGTATTTACAATACAATAGATGAAATTAATAAATTCTTATATGCCATAAAGAAAATTGTAGATAATAAGGGTTATTACACAAAAAAATATAGCTCAATGGGAGGTGGCTTAATATAATTTATTAATGTTTTTGAAAATGAAAAACCCCTCAAACCCACATGAATAAAACAACTATTTAAATAGTTTTATATTTACCTAGTTTCCTATATAANNTTATATAGGAAACTAGGTAAAGTTTTCATACTTTAAATAAAGGATTTTCAATTTAAATTAGATGATTAAATTTATAACAGTTAAAATCATACTAATTAAGAAGTTTATTTATAGCAGACACATCCTTATCCCCTCGACCTGAAAGATTTACTACTATGACTTCATTTTTCTGTAGGGTTTTTGCTAGTTTAATAGTATAGGCAATGGCATGAGCACTTTCAATTGCAGGTATTATTCCCTCTAACTTTGATAAAAGCATAAAAGCTTTTATAGCTTCATCATCTGTAATATATTTATAGTTTGCTTTACCAATCTCACTTAAAAATGCATGTTCAGGTCCAACTCCTGGATAGTCAAGCCCAGGGGAAATAGAATAAGCTTCCTTAACATCTCCACTATCATCCTTTAATACAAGGGTATTCATACCGTGAATGATAGCCTCTTTTCCTTTTGTTATTGTAGCTGCATGCATTTCTGTTTCTACTCCAAAGCCTGCTGCCTCTACTCCAATAAGATTAACATCTTTATCTTCTAGGAAAGCTGTAAAAATTCCAATGGCATTACTTCCTCCTCCAACACATGCAACTACATAATTGGGAAGTTTATTTTCCTTTTCCAATATTTGTTTTCTAGCCTCTTCACCAATTATTTTCTGAAATTCCTTAACAATTTTGGGATAAGGATGAGGTCCCACAGCGGAACCAAGGACATAAAAAGTATCTGAAATATTATTTACCCATTTTTCTAAAGCTTCATTCACTGCATCGTTTAATGTTTTAGTACCACTAGTTGCTGGAGTAACTTTTGCTCCTAATATTTTCATTCTAAATACATTGAGCTCTTGTCTTTTTATATCTTCCTCTCCCATTACAATTTCACATTCCATTCCAAATTTTGCAGCTAAAGTTGCTGTAGCTACTCCATGCTGACCAGCTCCCGTTTCTGCAATTACTTTATTTTTTCCCATTCTTTTAGCCAATAGAATTTGTCCTAAAACATTATTTATTTTATGTGCTCCTGTATGATTTAAATCTTCTCTTTTCAAATATACCTTAGGACCTCCACAAAATTTTGTTAGGTTCTCAGCAAAATATAAGGGTGTTTCTCTGCCGCTATAATCCTTTAAATAGTAATTATACTCCCTCATAAACTCCTTATCTTCAATAGCTTTTTCAAAAGCTTCTTCTAACTCATTTAAAGCTTTTTTCACCTCATTTGAAACAAATGCTCCACCATACTTACCAAAATATCCTTTCATGATAAAATCTCCTTCTCTCCAAAATTATTTCTATAATTTTTATTAAATATATTAAGTTTTGCTTTTAATTCTTCGCACTTTCACTTCATACATACCACCACCTAAAACATTTCAAATACTTCCATACAACAATAAAAAGATAAAAAAAACTCCGTCCTATAAAAATAGGACGGAGATACTTCCGTGGTGCCACCTAAATTGCTATTGATAAATACACTAATACAAATTTATCAATATGCCTCTTAATTTCAAGTACTTACATACTCTATCTACTGTAACGTGTAGCCTACGATATCAGGTATTCTCACTAATAATTTCCCCTTATTTCTCAAAGGTCCATTCATCTAATTCCTTCATGCTAGGATTCCACCATCCCCAACTCTCTTTATCAAAGCTAAATTAAACTACTCTTCCTTATCATCAAATTAAATTATATTTATTTTTACCATTGTATGTTTTTACTATTATATATTTTATAAAGTGGATATGTCAACACTATATTTAAAAGATTCTGTTGAAAATTACAGTGATAAAATATACAAACTATGTTGATACACCTTTACATTATCGCATAGAACTATTTATTCTACGATATAAGTTGTAACTCACATAAACTTTTAATATAATAGCATATTTTAACATAATATGGATATATTTCTTTGTGAGGTGTTATTTTATGAATTTTATTAAATTTACAACTAAATCAGAAGTTACAACTTCAAAGCCTATAAGAAAAAAATTACTCTTTATTCTTTTTTTTAATATTAGTGATTTGCTTTTTACTTGGCTTTTTGTGGGTAAGTACAGTGGTATATTTTACGAGGCTAATGCTATTGCAAAAGTCATTATGACTAATTTTCCTCTATGTTTCTTTTTAAAAATATCTATAGTATTATTAGTTATCCTTTACTGGAACTATAGGCTTAAAGGCGCAACCTTAAAAGGGCTTTTCATTTCAAATATCACTGCTAATTTAGTGCTTATAATGTATATATTAATCAATGTTCTTCACCTATTTAATCTATTAGTTTTATTATATACAAAAGGATTACTATCTTAAATGCACTTATAACTAATTATCCATTTTTCATTACCATCCTCTACTTTTTATTTTATCATTAAATTTTTCATATAATTTTATCATATTAGGCTCATTACTATGTTTGTGAATTTCATCAATAGGAAGCCATTTAACACCACTATTTTCATCTTCTTTAATTTTAACTTTTTCCTCTTCATCAGCTTCTAGCAAATATGCAAGAGATAAATGAAGATGGGCTGAGACGTATTTACCTCTTTTAAAATGTCCAATAACCTCTAATATATCTAGAGATAATATCTCTGGAGTAATGGCTCTCATATCTTCTAATCCAGTTTCTTCCTTTGCTTCCTTTATTGCTACATGAAGTAAATCTTCATCCCCATCAGCATGTCCACCTGTCCAACACCAAGTTCTATAAATATTATGATGAACCATTAAAACTTTAGTTCTATTTTTATTTACAATATATCCTGAACTGGTTACATGAATTAATGGATTTTCTCTAGTTAACAAATTATTAAATTTACTTATACTTAATAAAGCTACATTTTTATCCTGTTCCTCTTCCTCATTATGTGGAATATAATTTTTTATATCTTCAATCCATCCCATGATTAACTCTCCTTTATAACACGCTATGATTTTAATTTATATATTTAATAGTAACATAAAGGTTCAACACAGTGTAGAAATACTGCATTGAACCTATTATTAATCTAATTTTATATGGCAATATCCATTAGGATTTTTCTTTAAATACTTTTGATGATATTCTTCTGCTCTATAATAATTTTCTAAAGTTTTTACTTCTGTAACTATTTTCTTTATATAATTCTTCTGTACTTTTTCTATATTTCTTCGAATTATTTCTTCATCTAATTTATCAACATAATAAACTCCAGTTCTATATTGACTTCCTCTATCATTTCCCTGTCTATTCAGTGCGGTTGGGTCTATTATTCCCCAAAATTTATTTAGTATTTCCTCTAAGGAAATTATACTTTCATCATAATCTATCACACATACTTCTGCAAAATATGTATTACCATAGCATACATCTTCGTAGGTAGGATTTGTTGTTCTACCATTGGCATATCCTACTTCTGTATTTGTTACACCGTGAATTCTAGAAAAAAATTCTTCTACACCCCAAAAACATCCTCCTGCTAATACAATTCTTTTCATCTTGTTAACTCCTTTATATTTTTCTTTAATCTATATTTTACATTACCATTACATATGCCGTATATTATTATTAAAGTCTTCATATAGATTCAATATTGATTCTATATTTTCCTTCTTAACATTTTCATTTTTCCCATATAATATTAACACCTTATATCCTACCTGTATCACATATTTATTATTAATAGCTATAAATTTATTAATCTCATCATCATTGTATTGAAGATTTCTCATATATAGTTTTTGACATAAAAGCGTAGAATGGATAATCAAATCCCTTATTTCATGAATCTGCTTATTACTTTGTAAAAATTCCATACTATCTTCTATAAGCTTTTTATTCAACCTAGCAATTTTATCTATAAGTTGTTCTACTCCATCCTTTAGTCTATATTGGAAAACAACTCTATTCACTATAACCACTACAACTACCCCTATAATCACGTATACTATTCTATATAAAATCAATACATTTATATTTTCTGTTAAAGAGGCTATACATATAGATGCCATAGCTGCAAATAGTGATATTTTATAGTATTCCTTAAAGGCGTAGATAAGATAAAGAGATATAATTAAAATTCCCAAGGTAATTATTTGAGAACCTGCCACATTAATAAGTATACCTGTAAATAGAATTCCTAATATATTCCCTATAACTCTGTCTTTAGCCTTTTTAATGGTATCTTCATAATAAGGTTGCATAATAGACATTATTGTTATTGCTGCCCATATTATTTTATAAAATCCTAAAACCCCTCCTATTAGTAATGCTATAGTAAGAGTTATTGCCATTCTAATAGCAAATTTAAACCTTATAGTGTTGGGTCTGAAATATTCTTTAAAGGTTACTCTAGTTTTATCTATGTCAGCTCTAGCCCACTCTTTATATACCTTATTAGAACCTCTTTTTTCCATGGAGTTCAATTCCTTAATACTACCAAGAAGATTTTCTAGTATTAGGGATATCTCTAAATGATATTCTTCACCTTTACTCCACTCTTTTATAAAGTTATCAGTAGATTCTTTTATAGTTTGAAACTCTATATTATCTTTGCATAACTCTATTATAGCTTCTACTATTTCTTTTAATTTTTCTACATATTCCTTGGAAATACTTAGATTTTTAATACCTCCATACAGTTGAATTATATATAAATTAAAGTATTCTACATTGATAAATATTTGAAATTGAACCTTTCCTAAATTAGTTGTCAAATATCTTCTATGCCTTGTTACATATACTTTATAAGCAATATCTCTCATCATTTTAGAACATTTATCTTCTATGGTATGATCATACTCTTCCTTTAAGATATTTTTAAATTGATTATATATTAAAATAAAAGCCTCTTCCATACTTTTTCCTAAAATGGATCTTTCATTTACTCTATTTATATAACTTGCCCCTACTACTATTAAAACTCCAAATATTACAGATAAAATCCTAAAAGGAAGTTCTCCTAATGATACCTGTGCATATTGAGTAAATACATATAGCATTATAAAGGGTTTGTAAAAAGTTAAATCATAGGGCGATACGATAGTATACATTATAAGAAAAATAGCAAAAAAGTTTATAGGTATCCCCCAAAATATATTCATAGATGAAAAATATGCTGTTAAAACAATAACTAAATCAATAAGGATTATTTTAATTGCTTTGTTATAGGTCTTAACCTGAAAATTTTGCCTTCCCATAACTGTTGAAGTAAGGGCTATTGGAAAAGCAATCATTATATTCTTTATTCCAAATAATATACCTACTCCAAATAGAGTTATTACAGCTACAGATCCATGCTTTATCATAGAATATGTATTTATATTGAATTTCTTTACTAGTTTATTGTACATGACACTAACATCCTTATTATAGATATTTATTTACTTATTATTAGCTAATTTAATTTAGGTATTCTATATAATATTCTAGTATTTATCTACTTGTTATATATCATGCTCTATTTCATTAAGTCTATAACCTCTTCCTCAGTAAGATACCTCCACATACCTTCTTCTATTCCTTCTATATTTATAGAACAAATTCTTATTCTTTTTAAATCTACCACATTATATCCTAATGCCTTACTCATTCTCCTAATTTGTCTATTTAGTCCTTGAGTTAATATAATTTTAAATGTACATTCATCTACTTTTATGATGCTACAAGGTCTAGTTTTTTCTCCTAGTATATATACTCCTGCAGACATATTCATAAGAAAATTATCATCTATAGGTTTATCTGCTTTTACTTCATATTCCTTTTCGTGGTAATTATCTGAATTTAATATTTTGTTTGCTAGTTCACCATCATTAGTCATGAGAATTAATCCATGAGATTCTTTATCTAATCTTCCTACTGGAAATATATATTCTTCATAGTTTATAAAATCAATGATGTTATTTTCCACATCACTAGCTGCAGTGCATGTAACTCCCATGGGCTTATTAAAAGCTATGTAAATTTTCTTTTTAGCTATGATAGGCTTATCATCAATTAAAATTTCATCCTCTAGTTCTACCCACTGCCCAGGAATAGACAGTTCTCCATTTACTTTTACTCTTCCTTCTTCTATAAGCCTATTAGTATCTTTTCTTGAGCAAATTCCAAGATTACTAAATAATTTATTAATCCTCATATGTTGTCCTTTCCTTTGTCATACTAATATTTATTAAATAAACCAAATAAAAAAATATGATTACTATATATTTAGTATAGCAATCATATTTAAACAATTATATCATTTTATATTTATATTTTTCTAAAGTTTTTTAATGAAATATCAAAGGCTTTTACAGAATGGGTTAATTCTCCAGAGGAAATATAATCTACTCCTGTTTTGCCGTAGTCTGTAACAGTATCTAAGGTGATATTTCCTGAGCACTCTGTTAATGCTCTTCCATTAATTAATTTAACCATATCCCTTGCTAAGTCTGGACTCATATTATCAAGCATAATTATATCCGCTCCTGCTTCTAGAGCCTCTAAAACCTGCTCTTTAGTTTCAGTTTCAACTTCTATTTTTCTTACAAAAGAAGAATTCTTTTTAGCAAGCTCAATGGCTTTTTTTATACCACCTGCATATCCAATATGATTATCTTTAATTAGTATTCCATCAGATAAGGAAAATCTATGATTTACTCCTCCACCAATTTTAACTGCATATTTTTCAAGAGCTCTTAAATTAGGTGTAGTTTTTCTAGTATCTAGTATTTTTGTATTAAGTCTCTCTAGCTTCTTTACATATTTGTTAGTTAAAGTAGCAATACCACTCATTCTTTGAAGTAAATTGAGGGCTATTCTTTCTCCTACTAATATATTGCCGGCGTTTCCTGTTACTTTACCGATAACCATAGTATTCTTAACTAAGTCTCCATCTTTAACAAACACATCGACTTCAACTTCTCCTAAGATTTCAAATACCCTTTTAAAAATATCCAATCCACAAATTATCCCATCCTCTTTAGTTATTAAATCAACCTCAGCTCTTTCTAGAGGTGAAACTATAGCTGATACAGTTACATCCCCATAGGGACTATCTTCTTTTAAAGCCCTCTTAATAATATCATCAACAATTAAAAAGTTTAACATATTCACCATTTACCTTTCCCTTCAAATAACTAATAAACTTATACTTATATTCTTCATTTGCATTTTTAACATCACTTATAGCCTTAAGATTAATTCTTTCAACTAATTCTCCACTTAGTTTATCATCACATTCATCTACAAGTAAATTAATATGCTGTGCTGCCTTTCTACTGAAAACTAAGCCCTCTAATAAAGAATTGCTAGCTAGTCTATTGCTACCATGTACCCCGGTACAACTAACTTCTCCTATAGCATATAAATCTTTCATAGATGTTTTTGAATTCAAATCAACCTGAATTCCTCCCATACAATAATGATGAGCTGGAGCAATTGGTAATAAATCCTTCTCCATCCTATAACCACGTTTTAAACATTGCTCATAAATATATGGGAATCTATTTATTAAAAACTCCTTAGATTTATTAGTCATATCTAAAAAAACATAGGGTGTTTGTGGAGTCTTACATATTTCCTTTAAAATCTCTCTTGAAACTATATCTCTAGGTAGTAAAGGGTTTACAAATTTCTCTCCCAATGCATTTCTTATTACTCCCCCTTCTCCTCTAAGAGATTCTGATAGTAATAACTTTCGTCCCCTTACTTCTTCTTCATATAATGCAGTGGGATGAAGTTGAAGATAGGATATATCCTTCATAAGAATATTATGCTTTAATGCAATGCTAAGTCCATCACCTGTGATAGTTTCGATATTTGTTGTAGAATTAAAAATCCCCCCAATGCCACCAGTAGCTAATACTGTTGCCTTAGCATTTATATTTATAATCTCATTTGAGTGTTCTATAATTCCGCCTATACATCTATTTTTATATTGAATTATATCTAGTAATGTAGTGTCTTCCAATATAGTTATATTTTCTTTACTAGAAACATAATTTATTAGTTTTTCAATTACTTCCTTACCTGTTTCATCTTTAGAATGCACTATTCTAAACTTACTATGACCACCTTCTCTAGTATAGTTTAATTCATCAATATCCTTATCAAAATCTACTCCTAACCTCAATAATCTATTAATATTATCAGTAGAATTTTCAACTATCTGGGTAACAGCCTCCAATTTATTTTTATAATTGCCAGCTTTTAAAGTATCCTCTATAAAAGCTTCCTTGTCTCCAATATCCCTTAGGGTTGAAATGCCACCTTGAGCTAAATAACTGTTGCAATCTCTTAGCTTATTTTTAGTTATTATTAAAACTCTAAGATTATCCTTCAAATTACAAGCAGTGTAAAGTCCTGCAATACCTGTCCCTATAATTAATACATCATATTTTTTATTCATTTTACTTATTAGATAGAAGATGCATATTTTCTAAAGATTTATGAGCTTTCAATCTTAGCTCCTCTTCAATATGCACTTCAAACTCCTCATTAATTAAGCAATTATATAAATCTTTCATTGATATTTTTTTCATATTGGGACAAATCATTCCGTTGTCAATAGGGATAAAGGTTTTATTGGGACTTTTTTCTTTCATCTGATAAAGAACGCCTTCCTCTGTTACTACTATAAATCCATTAGTTCCATCTTGAACACTATAATCTATAAGTTCAGAAGTACTTCCTATAAAATCTCCCAAATCTCTTACTTTTTTAGAGCACTCTGGATGAACTAGCACCTTAAAATTTGGATATCTATTCTTTAAAGTTAAAACCTCTTCCTCTTCAACTCTCTCATGAACTGGACAAAGCCCATCATAAAGTATAAACTTCTTGTTCTGTATATTTTCTTGCAAATAACTACCTAGATTTCTATCTGGAAGGAATATTATTTCTTCTTCCTCTATGTTATTTAAAATTGCCTTAGCAGAGGATGATGTAACACAAACGTCAGATAATGCTTTAATATCTCCATTTGAATTTATATATGTTACTACCTTTGCTTTAGGATTTCTTAATTTCATAGCTTTTAATTTATCTACTGTAGCCATATCTGCCATTGGACATGTAGTATCATTTACTGGAATTAATATTCTTTTATTAGGTGATAATATTTTTGCACTCTCAGCCATAAATTTTACTCCACAAAATACTATTATATCTTTAGAACTTTCCATAGCTTTCTTGCTTAAAAAATATGAGTCTCCTACTATGTCTGCAACTTCCTGTATTTCTGCTTTTTCATAAAGATGAGCTAAAACTAAAGCATTCTTCTCTTTTTTTAACTTTAATATGTCTTCTTTTAAACCCAAATTTTACACACCTCCGTCACGTAACTATACATCTGTATATACACCTAGTATAGCACCATCTTGGAGCTTGTCAATAATATGTGAAGTTATATTAGAAAATATTTATATGAATTTTCCTCTCCTTAGTGCTTCTTATAATAATTGAATAACCTAGTTTTATTTATGAATATGTTATATACTATTAATACATTTCTAATTGTTGTAAAAATATAGATATATTTGAAAATGGAACGGAGGAATAACTTTGAGTACTCAAATTATAATTGTTTTAGTTTTGAATTTTATAATTGCCATAATAGGAACATTAGCTTACTCTGTAAGACTTGTAGGTGTTAGAACAGGTAAAATAGCAATAACCTTTGCTGTATTTAATATATTATCTTTAGTATCAAGAACAGCCTTAACTTTTCAAGCTCCTTTACTAACAAAGTTTGTTGAGAATAGTACAGGTGGAAGTGATGTGTTAAACCTTTTTAAGTTAATTATAATAGTTTCTGGTATAGCTACCCTAGTAGGCGCATTTTTAATTCCTACTTTTCAAAGATTATTTTATAAAGGTGTTATCCGATTTTCTATTGATAAATCTATACCCAAACTAATTATGCACAGTTTTTCAAAGGCAGGTGTCCATTATATGAGGGACTGTATTTCAATTCCAGTGAAAGAAAGTGTAACTAAAATTAATTTTAAAAAGTTACCTTTAAAAATAATAATTTATAATATAATTGCAGTTGCAATATTAACTGTAGGAGCCTTAGCACCAATTTATGCCGGTACCATAGTTCCTGATTTAAGGGCAACTTGTATAACCCTATCCTCAGTAATAAATGGATTTGCTACAATCCTAATGTCTATTTTTATAGATCCACAACTATCCATTATGACCGATGATGTAATAGATGGTAATTGTCCTGAAGAAGATTTTCGTAGCTGTGTTATTGCCATGATAGGAAGTAAAACTATTGGAACCTTCGCTGCTCTTCCACTTCTTATTCCAGCCTCTTATATAATAGTATTTGTAGCTAAAATTCTTTAATTTCTCAATGTAAAAATAGCTAGACTTGTATGAATACAACCCTAGCTACTTTAGATTTTTAGAGAATTTATTTTATTTTTTTGTACCATAAGATATAAGGGTACATGGCATTTGAATAATATATGCACTATCTTTATTACTCATAACATATTCACTTATTTTTGACTCACCATCTACGAATATTTTAGCTTCCTGCTCACTTAAACCTCTATCTATAAGAGCGTTTATATAGCCTACCTTCTCATTCTCTGATAGCTGTTTATTCCAATTCCAAGCATCAGTAATTGCATCAAATTGTTTAGCATGTTCTTCTTTATTACCATGGGGATTAATAAATTTAACCCTATCATTCATTCGCACATCAACATTATGTAATCCTAACTCTTGCATAATTTCAGGAATTTTAACACCAACTCTATAATCTCTACCTCCATTTTCTAATTCCTTCTTATACATTTTTCGATGTAAATGTATAATTCCAAGTTCAGTGTAATCTAATCCACTAAAATATTGACCTGTCTTTTCTATTTCTAGGTCTGCTTCCATACAAACAACTAAACCACCACTTACAACTGATTGTATCATTTTATCAAGAATATTCTTTGTATTTGGAATATGTCTTAATACCGCTTGCGATATAGCTATATCATAATCTTCAGTTGGTATATACTCATTCAAGTCTGCCTTTATAAATTTTGTTATATAGCCTGAATTTGCAAAAATGTCTTTTGCATCATCTAAGAGAGTATCACTAATATCAATACCTGTATATGTACTTCCTTTAGGTAATATGGGCAATAATAGTAATCCAACATATCCAAAGCCACAACCAAAATCAATTATATTTACAGGTTTACTAATTTTCCAAACCTTCTCTACAAGGAATTCTATATAATCATTATTACACCATCCAGTACGTATAGCTTTTAAAAAATCCAACCTTCCATTCCAATATGACTCATTCATATTTTTCCCCTCCTTAATAGAATAAAGATAATATTCCCTGTTCTTTCTACTCAACAAGCTCCTCAAATTATTTCTTTTAAAAAAGATTTTCTATTACATATAATTGAATTTTATAGCTTATATGGTAACATATTCTATTCTATATATCTATACATTAAAAAGAAACTACCTCAAATTCCATTTAATTTGAAGTAGTTTACTATACTAATATATTATAAAATTTAAACTTTTTATTAATTTCCTTTAATCATTTTTTTACTTCCAGAATAGGTGGCTAAGAAGTATCCACCATAAACTATTACTAATACCACCGATGCAACTATTATATGATCCACCATGCTTGCACCTCCAAATATAGCTACTATATCTGAAGCCAATTTTAATCCTACTATAGAGTGAACTATAGCTAAGGATAAGGGCATCATAAAGTAAATTGCTACTTGGGTTAATACAGAGTGATTTATCATCGATTCATCTACTCCAACCTTTCTTAGAAGATTGTATCTTTCTGTGTTATCTGCAGATTCTGATAACTGTTGAAGGGCTAGTACTGCTGCTGAAGTAATTAGGAATATGATTCCCATGTATATGGCAAGGTATGATGCTAAAGCTCCTAGCCCTGTAGACTGCTCCTTAATCTCTTCCTTAGTAATATATCTAGTATTTAAATCATCATTGCCACCATATTCTCTAATATTAACATCTAAAGCTTCTCTTATCTCACTACCATCCCCACTATAGTTTAAATTCAAATATCCCCTAGTGGGAGTTAGTCCCTCTACTATAGAATCCTCTACTAAAAATACACAAATATTTTGCTTCATCATAGAAGAATAAGTTACCGCCTCTAAAACATTACCATGATATGGTTTTAGTTTATTATCACCTATAGTAATTTCTTTTCCACTATCTACAGTTTCTTGTAAATTTTTAATCATATCGCTTATATCACCAAAGACCGCATATTCTCCAACCTTAAGTTTTACTTCTTCTCTATTTAACATTTTCATTATTTTATTAAAATCCGATACCTTCATAACACTAATTGGTAAATTCTTAAATACAGGATAATAGTTATTTCCATCTTCTAAGCCTTTTTCACTTAAAAAATCTCTATAGCTAACTCCACTATCATATTCCTTATAGCTTACATAGTTATTTTCATATTTTGATATATCTACATTATATTTTTTTAACACAGTGTCTATATCTTCTCCTTCATTGTCCCAAAAGCTCATATCGAATTGAGTTAAATCCTCAATTTCAGTATTCATAGCGGTACTAATTCCAAGTCCTCCTGAAAGAGTACATATAGCTACAAATAGCATCAAACATATAAAGGTCATAGATATAAAGGTAGTGTTAATTTTACTATTTATTTGTCTTAACACAAACATATTTAAATTTCTTAAATAAAACTTCTTACTACTTTGAACTACCTTGAGTAAGAATCCTGCAAGGGAAAAGAAAAATAGAAATGTTCCTACAGCTCCAAGTGCAATGGCTATTAATATATTTCTATCAAAACTAGATATTCCATTTTTAAGCACTATGTAATATCCACTTCCTATAGTTATTACACTAATTATAAATACAACTACAGAGGTCCATATGTTTTTTATTTTCATCTTTTCATTAAACTTAGCAGAAGTTAATAGATTTATTAGTTTTACTTTTCTTACAATAATTGAGTTAAAAATAAGAATTATAAGGTATATAACGCCGAAGCAAAGAATAGTTTTTATAAAGGCATCCATAGAAAATATAAATCTAAACCCTGTTAAATCCACTTTAAAAAGTTTTGCTGTAACTACAGATAGTCCTTGTGATAAAAATATTCCTAATATAAGACCTAATGCTAAAGAAATTACTCCTATCATCATAGTCTCTATAAATAATAAGGAGGATAATCTAGAGTTTTCCATACCTAAGGTCATATAAACTCCAAATTCCTTTTTTCTTCTTTTAATTAAGTAATTATTGGCATAGACTATCAGAAATCCTAATATAAAGGAAATAAATATTGATGCTACTCCCATAATTTCACTTATTAGGTGGAACATATTTTTATGCATTTCACTAACTTCCATTAAAATACTTTGAGCTTCAATGGAGTTAAAGGTGTAAAAAATACATACTCCAAATACTAGAGTTAAGAAATATATGGTATAATCCTTAAAACTTCTTTTTAAATTCCTAGCAGCTAATTTAAAATACATCTCTTTGGTCACCTCCAAGTAGAGTTACCACTTCAATTATCTTATTAAAGAATTCCTTCCTTGAATCCTTTCCTCTAATTAACTCATTAAATATTTTACCATCCTTTATAAACAGAATTCTACTAGCATAGCTAGCTGTAAAGGCGTCATGAGTTACCATCATAATAGTAGCTCCTAAATTAGTATTAAGCTCCTCCAAGCTTTCTAGTAACATCTTTGCTGATTTTGAATCTAAAGCACCTGTAGGCTCATCTGCAAGAACTAAAGATGGATTTGTAATTATAGCTCTAGCTGATGCCACTCTTTGTTTTTGACCACCTGACATTTCATAGGGATATTTATTTAAGACTTCCTCTATATTTAAACTCTTAGCAACCTCTTCAACTCTTCTATTAATCTCTTTGTGATTTACCTTTCCAATAGTTAGTGCTAATGCAATATTTTCATAGGCAGTTAAGGTATCTAAAAGATTAAAGTCTTGAAATATAAAACCTAAATTTTCTCGTCTAAATCTAGCTAATCCCTTAGAATTTATTGAAGTTACATCCTTTCCTTCAATATGAATATGACCACTAGTTACCTTATCTATGGTGGATATACAGTTTAACAAAGTTGTTTTTCCACTACCGGAAGCCCCCATTATTCCTATGAATTCTCCTTCTTCCACAGAGAAACTAATATTATTTATGGCCTGAGTTATATTACCATTACTTCCATAGTACTTTTCTATATTACTTACTTTTAATACTTCTTTATTCATTTGCTTTCCTCCTGTTCTCTATACCTATATATTACATGTATAGAAAATATCCATCCATAGAAAAACCTAACAGAAATCTTACGTTTTTGTAACTAAGCTTAATATTTTTAATAATATTAGATAATTCAAGGGAAATTAAGCTTTTTATAAAAATGAAAACTCAAATATTATAATAAAATTAAAAATTATTTTTGACGAATTTTTGACGTCATATAAAAAAGAGTAGATATATTCAGTTATATTCTACTCTTTTTTATTTTAAAACAAATTCTATAAAATATATAGATTTGTTATAAACTCTTCTTTACTTGACAATAATTAATTTGAGGTGATTTATAATGAAGAAAAAAAGAAAATTAAACGTAACTGTCACTACGCGACCAAATACATCTAGATTAGTAACAGAGTCGTTATTGAGGTTAGTAGATTCACGCAAAGAAGAACTTCTACACATTTTGAAAGGAAGATAAACTTAAGGAAATTGAGTAATGATTCTAAAAATCAAGAAAAGAATTTCATTATTATTATTTTTACATTTAATGTATATAATCAATATAAAGTGTCTATAATTTATTTGAGTTCACTCTTACATGTGTTTATACAAAAGAAAAATAAGGTAGAAAGTAATATTGCATTTCTTTCTACCTTTTAATAGTTAAATTTATACTTTGAAAAAATAGTAATGAATATGTTTAAATATTATAATTTTGTTTATAATTTAGATACATCTATCCTAAACCATATTCTGATATAAGTAAAAAAATAGGGGCATTAAGAGAAACCTTATTGCTCCTATTTTTTTATACTTATTTTTATATAACTAATTGTTGATATTCTTACATTTAATGTATATAATAAAAGTTAACAGTCTGTATTTTCTTTAATTCAACCTCTACTTATATCCTATTCAGTAGAAAGAGAGCTACAGTATATATAAATATACCGTAGCTCTTTTTCTATATTGTATCTAATTGTATTATTAATCCTCTAATTAAGAGGAAGTTCTATACTACATATTATTAAACTCCCTAAAATGTTTCCTATATTAAATTTAACAGTTTTTGAATACTCATATTTACATTTGCTAATACTAACTTAGAATATAAATTAATAGTTGTTGGAATTCCTAACACCCTTAATTAATAGTTGTTCCCTTGTATATTATAATCCTACACTAACTTTTAAAATTCAATACTGTTAATTTATATTAATCATAAATATTTAGTGACATAAATAAAAGCAGTAATTTCCCTCTATAAATTACTGTTTTTTATCTTTTGATAATATACTAATGACAACCTTAACAATTCTATTTCAGGCTGCTTTCAAGGAGATTATATAACTAAGTTATGAATAATGCTGTTATTTTGTTCCTAATTTAAATACATAGTCATATTTATTCTTATTTAGGAGAACCATATGCTATTTTTATTTAATTTATAAGATATAGTAGTTTCTAATATATCTTATTCCATTGATATTAATTGTGCTGCATTCTTGATCAATAAAAAATGTAGGAGCCAGTTCATTCCCTACTAGCCTTTAATATTATCTACCTAACTTCTTACAATAAGCTATACCCTTATCTAATGTTTCCTGTCTATTCTTCCCCTGGATAAGTACATTTGTATAACCACTCTTATTCTTAGCCTCTCCTACTGCAATAACTGTTTTATATTGTCCATAATGTGCATATGGTCTTAAACAGTTTATTGTTGGACAGTTAAGCCTATCAGCTATTATCTCAGCTATTGCCTGGTCTGTTGCATTTGAATATTGTAGTGTTACTTATTAAGGCTATTATCTCACCTTGTTGAATATTTAAGGCAGTAGTATTGCTCTCTGTAACTTCTTTCATGGTAGACAATGCACTTGCAAGACTTGTAGAGTACTCTAATTCTATAGTTGGATTTATTAGACTACCCTCAATTAAGAAATGAATGCGACTACTTGCAGAATAAATTTACACTATGCATTAAAAAAATCTTTTAATGTATATATACATGAATTAAGGCATACTTACACTACATTATTAATCCAAAATGGTTTTGATTTTAAAACTGTTGCTGAATATATTGGTGATAATGTGCAAGAGGTAATAAGGACGTATAGTCATGTAAATGACGATATGAGAAAAATAGGAAATGAGAAGATAGCAGAAATTTTTTAAAATTTATTTTTGACGAATTTTTTGACGAATTGTCTTAAATATAGTATTTTCAAAGCCTTGCAAGGATATAAACAGAAATCTTACGTTTTGTTAGGTTAATCTTTTAATATGAACATTTTATTTATAGGAAACAAGATAGATACTGTAGTACCTTTATAAGCTTTAGACCTTATCTTTATACCAAGCCCTAATTTTTCGCAGAGATTTTTACAAAGGTATAAGCCTATTCCTGTGGATTTTCCAAAGATTCTTCCATTTTCTCCGGTGTACCCTTTTTCAAATACTTTACCAATAGAGCTTTCGCCAATACCTATACCATTATCTTCTATGTTTAGAATAATGTCCTCTTCCTTTTCTATGCAATATATTTTAATAGTGTCTTGTTTTTTATGCTCTTCACCTAATGAGTTTTTTCTAACACTCTTAGGGAATTTCATATATTTAATAGAATTTGATATAATCTGATTTAATATAAATTCTACCCATTTACTATCCGCATAAACGATTTTATCTACATTATCAATTTCAATTTTAATTCCATTTTCAATAAGAACTCTAGCATTCCTTTTTATTGTTGCATTAATACAGTTTTTAAGACTTATCTCTCTAATCATATAATCCTTCTCTATATTATTACTTCTAGTATAAAAAAGAGCTTGCTCTATATAATTTTCTACCTTATCTAAATCTTCCTCTATACTCTTTGTAATGGGAGATGGGTTATTTTCTATGGTTAATCTACTAGATGCAATAGGTGTTTTAATTTCATGAACCCACAACTCTATATAATCTTTATATTCACTATTTTTAATGGTTAAAGTAGATATTTCATCATTCATAGCCTTATCTGTCTCTTGAATTACTTCGTATAAAATTCTTCCCTCTAAGAAGTTAGGCTCCTCTATAACTTCAGAAATAAGATATTTCTTATCTAGATTATTTAATCCATGTAAAAGGTTATTATAAAATTTTCTTTTTGTAAAATAATCAAATATATAAAACAGTGATGAGCCTATAAAATTTAGAACCTCCACAAAAAAAATGGCATAGATATCCACCTTTAATGCTTTTAACAATATTCCTGTAAATAGAAAAATTATTGAATTTATAATCAAAAAAACAATTTTTTCTTTTATATACTCTCTAAAACTCATTAAAATTTCCTTCCTTTAGGTTTAATTTACTTTAATGTTTTAACCTAAAATATACCCCTGACCTCTTTTAGTTTGTAAATAGTCAACAGCTCCTATTTCATCTAGTTTTTTTCTTAGCCTATTTATGTTTACAGTTAAGGTATTATCATCTACAAACTCATCAGATTGCCATAGACATTTCATAAGTTCATCTCTAGATACTATTTTTTCTTTGCTTTTAATTAATGTATATAGAATTTTACTTTCATTTTTAGTTAATTCTTGTTTTTTATCATCAAATTCTATTTCACTGGTAGAAAGATTATATTTAAGTTCTCTACAAGCAAAAATCTCCATATCATTACTTCTATAAGTTCTTCTAATAATTGATGCAATCCTAGCTAATAATATTTCAGTGTTATATGGTTTAGTAATAAAATCATCAGCCCCTAGATTCATACTCATTAATTCGTCCATATCACTATCTCTACTAGTTACAACAATAATAGGCACACTAGAGGTTTTTCTTATTTCTCTACAGATATAGTATCCATCATAATATGGTAAATTAATATCTAATAATATTAAATTAGGTTCTGCCTCTAAAGCCTCCTCTACTATGTTCTCAAAATTATCAGAGGTTATAATGTCATATCCATATCTATTTAAAAAAGTACCTAGTTCTCTTCTAATCTTTTCTTCATCTTCAATAATAAAAATCTTTTCTTTCATAAGTTAACCACCTCATCTATGATTATATCTAATTGGGTTTATTTTAACAAAATCTATTATGTTTCTTCAAAGAAAATTTTTATCTTATTCTAAGCCTTCCATACTCTCTTAATATCTACTATACTTTTTATATCATTAGTTTCAAATCTCAATAAATATACATCTGGATTACTTAAGTTCTTCCAAAAATCAAAACCTGAAACCTTATCAAAATACCTCATTATTAAAGAAAATAACTCTCCATGGGTGACTATTGCTACATTTTCCTCTTCTAGCTTTAAAATATCAGTTAAAGCTTCAATAGCCCTTTTAGTAGCTTCATTTGAAGATTCTCCTCCATGAAAGGTTATATCCATATCTTCATAGGCTTCTAATAAATAAGGTGTGTAATCATCTACCACATAAGGTATCAATAACTTTTCTCTCACTCTTTCATCAATATTTACTTCTAACCCTAAATGCTTTGCAAATGGTGTTATTGTCTTTATAGCCCTTACATAGGGACTAGATACTATATAATTAATATTATACTTTAGTAAATAGTCCTTTAATTCTAGCGCTTGATCTATACCAACCTCTGTTAACTCTGCCTCAGCTGGCTGTCCATATGCCTTACAATGTCTAATTAAATAAATGTTCTTCATGCTATCTCTCCTATATTGTCATTTAAAATTAATTATTCTCATCTATTAAAATTTGAATTTGTCCTAAAGCTTTTTCTTCTTTGTCTATCCCGCATCTTGTCATTATATATATCTCATAAAAATCCCCATTAACTATTATATTATTTTTTTCAATATACTCAACTAGCTTTCTGTAATATTTGCTTGTATCTTTATAATCGTCATCAAAGTTTATTGTAATATAATTTCCTGATTTTAGAGTAATTACTTTCTTTTCATCTATATCCATGTTTTCATTTATACTTATCATTAAATTATTGTATGTTAACATTTCTTTACTTTTAAAATCTTCATAAGATGTTGGAAAAACTAACTCTTTATTAGTGCTTCCATATTTTTTTTCTATATATCCTAAGGCTTTAGATAGATTTATTTCAAATTCTTCTGTATATCTATGGGTATTACTATATTTTATAAATTTTCTCTCAGTACAATATTTTATAAAAGGTTCATTTATTCCCTCTTTTAATACGGTTTGAATTCTATCCTCTAAAAAACATATATTATTTTTTATGCTATCTAACTCTTTTATCTTTTCTTCTACTATTTCTTTTTGCTTTGTTATTATTTCTAAAATAGAGTTAACGGAAGTATAATTATTCACTAGTATTTTTATTTCATCTAGAGATAACCCCATAGCTTTACATTGTTTTATCAAATCTAAAATTATAAAGTGTTTTACTGAGTAGTATCTATACTTACTCTTTTCATTTACATAAGCCGGCTTTAACAATCCAATTTTGTCATAATGCCTTAATGTTTGTATAGAAATATTATGTAATTTAGATACTTCACCAATTGAAAATCTTGTATCCATATACTCTCACCCCATTATTATTATATCCTAAATTTCAAAAATAGGCTGTCCAAAATCCTTAAATTTTGGACAGCCCTCTACTATTCTAAATTTTATGCACTTAATACTTCTTTAGTAGATACTCTTATATTAGCCACTATACTTATAGTTATAAATGTAAGGCTTTCCGATAATATTGTACCTGCCCAAATTCCATTGGCTCCAAAGACTTTATAAAGTATCATTAGTGAAATTGGCAAGTATATAACAGACCTTAAAAGACAACTTAAATTTGAGTATTTTGGCATCTCTAAGGCTTGGAAATAAACTAATGTATTTAAATTTATTCCAACGGCAAAATAACTTACACTTGCTATTCTAAGTGCTATATATGCAAGATTTGCAATTACAGGATCTGCTGTAAATATACCTATAAGTGCTGGACCAAATATAAAACATATTATAACAGAGAAACCACTAATTATTGTTGAAGATATACATGTTATCTTGAAAAATCCTAGCATTTGTTCTCCATCTTTTTTACCAAAATTATAGCTTATTAGAGGTTGTACTCCTAAAGTCAAGCCATAAAGAACCATATATATATTTGTTGTTATATAGTTAATTATACTATAGGCTGAAATTCCTTTTTCTCCAAGAAACATAACTAAAACAATATTATGTATTAATACCATTATTGAATAACTTCCTTGAGCAAAAAAAGACGGAAATCCTATTAAACAAAATTCTTTTAAATCTCTTTTATTTATTTTTACATTACCAAAGGTTAAATAACCTTTCTTCATAATAAAATGCGGCAATAACACAGATACTGTAATAATTTGACCAAGACCTGTAGCTATTGCAGCTCCCTTTATACCTAATCCAAATTTAAATATAAATATATAATCTAAGATAATATTAGTTACTGCTCCTGCAATTGTTGATATCATGGAAAGCTTTGGCCTTCCATCATTTCTTACAAAACTACTTAGTACTATTCCTATCAAGTTAGGGATACAAAAGATTGCATAAAATCTTAAATATTCCACTGCTAATCCTTTCAAACTAGTTGTTGCTCCTAAAATAGTTACTATTTGTTCTGTGAATATAATACAGGTAATACTTATAATACCGCTAGCTATTAAAAGAAACTTAAATACTTGTCTAAAAATAATTACTGCTCTATCTATATTCTTTGCACCTATGTTTTTAGACACTAAAGTTCCTCCACCTATGGCAAACATTGAAGCAAGTCCAAATAACATAACTGTAAAGGGAAGTACAATATTTACTGATGCCAATGCTAAATCACCAACACCTTGACCAACAAATATTCCATCTACTACTGTATATAAAGATGATATGAACATGGCAAGGGCAGAAGGCACTGCATATTTAAAAAACTCTTTCAATCTATTCTCTTTTTCCATACTTTATTCTCCTTTGTTTTTTATACTACCTTATACATAATAAAGTCTATCCTTAGTATAGAGTCAATAGTTTTTTCATATATATCCATAAATTATATATCTATCTAATGAATAGCTTGTTATTATCTTTAGAAAAGACTGCAGTAAAGAAAAAAATTTCATAAATAATCAAAGAATATTAGTAAACAGCATATATTATAATCACTTATCATTTAATATGAAAAAATGCATTAGTGAACTTTAATATAGTTGATAATTTTCTAAACACATAATAGCAATTTTTATATTGCAATAAAAAATAAAGATGATTTCAAAGTACATAATTACTTTAAAATCATCTTTATTTACTATTATAACCTAAAAAATCTTAATATATTTAAATTCACTTTCCAATATTCCAGGTATAATTTTTCTTATAATTCTTTTTCAAGCATAGCCAAAAGTTCATCAAATCTATTAATAGTATCTTCTAAAGGCTTTGGTGTAGTCATATCTACCCCAGCTTTTTTTAGTATTTCAATTGGATAGTCACTACATCCAGCTTTTAAGAAGCCTTTATATTTTTCAACTGCCTCTTCCCCTTCATTAAGAATTTTTTCATAGAAAGAGTTAGCTGCTGCAAAACCTGTTACATATTGATATACATAGAAATCTCTATAAAAATGAGGAATCCTTGCCCATTCAATGTCAATTTCACTATCCACTACCATAGTATCTCCAAAGTAGTTAACATTTAAGTCATGATAAATCTTGCATAAATCATCACTAGATAAAGCTTCCCCCTGCTCCATTTTTTCATGGACAATCATTTCAAACTCTGCAAACATGGTCTGTCTGAATACAGTAGTTCTAATTCCTTCAAGTTGTTGATTTATTAAATATAGTCTTTTAGCTTTATCTTTTTCATTTTTTATTAAATAGTCTATCAATAAACACTCATTAGTAGTAGATGCAACTTCAGCACAGAATAATTCATAATCAGCATAGGTATATGGTTGATTATTTCTTGAATAATAGGAGTGTATGCTATGCCCCATTTCATGAATTAAAGTAGATACATCATTCACTTGATTTTTATAGTTTAATAAGATATATGGCATAGAGGTATAGCTACCACTAGAGTAAGCTCCTCCTCTTTTTCCCTTGTTCTCATAAACATCAATCCAACCTTCTTTAACACCTTTACTAAAGATATCAATGTACTCTTTCCCCATTGGATCTAGAGCTTTTTCACAAAGAGCTACTCCTTCTTCAAAAGCTATATTAAACTTTGGTGCATCAATAATTGGCACATATAAATCATACATATGAATTTCATCTAAGTTAAGTAATTTCTTTTTTAACTCTACATATCTGTGAAGAGAATCTATTCTTTTATTCACTGTGTTTACTACATTTTTATATACTTCCACAGGAATTTTATTAGGTTTTAAAGATGCTTCAAGACAAGAGTTATATTTTCTAATTTTACTTTCAAAAATAAAGTTCTTAACAGAAGCAGTATACGAAGTTGACACGGTATTTTCATAATTCTTATAAGTTTTAAATAGCACCTCAAAGGCTTCTTTTCTGACTTTTCTGTCTTTACTTGTGATAAATACTGAATAATTTGAAGCTGTAAGCTCTACTTCGTTACCCTCTTCATCCTTTATTTTTGGAAAAGTTATATCAGCATTAGTAAGCATAGTGAATATATTACTTGGCGCACTTAGACAATCACTAACATTTGCTAATATATTCTCTTCTGCTTCACTTAAAATATGAGGTTTACCTTCAAATATATTTGTAATATATCTTTCATAATGTTTTAATCCAGAAGTATTTTCTATAAGCTTCTTAATATCTTCCACTTCCATAGTTAACAGTTCTGGAAGGAAAAATGAAATTAATCCACTAAATTCAGCTCCAAAAGTAGATATTTTATCCATCATAACTTGATATTTAGAATTAGATTTATTTTCATCACTTCTTAAGTGAGCATATACTACTAAATCCTCATATAAACTTGCCATCTCTTCATATTGATGTAAGTAATCTAATAGTTTAGCTCCTATACTAAGGTGTCCCTTAAATTCTAAAAGACTTGGAGATTTTTCCTTTAATTTTTTAAAATCTTCTTCCCACTTTTCATCAGTGGCGTACATTTTATCTACTTTCCATTTATATTTTTCTTCGACTTCTTCTCTTGTCTTTATCTTTTCCATTGTTACCATATTGCACCTCCATATTACTATTTAATGATAAAATTTTCCTTAATCACTATTATACCCTAATACATATTTTTTTGTAAAATATCTACTTCTTTTTACATAAGCCTCTAGTGTTTTCAATAACAGCTGCTCTAATTTTCTCCTTTATGTATGGATTGTTATATATATGATCAGAGTTAAATTTACAACTATTCATTAATGAAATAAAAGTAATTCTTCTATTTCCTTTATTTAATCTAGCTATGGCTCTATCTATTTTTTTATCTATAGCTTGAATTTCCTTTTCAAACTTTATTTTTTCTAAAATATATCCTCTTAATTCAGGATACTTAAAAACAGTAATATTAGTAATATCAGCTACCTTTACTACACTGGCAAAAACTAATCTATCTTCCTTAGAAATTATAGCTTTGATTGCTTCATCTATGTCTAATTTATACTTACTTAAATTATCTGCATTCTCCACATCATTATAAAATTCATTATCTTTAGTTATGTAGTTTTCCATCTTAAGCTCCTTTTTAATCCTCTTATGTGTTTGCTTTTTAACTTATCATACTAATAAAAAGAACTAACAATATAGCTATTAAATCTTCATATTTTAGCATGTTTTTAATGCTCTACTTAAATGACAAACCCCTGAAACCCGCATGAACAGAACAACTATTTAAATAGTTATATATTTATATAGTTACCTATTTAAATAGGTATATTTTAAAATAGATTCATATTTAAATAGCTTAAATTATCATTACTAATAATCATTATAACTTATTTTATTAATACTTTAAAACCTGAATTTAATTGTAAGCTTAATATAAAAGGATATCTTAGCTTATTAACTTTAATAGCTTTAAGATATCCTTTTTATTTTGTCCGATGACTACCAGCTCTAATACTCCCATCTTCTTCAAAGTGGGAGTAAAGAGCAGTTACGTCCCTGGATAACGATTTCTAAGCTTCATTGGGAGTTAATACTCCCTCTGAAGCAAAGAACTCTGTTTATTAATTTTGATTTCCCTCATTTATATTATAATCTTACTTGCAAGGCAAATTTTTTTCACCCCATAAAACCATTTGCTCAATAGTTGGGAGTAAGGATTTCCCCTTAGGTGTAAGATAATAAACTGACTCTACTTGATTGTTATTTATCTCTTTTTCATTATCTATGATCTCGCTATTTATAAGAATTTCTAGCTGCTGAGATAGCATTTTCTTGCTACAGCCCTTCATTCGACGATTTAATTCTCCAAATCTTTTACTATCCTTACTTAGTGACCAAATTATATTAGCTACCCACTTCTTGCCTAAAATATTTGCTAAAGCTTCTACTGGGCAGTGATATTCTTCATTATTTGCTACAAACATAACTTCTCTCCTTTAGTATATACCTCTAAAAACTTTTATATAATTAAATAAGTATACGCTACTAAGTCTATATTATACCTGTATCATTTTTCTTTAGCTACTCTTAATACACTTTTTTCACTAATTATTAATAGTTTTATCTATTTCTTAATCCTCTCTATCATAGCCTCTAAAAATTCTTCATTGACTATACCAATTCTTTCCATAGTAATGAATCCTTCCTTATCGATAAAAACAGTTCTTGGTATACTTGCAACATTGTATTTATTAGCAAAATCTAAATCCTTATCATATAAAGTGAGCATATCATATTCATTATCTACCATGAACTTTTTAGCACTTTCTGCAGTTTCTTTTTGTCCATCTGTCATATTTATCATTAATATTTTAACATTGTCTCCATATTTATTATTTGCTTCTTTGAATAGCGGCATTTCACTCTGGCAAGGTCCACACCAACTAGCCCAATAGTTTAGTACCACTGGTGTGCCCTTGTAATCTGATAGTTTAACTTCCTTTCCATCTTCATCATATACTGTAAAATCTACAGCTTTGGCCTTTGTATCCTCTGTCTTACCTTCCTCACCAGTGATAAGACTATCACTTATTCCTTTATTGTTATTTTTCTCATTTTCATTATATCGAGATGATAGTTCATTATATCCTAGATAAACTAATATAAAAAATATAATGAAACCTATAATCCATATAATTATATTCTTATTTTTCATAACTGCCTCCTAAAAACTTAAAATTGAAAGTATTTTATTTAAATATCCTGTCATCATTGCAATTCCAATAACTACAAGAATTAGTCCAGAAATCCTATTAATTATTTTATAATTTCTTTTTATAAAATCTAAGGTTTCCTTTAGCTTCCCTATCAAAATAGCAGATATAATAAAAGGGATTCCTAATCCTATACTATAAATGAATAGCATTAAAGTGCCCTTTAAAACTTGCTGACTATTAGCAGCAATCATCAGGGCTGATCCTAAAAATGTACCTACACATGGCGTCCATCCGATGGCAAAAACTACTCCAAATAAGATTGAAGAAATAAATTTTAGAGACTTAATCTTCATATCCATCTTAAAACTTCTCTCTAAAAATGAAATTCTAAGTAAACCCATGTAGTTTAGACCAAATATAACTATTATTGTTCCACCTATTATATTAAGTAGTGTATAGTAATTTCTAATAAAGCTTCCAAAAGTCCCTGCTAAGGTTCCTAACAGTGTAAATATTATTGTAAAACCAATTACAAATCCTAAAGCATTTATTAAAGTATTATTTTTCTTTCCATCTTCTAAATTATTATCTCCCGCAAAGTAAGAAATATATATAGGCAACATTGGTAAAATACATGGAGATATGAAGGTTATAATTCCTTCTAAAAATAATAAAATATATTCCATATCTTACTCCTTTCAAAGTTATTTACACTAAATATATCAATATACACTTAACCTTTCAATTGGTCACCTTTTAGTAACCTTTATTATGATATACCTATATGTAATAATTAATTCTTAATAATGTTAAACTTTATAAATTCATTGAAACATATTAAATAAACTTAAATACACTAATATTAAGTAATGAATAGGAGAGTATTTATGAGTGATTTCAAAGAATCTTGCGTAGATTTATATCCAGCTCTAACAAATACACAAAAAGGAAGCCTATATGGATATATTAATTCTAAAGGAAATTTTATTATATCACCTAGCTTTTCTACAGCATCAAGCTTCAATGAAAATAGATTAGCTATAGTTTGCAAATATAATAATTGTGGGGTTATTAACATTAATGGGGAATATGTAATTCCACCTATATATAATTCTATAGAACCCTTTGTTGAATCTAGAGCTGTATATGTACAAGGAGACATTATGGGTGTTATAGATGAAGGTGGAAAAATAATTACTAAAAATCCATATACCTTTATCTCTAGCTATAGTGATTCTCTAGCCCTTGTTAGTATTAAAACTTCTTCAGATGACCAACTATATGGTTATATAGATATGGATGGTAATGAAGTACTACCACCAAATTATTTGGAAGGTAGTGACTTTAAAAATAACTATGCACTAGTTAAATCTCGTGATGGTACCTATCAAGTAATTGATAAAAGTGGAACTATTATTACAACCTTTCCTTATAAATTTGTAGGTAATTATAATGAAGGTGTATTTACTTTTTCCGAAAGTCTAGGAGGGCTTATTGGTTATGTAGACATATATGGTCGTGTTCTTATAAAGCCTAAATTTACATCTGCTTCTCCTGTAAATGATGGATACATGGTAGTAAGCACCGCACCTAATTATAAAGGTAATTATGGAGTTGTAACTTTATCTGATCATATTCTATATCCTTTCATTTATGACGACATAAGATATGTTGGAGATAATAGATTTGCCCTAGGCATTTATCGTGGTAATAATGTTAATACTTCTTTTAATAGTATCTACGCGTTAGGAGACAACAAGGGCAATACCCTTACAGATTTTAAATTCTTATATATTCAAAAATTTAAAAATGGATTAGCCTCTGCTTATAATCTTGAAAATAGTTTCTTTATAGACCTTAGTGGTAGAATTGTTAGAAACTTACCTGTAGTTAAAGGAACTGGCACCTTAGAGCTTCAATGTGACATTGTTTATGCCGATATAGACTATATTCCTTATTACCTGAATACAAAGGGTGATATAATCTATAAACCCAATAATCGAATTAAATTAAATGATGAATATACTATACTAAAACTAAAATATAAGCCTAATGTAGATTATTTAGTATATTATCCTCAAATTAATCAGTCTACTCCATCTACAGTAATTGAAAACATCAATTCAAAATTAAGGGAATTGTGTGCTCTTAAGATAGTTGATCGTAATGAAGTTTTAGATTATAATCTCTATGGAAATTTTGAAACTTTATTCTTTAAAAAAGACTTATATATTCCAGAAATAAATACCTATTATTATCCTTTTGGCGCTGCTCATGGAATGACCGCTAGAAGCACACCAAATATTAACTTAAAAACTGGAGAGTTTTATTCCTTATCTGATTTATTTGATTGTACTACTCGTTGGATAGATGAAATAAATAAAATCATAGAAAATATGATAGAAACTGACCCTCAATATTCTTATGTATATGAAGATGGATTTAAAGGTATTACTAGTAACCAGAATTTTTATGTAGATGAAGATAATCTATATATATTTTTTGCACCTTATGAGATTGCACCTTATGCTGCTGGTTTTGTTACCTTCAAAATTCCTTTTGCAGATATAGATTCTCTACTTTGTAAAAAGGGAAGTTTTTATAACTCATTTAATTGATAAATAAGGGTGTCTCCAAAGCCTTACCTTAAGTTTATTTTAGTAAACTTATACTTTGGAGACACCCTTTCATATCCTTAAATTTTAATGTTTATATTAATATTTATCAGTTCCTGTATATATGAATATAGCATCCCTTAAAAAAGCTGCCATTCCTGGTTGTTTAGCATCATAATATGCTGTAAATCTTTCATCATCCACATACATTTGGGCAAGTCCTGCATGGGCTTCTTTACTGTAACTGCTCCAGTAATATTCTATCCATTTGCGATGTAATTCTGCTGTTTTCTGAGCTAGTTCTCCAGCTGGATTACCTGTTTTAAAAGCTGCTGATAAAGTATTCATAATTTCTTCTGCCAGGTTTGTTACTTCCTCATATTCTTTTTCTGACATATCTTTTACTTTTGCATTAGATTTATTTACTTCCTCATCACCATATTTTCCTCTTATTTCTTTACCGTATTTCTTCTCATTTTTATCTATTAGTTTTTGTTTGAACCCTTCAAACTTTTCTTTATTACTCATCTTAATTCCTCCTTTTTTGTTAGCTATGGTCTTTTCAACATTAGCTATTAACAAATCTATTTGTTTTCTTTTTTCAAGGAGTTTAAGGCGATGTTCTATAAGTGCATTAATCCCATCAAAGGAAGGTTCATTTATTATATTTTTTATATCTATTAAACTAACCCCTAATTCTCTATAAAACAGTATTTGTTGCAGTCTATCAAGTTCTGCTTGCCCATAAATTCTATATCCTGATGAATTAATTCTTGCCGGCTTAAGAATTCCTATTTCATCATAGTATCTAAGGGTTCTTGTACTTATCCCTGCTAACTTACCTAAATTTTGCACTGTATATTCCATATTCTCACTCCTCCTAATATTCAATATACAGCTTTACGTAACGTGAATGTCAACAGTTTTATTAAAATTATTCCCCTTATAATTTTAATATACTTATCCCATGTCTTTCTTCTAGTTTATGTTGGAAATTATAGTTATAGAGTATTTTTATAATTCACTTACTTTACTATAGCTTATTTTTTCTTCAACTAACTTGTATACAGTTCCAAGTATTATACCAATTAGCGCTGGCACCACCCATCCTAATCCTTTAGAATAGAGCGGTAACTTGATAAATAAATTCACAATAAAGTTCCATTGTATTCCAACTTGCCCTAATGCATCAGCTACACTTATAATTCCCGTAAACAATATTGTTAATCCATATACCACTGTACTTCCATTAAAAAACTTATCTAGCATTGCAAGGACTATAAGCATTATTGCTATTGGATAAATTGCATTTAATACTGGTACTGATATAGCAAGAATTTTTGTTAATCCCATATTGGCAAGAATCATACTGGAAAGTGATAATATTCTAACCCAATTTTTATATGATAATTTACTATTTAATGCGGAAAAGTATTGACTACAGGAAGTTATAAGTCCAACACAGGTTGTAAGACAAGCTAATGTAAATATCACTGCTAACAGTACAGCACCTGGTTTTCCAAATATATAAGTCATGATATTTGTTAAAGTTTGTGCTCCATTTTCAGTAGTTCCAAATCTTCCTCCACTAGTTGCTCCTAGATGTGCCAGTATAGAATAAACTACTATTAATAATCCGCCTGCGCCTACACCAGCCTTTACAGATGTAGAGATAATTGCTTTTTCATCCTTAATTCCTTTAGATTTTATAGCTAAAGCTATAACTATTCCAAAATTTAAAGCGGCTATGGTATCCATAGTTAAGTATCCATCTAAAAAGCCTTTAACAAAAGGTGAATTTACATACTCTTCTGTGGCTACCCCATAACTACCTAATGGTCTGAAAATTGATGCTATAAAAATTAGTGAAATTAGTACTAATAGGATTGGTGTCAAAAACTTACCCATACGATCCACTAATTTAGCAGGGGTTAATGAAAGCCAATAAGCTACTGAAAAGAATATTAAAGTAAATATAAAAAGTGCCCAGATTTTTGATATGCTTTCTGGCAAATATGGTGCTACAGCCATTTCAAAAGGTAAACTTCCAGCTCTTGGAATACCTAAACAAGGTCCAATAGATAAATATATAAGTACTGTAAATACCCCTGCAAATAACGGATTAACTCTTTTAGCCAAATTATGTAGTCCCCCTGATTTAGCCACTGCAACTACTCCTAAAACAGGAAATCCTACTGCCGTTATAAAAAATCCTGCCATAGAAATCCAAGTTGCTCCCCCTGCTAATTGTCCTAGAAATGGTGGAAATATTAAATTTCCGGCTCCAAAGAATAATGAGAAAAGCATTAAGCTTATTAATACTAAATCTTTTTTTGATAAGTTATTCATTTTTATTCCCCCTCGTTTATGCTGTGAATTTTCTACTAGCTAATAATATCACCTTGTATATCCATAATATTCCCCCTTTTCAGTTTATTAGCGCCTTGCTTCCCTTCTTTTAGCACTGATATACATCCAAAAGATTTTCTATGTCTTTTCTTTCTTACATTTTTAATTCTAATGTAAAATAAAAAACCCGTCCCTTGAAAAACAAGGGACGGGTTAAACCGCGTTACCACCCTAATTCTGTAAACAAATCTAAAAACAATACATTAATAGATTCAATTACAACACTTAGATACGTATCTAACAATACGCTTTTCTTTTAACGGTGAAAGACTCCGGCAAAACCTACTAAAATATTTCGGCGTTGCTTCTCAGAGATGATTTTCAGTTGTATATTGAACATTGGCTTTCAGCAAAATGCCAATTCTCTTTGGAACAAAAATACTACTTACTTTTTCTCTTCATAGAATTTCTTGAATTTATATGCTATTAATATTATATGCATATTGAACTTCTGTCAATACTTTTTAATATTTTTTAATTATTTTTAATTTAGCCTATTACATATTCCCTATATTTTTCATAATCTATATTGGAACACTCAATAGATAACTCAGTACCATCATTTCTATATTTTCTATCTATAACTCTTGCATTATCATTTAAATAAGATAACAAATTTCCTTTATCATAAGGTATAAACATATTACAATTTATATAATTATTAAATACCTTATTAGATATAGTTTCTACAAGTTTATCTATACCTAAATTTTTCTTTGCTGATATATAAACTCCATTTTTTTCAGTTAAATAATAATCTACTAAGTCAATCTTATTATAAACATAAATCATAGGAACTGATTCTGCTCCTATCTCTTTTAATGTTTCATTTGTTACTTTAAGATGATGTTTATAATCTGGATTAGAAATATCTACAACATGGAGTAATAAGTCAGCTTCGCAAACTTCCTCTAGGGTAGATCTGAAAGCCTTTATTAAATTGTGTGGTAAGTTACTTACAAACCCTACTGTATCTGACAATAAAAATTTTTTATTATCATCTAACTTTATGCTTCTTATAGACGTTTCTAAGGTTGCAAACAGCATATCTTTTTCAAAAACCTTTTTTTCTTCACTATCTTTAAATGTATCTATCATACTATTCATAATTGATGATTTCCCTGCATTAGTATATCCAACTAAGGCTATTTGGGGCACACTAGACTTTCTTCTTAAGTTACGCTGTGTTTCTCTTTGATGTTTTAACTCTTCAAGTTCCTTGTTTAAGGCAGCTATTTGGGCCTCAATCTTTCTGCGATCAAGCTCTAATTTTTTTTCTCCAGCACCTTTGTTTTTTGTTCCTACACCTCCACTTTGACGACCTAAATTTTCATTAGCCCCAATTAGTCTTGGTAATAAATACTGAAGTCTTGCTACCTCTACCTGAAGTTTTGCTTCTCTAGTTTTTGCTCTTTCAGCAAATATACTTAGTATTAGTGCAGTTCTATCAATAACTTCACATTCAATAGCCTTTTCTATATTTCTTAATTGTGATGACGATAGCTCATTATTAAAAATTACTATGTCTACTTCTTCACTATTTACTAATGATTTTAATTCATCTAGCTTTCCACTTCCAATATAATGTGCCTTATTGATTTGTTTTGAATTTTGTACAAGCTCTCCTATAGCTTCAATATCACAGGCCATACATAAATTCTTAAGTTCAACCATAGATTCTTCAAATCCATTTTCGTTATTTATATTTATTCCTACTACTATTCCTTTTCTTTCCATTTCCATAATCTCCTTTAATCATACTATTTAAGCTACTATAGTACGGATTCATGATTATAGAATTTTAACTTTAAAGTTTACTTCTTTAAAGAAATCTCCATGATATATACGGAGTAAATTCTACTATCTAAATCATATGTTTAGATAGCCACATTTAAGGCAACTCATAAATCCACCTTTTAGCCTCTTAATCTAACACTAAAAATTCCACTCTTAATTCTCATCTTACACGCCTCCATAACCCTGAATTATTTAATAAAAAAATACCTTGGCATAGAAAATTATCCATTTCTCTGCTCAAGGTATTATAATTACTTAAATAAAATATTATAAATTACATAAATAAAGCCTTAAATAACCCTATTATTATAAGCAGTATGGATTTTATTAAATTTCTTTAAAACTATAAATAATTTTTTCATTTCATACCGCTCCTTTTCTTTGTAATCATTTACCAATAATATAGCATACATTACTTAAGTTGTAAACATTATAATAAATTATTTTATTTCTTAGGTCTACAAAATTTATATTTTATATTTCTTACTGATAATCATTTTAATGAATTATTAATTGCAAATCACTTTCATTTTATGTATAATACATGTTAAATAACCATAAACTTACCTAGAGGAGGTAATAAAATGTCTGTATATCAAATAACTTATTATATAGCTGAAACTCATAATCATGAATGTGATCATGATCACCAGCATGATGAGAATTGCAACCACGACCATCATCACCACCATAATAATCTGCCTAGAAAAATTAAATCTTTAGGGTCTTGGGCAAACATTATGCCAACCACATTTCTTTTACATACTGAAATGAATTCTAAGGATATAAAGCTAGCTTTAGATGAAGTAAAAGAAGATAATGAAATATTTTTCATTTCTCAAGTTACTTTGGATAATGATGGTTCTATGCATCCAGGTGCCTTAGCTTGGATTGAATCTCGTCTTAAGTAAAAGAAATATATACTAAATTAAGAGGTCCACTAGAATATTAATTTTAGTGAACCTCTTTTAATAGTTACATATTGGGCTTAATTATATATTTATTTTTTCAACTACATTTCCATGAACATTTTCATATCATCTTCTACGTTAGTTATTCCACCTATTCCAAAATTTTCAACTAAAACATTAGCTACATTTGGAGATAGGAATGCTGGAAGCGTTGGTCCTAAGTGAATGTTTTTTACTCCTAAGTGTAGTAGAGATAATAAAACTATTACAGCCTTTTGCTCATACCATGCAATGTTAAATGCTATTGGTAATTCATTTATATCTTCTAACTCAAATACTTCTTTTAATTTTAAAGCAATTAATGCTAGTGAGTATGAATCATTACATTGACCTGCATCAAGTACTCTTGGAATTCCTCCAATATCACCTAAGTCTAACTTGTTATATTTATATTTCGCACATCCTGCAGTTAAGATTACCGTATCTTGTGGTAATGCCTTTGCAAAGTCAGTGTAGTATTCTCTTTTCTTTTGTCTACCATCACAACCTGCCATCACAAAGAATTTCTTTATAGCTCCAGTTTTTACTGCTTCTACAATTTTATCAGCCAAGGCTAATACTTGATTGTGTGCAAAACCTCCAATGATTTCACCATGTTCAATTTCTATTGGAGCTTCACAAGTTTTAGCTAATTCTATCAATGCTGAAAAATCTTTATTTCCTTTTTCATCAGCTGCAATATGTGTACATCCTGTATATCCTGCAGCACCTGTAGTAAACACTCTTGCTTTGTAGCTATCTTTAGGTGGTACTATACAGTTTGTAGTCATAAGAATTGGTCCATTAAAGCTCTCAAATTCTTCTGTTTGCTTCCACCATGCATTTCCATAGTTTCCTATGAAGTGTGAGTACTTTTTAAATGCTGGATAGTAGTGAGCTGGTAACATCTCTGAGTGAGTGTATACATCTACTCCTGTACCCTCTGTTTGAATTAATAATTGCTCTAAGTCTTTTAAGTCGTGTCCAGACACAAGAATTCCAGGCTTATTACTTACTCCAATATTTACTTTTGTAATTTCTGGATGTCCATAGCTTTCAGTATTAGCTTTATCAAGTAATGCCATACCGTCTACTCCAACTTTACCAGTTTCTAATGTTAATGCTATATATTCATCTATTGTTATCTTATTATCTGCTGTTGCAGCTAAAGCTTTTTGCATAAATGCACATATGGCTTCATCATCATATCCTAATGCATTAGCATGTTTAACATATGCAGCTAATCCTTTCAATCCATAAGTTATCATTTCTCTTAAACTTCTAATATCTTCATTATCAGTAGACAGTACTCCTACTAAACCAGCTTTACTATCCATTTCAGCTTCTGTTTTAGCTGTCCATAATGCAGCGTCACTTAAATCTTCTTTATTGCTTAATTTTGAAAGTAATTCTTCCTTAAGATTTAAAGTTTCTTTAACCATTTTATAGAATACCGCGTCATCAAAATTTGCATTTGTAATTGTAGTGAAAAGATTCATAGTCACAGCTCTATTTATTATATTAGAAACAGTTACTCCTTCTTCCCTAGCTCTTGTAGCTACTTCTGATAATCCTCTTGAACTGTATATTAATAAGTCTTGAAGTTTTGCAAGATCAGGAGTCTTACCACAAACTCCTCTTACAGTACATCCGCTGCAACCAGCTGCTTCTTGACATTGAAAACAAAACATCTTATTCTCCATATTTAACTCCCCTTTATTTCTTAATAATATTTTTTACTTTGTTGATTTAATAATTGAATTCATTTGAACTATGGTCTTATTGTACATAAAATAAATGCAGGAGTCCGTAACCTATGTTACGAACTCCTGTGATAATATATTTTTTTAAATGTTTTTATTTACATTGTTTGTATTCCATATTTATTAATACTTATCTTTTATATAATGTTTAATTAAACATTTCTTCTTCTAAAGCTTCTATATCTAATATTTTTATATTGCTTCTATCAAAATCTATATATCCCATATCCCTAAGATTTATTAGCTCCCTTGACAATGATGGTCTTGGTATTCCTAAAGCTGCAGCAATACTTTCTTTACTTTCTTTTAATTTAATTGTACTATTCTTCTGTAGTTTCATAGCTTCTAATATGTAATTTATAACTCTATGCCTTATATTCTTAAAAGATATATTTTTAATTTTAGAATTTAGCATTAGCACTTTATTACTAAGAAGTTCTAAAAAATTCTCAAGAATTCTTTTTTCTCTTGAAAATAGTTCTAACATATCTACCTTATCAATGTATAATATACTGCATTGATTTAGTGCAATAACTGTTGCTGGATAATTCTCTTGCTTTGAAAATATTATGGCTTCTCCAAATACATCACCAAGGGTAAGTTTATTTAAAACTATATATTTACCACTTGGATATATCCTTTGAAGTTCAATGGTTCCTTCTAATATAAGTCCTATAGTACTGCATTCTTCTTCTTCATGGGCAATAATTTCCCCTTTATCATATTTATTAATATGATATTTTGTTTCCTCATAAATTTTTTTTAGATTCTCAGAATCAATTCCTTTAAAAAGGAAATTGTTTTGTAGTAATTTTAATATATCTTTCATTATTCATCCTCTTCTTTTATTGTATTAACTTATTTTATTCTCGTATATGATTACCTAATTTATTTGACCTTAATACTACTCTTCCTACCCATAGAATTACTCCAATAATCCAAGGTATTATAAAGTAATATAGTCTAAATAAAAGCGTTATAGATAAAGCTGAGTTAGGAGAAAACCCCAGAGTCTTTAGTCCTAGTATCGCTACTAAATCAAAGGACCCTACACCTCCTGGTATAAAGCTTATAAGTGCAGCAATACATGCTAATATATTTACTCCTGTAACCGATACAAAGCTTGCATCACCTTTAAAATATTTAGCTATGGTAAAAAACATCATACTTCTCACTATCCACTCGCAGGTAGATAGAAGGGTTAATCTGACCTTTAAATTTATACTTCCTTCAAAGTATAAATTAAATTTTTCAAGTTTATTGCTTAACCAAGTGAACCTATCTAAAAAATAATATATAGGTAGAAAAGCACAAAATATTAATATTACTATCCAAAGCCACTTTTGGTTATGTAATAATGGATATATTTTAAATACGTCTAATACACCTAAATAGCACATAACTGATAAGCCCACTATAGTTGTAGGTATTAGTATCATATTAAAATTTATCATGTCCTTAGTATCAATATTTTCATCTTTAAATAAAACAGTTCTAAGTGTAGCTCCTGTAAGCCCTCCAAACCCTATTATGTCATTAAAGCTATGAGCAATCCATGCAACTACAAATACCTTAAACTTATTTATATTGTATCTATAATGATCAGCTAGTACTACATCATAAAAGCATAAAAACGATATAGATATAATTGCAGATATTAAGAATATTACAAGATATGTATTAGGTATATTTCTTAATATATCTAGAACCTGATTTATATCTATCTCCTTAAATATACTCCTAGCTTCATAAATTACAAAAAGCATAATTATTATGGGAATTAAAATCTTTCCTCCACTTTTCACTTTACTTTTTCTTTGATTACCACTCACATTATGTCCCCCTAATCCAATTTGAAAGCTAAATAAAATATATATATTTTACTTAGCTTATATTTTCAACATATTACCATTCTACTACTTATATGCATTAAAATCTATATTTTAGATTTTATAGATACTTTTATTTATTTTATCTCCTTGGAGGAGAGACTTTAGATCTCTCCAACTTTTGTTTTACTCGAGGATTTTTCTCAGTATTGCATGATACTCATTTAAAACCACATCGAGTTTTTGGCTTGCGATGATTACTTCTGGATCTAGTAAATTAGTTTTTTCACTAATTAACTTTTGTAAATTTTGTCTCATTTCACAAACCCTTTTATCCATTTCATCAATTTTTCCCATATCGCCCCTCCTTTCGCTATAATTATAGCAATAAGAGGTTAATAACTTGAATATAAAATTAATTATTTTATACGGTTATAAATGTTAAAACAAATAAAGCAAATCTACTTATTTATAAAGTAAATTTGCTTTCCTCTAGATATAATAATTTCAATATATTAATCCTCTAATGTGTTATAAAGATATCCTTCTCCCTTTTCTATGGAATTTTCTATAGACTCCTTGTTCCTCTTTGTATTAGCTTCACTCTTTAATTCATTATCACTAACCTTATTTCTTACTTCCCTTCCAAGATCTCTTTCTATAGTTCCTGGATTATTATTTAATAAAGAATGATGTTCACTTTTTAAATTCATAATCTTACCTCCTAAAATGTAATTTATATTATTATCTTCATTAAGTAAGATTCATATACTTATTTATATAATAGAAAAACTTAATTATTATCTATTCTTCATAAATTATTTTCAATATAAAAAATTAAAGGACTTAGCTATAATAAAGTGTACCCTAAGTCAAGTACATTTTTAAAAAGACTCTAAGATAAAAGATGATTTCTGTATTGAACAGGAGTCACCTTTTTTAAGTTCCATTGACCTCTATACTTATTATGATACTCCATGTAATCCTCAATCTCACATAAAACATCTTCAAAGGTTTCACAATGCTTTAGATTTGTTTCATCTTTTAAATGACCGAAAAATGACTCCTGCGGAGCGTTGTCCCAACAATTTCCACGTCTAGACATTGATTGTCCTATATTGTTTTTGCTTTAATTTTGATTGGAATATTGGACTAGTATAATGAGCACCTTGATCAGAGTGAATAAATACATCTTTACGGAGTAAATGCTTGTTCGATTTCACCAAATTATCAATTGTTTCTGTAACAATATCAATTTTTAAACTTTTAGAAATGTTATATGCTAAAGCTTCATTGGTAGAAGCATCTAAAATAGTTGACAAATAAACCTTTTGACCATTCTTATAAAATAAATAAGTTATATCTGTTAACAACACCTTACCAGGTATTTGTTGCTCATATTATCACTCCTAAAGCTATATATTAATTGTATTATACATAAAAATACCCTATATAATAGACTTTTTTTAAAGTGTCTATTATATAGGGTACATTTTAAAGTAAGTGCTTAAATTTATTTTATGCTTTCCACCTTTTGCCACAATTCTGACAAACTGCTTCACTATGTGTTTTAGATTTAGTTTTACTATTAGTTATTAAAGGTATAATTATTATTAAACCCAAAGTACAAATAGCTAACATAATCCATATCAACCACCCTAAACAACCTCTATGTTTTGTTTTCGTTGTTGTAACTGCTTGAACTGTAACATTCTGACTTCCACATTTAGGACATTTCATAATATGTAACCCCTTCCCCTATGTAAATATAAATTAATTATACATTATACAAGGAATAAATTACAATACTTTACTACCATCTCCACCATTAAGTAGAATTTGATTAATTTCATCAAGCTTTTCTTCTTCATCATTGTTAATAGGTATCTTATATAAGTTTTATATCTTTGTATAGTGTGCCTTTTGTTCCTTATCTTTTATTTTATTAATATCCATAGCACGATAACCCATAATTTTAACTATCTCATTATCCTCTTTAAGAGCTTTGAACATGGCTTTAAACCTGTACCAATGTAATTATTACAAATATATGGTAGCCTGTAGGGGGATCGAACCCCTGTTTCCACCGTGAGAGGGTGGCGTCTTGACCACTTGACCAACAAGCCTTATTAACAGTTTGATTACTTATTTTCTCTACCTGTTAATAATATCATACAATTTAATTTAATTCCATATTATGAATTATTTTATTATACAATAGATTTCTTAACATCTATTCAAATTTATAATTGAATAACTTTTTAAAAATTGTGGTTTTACACTAATGCAATTTCCTTATCTATATCACTATTAATATCTTTCGGATTGATATTAAGTTCCTTATGATCTAGTTGTTCCTTTGCAATGGCAAGCATAAGTTTAATTCTATTTTCCTGATTTACTCTAGTAGCACCAGGGTCATAATCTATAGGTACTATATTAACATCATGATGAATGTTTTTTATTTTTCGTACCATTCCCTTACCTACTATATGATTTGGCAAACATCCAAAGGGTTGAGTGCATATAATATTTTTATATCCTAAATTATTCAACTCTAACATTTCTGCTGTAAGAAGCCATCCCTCTCCCATATTATTACCATATCCAACTACACCCTTTGCTAACTTTTTAGTTTCTTTAAAGGATGATGGTGGTATAAAATCTGAATTTTCCTTTACTGAAGATATAAGTAAACTCTCAATTTTCAATAGGTAATTCATAAATTTTTGAACAATAAACTTAACTACCTTACTTCCACCATAAAGATTTATATTGTCTATTCTTTCATCTGTACAATAAAATACAAATCCAAGAATTCCTGGTATCATTACTTCACAATTCTGTGTAGCTAAAAATGCTTCTAAATCATTATTCCCTAATCTTGCATATTTAATATATATCTCTCCCACTATACCCACTTTTACTTTAGGAGTTTTTTCAATTTTTATATTTGCAAAGTCTTTTGTTATGTTATCCATATTGGTCTTAATTTTTTTTAGAGAATAAGCCTTATTATTTTTAAATTGCAAAGTTAACTCTTCAATCCATTTTTTTATTACTTTATCACTTTCACCTTTACTTATTTCATAGGGTCTCACTTGATTGCTCAAATGCATCAAAAGATCTCCATAAATGACTCCTGATAACATTTTATGAACCATAGGCAATGTTATTTTAAAGCCACTATCTTTTTCCATTCCGGCTAAATTAAAAGAAATAACAGGAACCTGTCCATATCCAGCCTTTTTTAATGCCTTTCTAAGTAAGTATATATAGTTTGATGCTCTGCATCCTCCTCCAGTTTGAGTGATAATTAAAGCTGTTTTATTAATATCATACTTTCCACTATTTAAAGCATCTATCATTTGACCTATAACCAGTAAAGCCGGATAGCAAGTATCGTTATGAACATATTTTAGTCCTGTTTGTACTACTGATTCACCTTTATTAGTTAATAGTTCTATCTGATATTTACTATTTAGGAATACATTTTTTAAAACTTCAAAATGTATGGGTGCCATCATAGGCATTAATATAGTATAATCTTTACTCATTTCTTTAGTAAAGGTTACTTTATTTTCATTATCCATTACTTATTCACCCTCCCCTTGATGGATTGCTGCAAATAAACTACGAAGTCTTATTTGTATCGCTCCTAAATTTGTAATTTCATCTATCTTAATTTGGGTGTATATCTTATTTGACTCTTCTAAAATTTCTCTTACCTCATCGGTAGTTATTGCATCCACGCCACAACCAAAGGAAACCAACTGAACTAAATTCATATTAGGCTTGTCTGTTATATACTTAGCTGCCTTATACAATCTAGCGTGATATGTCCATTGATTTAACACCTGAAGGCTCACCTTATCTACCTTATGAGAAATCACATCTTCAGATATAACTGCAGCTCCATAGCTATTAATATACTTATCAATTCCATGATTTATCTCACTATCTATATGATAAGGTCTACCAGCAAGGACAATTATATCTTTACCCTCCTTTTCTGCTTTCTCAATAATTTCTTCACCCTTTGTCCTTACTTTTTTTAAATATCTATCATATTCTTTGTAAGCAAGAGTAGTTGCTTCCTTAACTTCTTTTAAAGATATGTCCTTAAAATATTTTAACAATATGCTATGCATCTTCTTTGAAAAATCCTTAGGTCTATGAATTCCTATATAATCATAAATATAGGTTACCTTTGAAACATCTGGCATATTTCCTTCAATTACTTCAGAGTAATATGCAACTACTGGGCAGTTATAACAGTTATCAGCTGAACTATCTTGTATATTATAGGTCATGCATGGATAAAAAATTGTATCTACTCCACCATCTATTAGTGACTGTACATGTCCGTGAATTAGTTTTGCTGGAAAGCATACTGTATCTGATGGTATAGTTGTTTGCCCCTTCAGATAAATTTCTCTTGAAGATGGTTCAGATTTTTCTACTTCAAACTGTAAGGTTGTAAAAAATTTATACCAAAATGGGTATAATTCATACATGTTTAATCCCATAGGAATCCCAATTTTTCCTCTTTTACCTGAAATTTTAGGATAACTATCTAGTAAGCTTCTCTTATACTCATATATGTTGGACACTTCTCCATGATTTTTATTACTTATAGGTCTATCACATCGATTTCCACCAATATACTTTCTACTTTCTCCAAAGGTATTTATAGTTAATCTACAATGATTATTGCAAAGCCCACAGTTAGTCATTTTTACTTCATGATTAAAATTCTCTAATTCACTCTTATTAAGAATAGTACTTTTATCATTATTTTTTCCATGAGCATACAAAGCTGCCCCATAAGCACCCATAAGCCCAGAAATTGTAGGCCTAAGGACTTGTACATTTAATTCTTGTTCAAAGGCACGAAGTACAGCATCATTTAGGAAAGTTCCTCCTTGAACTACAATATTTTTTCCTAGAGACTCTGCATTACTGGCACGAATTACCTTATATAGTGCATTTTTAACTACACTAACAGATAATCCTGCTGATATATCTTCTATGGTAGCTCCATCCTTCTGCACCTGCTTTACAGAAGAATTCATAAATACAGTGCATCTAGAACCTAAATCTACTGGATTTTTAGAGAATAATCCTAAGTTAGCAAATTCTTCAACTGAATATCCTAATGCATTAGCAAAGGTCTGCAAGAAAGAGCCACAACCTGATGAACAAGCTTCATTTAAAAATATATTATCTATAGCTCCATTATGTATTTTAAAACATTTTATATCTTGTCCTCCTATATCAATAATAAAATCAACATTATTCATAAAATGTTTGGCTGCTGTAAAATGAGCTACCGTTTCTACCATACCATAATCTACCTTAAAGGCATTTTTTATTAATTGTTCACCATATCCTGTTGCTGCAACTGCTGAAATTTTAACTTCGGGATATGTGTTATATATATTTTCTAAGTATTCCTTAACTACCTCTACAGCATTTCCACTATTAGGTCTATAAATTGAAGATACAATTTCTTTATTTTCATTAATAGCAACAATTTTTATAGTTGTAGAACCAGAATCTATTCCTATAGTTATTGGTGATGCAATATCAATTTCATCCTTGACAAGCACCTTGCTTTTTTCATGTCTAAGCTTAAATTCATCATACTCTTCTTTTGTTTTAAATAGTGGTGGTGCCATAGAATAAGTTTCATCTTCACGATAATTATTTAAAGTAATAATCAAGTTATCTATATCTATCTTTTCACTAGCATAATAGGCTGCCCCTAAAGCTACATAATATAGTGAGTTATCTGGACACTTTCCTGTTAATTTCAAAGTTTTGTCAAAGGCTTTTCTCAATTCTGAGTTAAAGCTTAGTGGTCCTCCTAGATATAATACGTTACCTTTTATAACTCTACCTTGAGCTAATCCTGCAATAGTTTGATTTACAACAGCAAAGAAAATACTTGCTGATAAATCACTTTTAACAACTCCTTGATTTAGAAGAGGTTGAATATCTGACTTAGCAAAAACTCCACATCTAGAAGCAATAGTATAAATCTTTTTATAATCCTTAGCAGTCTCATTCATTTCGTCTAATGACATATTTAATAAAGTAGCCATTTGGTCAATAAATGCTCCTGTTCCACCTGCACATGAGCCATTCATCCTTACTTCCATACCATCCTTTAAAAATAGTATTTTAGCATCTTCTCCCCCTAATTCAATGATAACATCCACATCATCTTCTAAAGTAGTTGCAGCAATCCTTGTTGCATAAACCTCTTGAACAAAGGGTACCTTCCATTTTTCGGCCATACCCATAGCAGCAGATCCAGAAATGCTTAGTTCCATGGACTTCTCTCTTGGATACTTATCTCTAATTTTCTTTAGCAGTTCTGAAGTCTTTTCTTTTATTTTACAATAATGACGTTCATATGATTGATAAATAACTTTTCCAAAGTTATTTAAAACAACAGATTTAATTGTGGTTGAGCCCACATCAATTCCTATTTTCATAGTAAATCCTCCTAAATAAATGCCATACTATATAGCTTTTACCCTCTTAAAAATAACAATTAAAGATTTAGTTTTATAAATCTTCTACATATTATCTAAACACCATATTATACCATATTATTTACTAAATAACATATATTTAACTATTATTTAACATACTGTAAACAACTATTTCTCTATCTTTAGAAATTATAGTTTTTCAATTTTATAAATATTACTTTATTATTAAATATTTATAAATATATAACCATATACTTTAATTTATATTACTTATATAAATTATTTTCAAGTTACTGTTAATGTGCTTTAAGTCGTTATTTCATGATATTTATAATAAAAAGCAAGATATAGAATAACTTCCTTTCTATATCTTGCTTAAGCTCTATTCATCCATTTTCATCCAAAAACTTTCTATTTCTCTTATATCATTAGTTCTATTTTTAATAGGGAGGGAATCAAACACTATATTTTTATACGGGCTATTAGACAATTCACCAATTCTAGAATCTAAGATTGCCACTATCCCCTTATCATCATGCTTTCTTATTACCCTTCCTACTCCTTGCCTAAGTTTTACTATCATTAATGGTACACTTACCTCCATTAAAAAATCTTCTGATAAAGTCCTTTTATATTCTATAATTGGATCTGGTACCGGAAATGGTAGCTTAAATATAATTAAATTCGATAATGATTTTCCAGGCACATCTATTCCTTCCCAAAATGTTCCTGTAGCTAATAATACGGAATTCTTATCCTTTTTAAATTCTTCAAGTATATCATCCTGAGAGGACATATGTTGCTGTTTTAAAATCCTATATTCTAAATTTTTATGTTTTAATATCTCATAAACTTCCTTTAGATCACTTTTAGATGTAAATAAAATTAATGCTTTTCCCTTTGTAATATTCAGAAGCTTTACTATTTTTTCTGCCCCCAATTTTATAAACCTTTCTCTCGCCTCTACTGGATGAGGCATATTTTCTGTATAATATATCATGGCATTGTAATTGTACGGAAAAGGTGATGGTTTTGGTGTTGATAAAAATCCTGTACTAGTTGGAAAGCCTGTACTTTTAATAAAATACTCATATCTCTCTTCTTCACTACCTTGACTCTTATCTGCAATAGTTGCTGAAGTTAATATAGTAGTTTTTAACTTATCAAAGTATAAAGAATTTATCTCCTTACTTATATTTTTAGGACATGCAAATATATGAATATCATTAAAATTTTCTAACCAAAATAAATCCCTACTCTTTATAGATATCAAACTTTTTATAAAGTCTTGAAGATTCTCTAGCTCTTCGAATACTTCTTCACATAAATTATCATCACTATAAAATTGTACTTTATAATTTATTAAATCAATTTTACTATTTAAAAGTAAAAGCTCTTCTCGTATTTCATCTATATTAATAAAATACTTTTCCATTTCTTCACCCTTAGGTGATGAGTTAATTTGTTTTTTTACTTGATTATTTAGTTTATTAGAAATAACATTCAAAATATGAGCTATATTATTAAAATTTTCGTAACTCTCTCTTCTTATAGCTGACATTTTTATGGTTTCAATTACATCTCCTAAAATAGATTTTATTTTATATTTGTTATAGCTTTCTATTAAAGATGCTCTAACTTTTTCCTCCAAATTATGAGCTTCATCTATAACAATTAAATCTATTTTCTCATTTAAAAGCCCCTTTTGACCTTTCTTTAACTTTTGAAAATGTACAGTTAATAAGTCTTGATTACATAAAATTATGCCATCAGTATTTAACATATCTCTTCTTAGAGACATAAAACTGCAATTATTATAATGTTCACACCTATTATGATCTGTTGCCTTTACATTCACATTGTCCCATATATTATTATCTACATCTAACTTTATATTTTTTCTATCTACTACTCCATTATTTATGTAATTACATAGTATTTCTAGATTATCATTAAACTCTTTCCTATTAATCTCTTTAAAATATTTATCGGCTCTACTTTTACATGCAAAATGAGTCATGCCTTTAGCTAAAACTATTTCTGGTTTATGATTAATATAAGAACAAATTTTTTTTACATCCTTAATTAGTTGCTCTTGCAGAGCTATAGTTGACGTAGCTATTAATACAGGTTTATTAAAAAGTTTATTATAATAAAGTAAGGGAACTATATATGCATAAGATTTTCCTATTCCTACTCCTGCTTCCACTATAGTATGTTGTCTGTCAGCTATAGCGTTACATATATCTAACGCCATATCTTCTTGTCCTTCTCTCTGTTCAAAACCTAGTTTAGGAATTTTGTTCATAAAAAAATTCCATACTAGCTGCTGTAATTCATCTTCTTTTGAAAGATTTTTATCTACCTTCTTACTATCTTCTGAAAACCAAAACATCTATATCCCTCCTTATTAAGACTTTTTGTAATATAGCTTTATTTTCACATTTTTCTCCTTAAAATACAACCGTAGATTTCCACATTTAATCTCTTAAACATAGAAAAAGATGTGATTAAATAGATAAATCCATCTAACCACATCTTAGTGCCATACTCTCATCTGTATATTTATTTATCAAGTAAATCTAAGTACTCTTCATACCCTTCTTCCTTCATCTTATCCTTTTGAATAAATTTAAGTGAAGCTGAATTTATACAATATCTTAATCCACCTAGTTCCTCAGGTCCATCACAGAATACATGACCTAAGTGGGAATCTCCACTTTTACTTCTTACCTCGGTTCTGACCATTCCATGACTTTTATCTATATTTTCTTTAATAAAATCTCTATCTATTGGCTTGGAAAAAGCTGGCCATCCACATCCTGAGTTAAACTTATCACTAGATATAAATAATGGTTCTCCTGTTATTATATCTACATAAATACCTTCTTCGTAAAAGTCAAAGTATTCATTTTTATAAGGTAGCTCGGTACCATTTTCTTGAGTTACGTTATATTGCTCCTTGGTTAATATTTTTTTCAACTCTTCCTTACTTCTTTTCATATATTTATTATCCATACCATATTAACCTCCTATATAATAGTTTTTTTATTTAATATTTCACAAATGTGTTTATCCTATCAATATCTTTCCTTCAGGATACTTGTAATTAGTACCTTTCTTTCTGCTAATTAGAGCCATTACTACAGTAAGTGGACCAACTCTTCCTAAATACATCAACATAATAATTATAATTTTTCCTGGTTCACTGAGCCTTTGAGTTACACCTGTAGTTAATCCTACTGTTCCAAAGGCTGATGTAGCTTCGTATAACACATCTAAAAAGGCTTCATTAGGTTCAGCTATAGTAAGTGCCATAGTGACTGTGGTTACTAATCCCATTCCTATTATTAAAAGAGTAACAGCTTTTAATTGTAATCCTCTTGGAATGGTCCTTCCGAATATGTCAGCATTTTCTTTTCCTTTAATTACAGAAATAGCTGTACATAAAATTATACCAAAGGTGGATGTTTTTAATCCTCCTGCTGTAGAACCTGGAGAACCTCCAATAAACATAAGTATAACAGTTATAAATTTTGATGTTGTAGTCATCTTATCTATTGGTACACTGTTAATTCCTGCTGTCCTTGGACTTATGGAAGCTACAATAGAGTTTACTATTTTGTCCTTAATATTCATATTTCCTAAGGTATTAGGATTATTATATTCTAGGATAAACATTACTATAGTTCCTCCCACTATTAATATAGTAGTTATTAATAACACTACCTTAGCGTGTAAAGATAACTTTTTTGTACTTTTATAATTATAAAGTTCTAACAATACAATAAAACCTAACCCTCCAATAGCTATTAATGCACTTACAGTTAAAAGTATAATGGAATTATCATAATATGCTGTATAACTATTAAAATTTCCAAATAAATCAAAACCAGCATTGCAAAAGGTAGATATAGAGCTAAATATACTAATATATATACCTCTAGCTACACCAAACTCTGGTATGAGCTGAGTGGATAGTATTAATGCTCCTATAAACTGTATTATAAAAGTAAATAACATAACCTTTTTAAGCATTTTTACTAACCCTTGAATATTAAAGGTATTCATTGCTTCTTGCATTAATAATCTACTTTTTAAAGTAATTCTTCTTCCTATTAGTACAGATATAAAAGTTGCAAAAGACATAAATCCAAGACCACCGATTTCAATTAATATCATAATAACGGTCTGTCCTAATAGGTTCCAATGAGTACCTGTATCTACTGTAACTAACCCTGTAACACAGGTGGCAGATGTAGCTGTAAATATTGAATCCAAGAAATTTGTGGCCTCTCCACTAGCAGATGATATGGGTAAACTTAATATTGTACCTCCAATAAAAATTACTATAAAAAACCCAAGGGCTAATACCTGTACTTCACTAAATTTAGTTTTTTTTAAAATTTTAAGACTTTCCATAAAGTAACCTCCAGTCTATAAGTCTTGAAATAAATATCTTATAATTTTATACTTAGTTTTTTGTAATTGATTTCCTTCATATATCATATATAATTTATACACCTTGTTAAATAGATTTTGTAACAAAACCTGATTATTTAACACGGATTTAACATTGCTATATATAAATTAAATTTAATATATTAACTTTAGTATACACAACTCTTTCTATATAAATGTTTGTATATTTTATATACTTATTTTTTAACGCTAAATAAAAAAGATAAGCTTACATTATTTTAATCAATAAAGCTCATCTTTTTTTATAAATTTATAATAAGATTTTTTAATTATTTTTATCTAATATATCTTTTATAATTGCTATTCTATCTTCCTCTAGAATATTTGCAATCTTTATTTCAACATCACCATTTTTAAAGAATCTTTCTACATTAGAATCTACAATTTTAATAACCTTATCTGATAATTTTTCATAGGTCATTAAATCATCTCTGTATAAATCTACAATATCTCTTAAACAAGCACCTAATTCCTTAGGGTTTTTATAAATTGTTCTCATGCTATAATCCTCCATAGTTTTACAATAATAAATATACTGTAAATATATTAGCAATAATTTATTTGTTAGCTACTATATTTACAATATACATATTATACCCTACATTATTTTTAATTACCAAGGTTATTTTACATAAAAATATGGATTATATCATTAAAATATAATCCATATTAGAAATGTTAAATTTTCTTGACTTATCTAGATGAGGTAAATATATTTTAGCCTAAGAATATTATAATTTATACAAATATTTTTATACATATTTTTCTGATACCTGTCTTATATAGTCATCTATTAATTTTACAACTTCATCTCTAGCGAATATAATGCCTATAAGCTGTTCTTCAACTTTTCCTAAATTTATATTCTCTAAAGTGTCCGAAAATATTTTAGCCTTTACTATTCTTCCTGACTCCACTGATAAATTTATATCTATATTACCTATGACAGTTTTTTCTTCGAGAACTACATCATATTGTGGGCTCTCACCATAATTCCAGAACTTACTAGAGTATTTATCATATAATTTAGGTACATAACTACTCATATTATAAATATATGGGTTTTGCAACTCTCCATAAATATTCTTAAAGGAATTTACCAATGACTGAATTAAATTATCTACATTTAATTCACTACAAACCTCTATTAAATTTATAACCCTACTTTTTACTGATTCTATGCCTTTAGATTTTAATTTTAACTTAGATGGAGTAAGAACCTTTTCAAGTTTAGTAATATCTACATCAATCATAAGAGTACCATGATGAAAATAATTACCATCTTCACAATAAAATGCATGTCCTGAAAACTTTCTATTATTCAAAAGCAAATCATTTCTTCCTGAAAACTCAACCTTAAAACCATAGGACTCTACAGCACCTTTTATAACCTTAAGTTGTTTATCTAAGTTACTCTCAATTTCCTTTGTTATAAAAGTAAAGTTTAAATTTCCTAAATCATGAAAAACTGCTCCACCTCCAGAAATTCTTCGAGCTAATATAATATGGTTTTCTTTCATATAATCTAAATCGCATTCTTTATAAGGATTTTGATTTCTTCCAATAACTACAGTATTTTCGTTTTGCCAAAGATATAATATGGTTTCTTCTGACTTTATATTTCTTAACAATTCTTCTTCTAAGGCTAAATTATAATAAGGATTAACTTCCTTTGAAATAATTACTTTATTCATTATAATGTATTGCTCCTATAGATAATCCTAATACTGCTTCATGTATACCTTCACCTGTAGTTGGATGTGCAAATACAGTCTCTGCTATGCTCTCTTCTGAAATATTCTGCTGAATAATAAGTGTTAGCGTACTTATCAATGATGAAGCATCTGGACCTATTATTGACCCTCCAACCATTTTATCTGAATCTAAATCTTTTATTATTTTAATAAATCCATACTCTTGACCCATAGTTAAGGCTTTTCCATTGGCTGCAAAAGGGAACTTGCTTATTTTTATATTCATATTTTTATCAATACATTGTTTTTCATTAAGACCAACTGAAGCAATTTCTGGAGCTGTAAATATTACATTAGGAATACATTCATACTTCATTTCTTTATTTTTTCCTAATATATTATCAACTGCTACAATTCCTTGATGTGAAGCTACATGGGCTAATTGGATCTTGCTATTAACATCTCCAATAGCATATATTCCTTCCACATTTGTCTTTAAATTACCTTCAACCTTTATACCTCTATTCCTATCATTTAGTTCTATATCAGTATTTTCAAGATTTAGCCCTTCCATATTAGGCTCTCTTCCAATTGCTACTAATACCTTTTCTGAAACTAAAAGCTTCTCATTACCTTCATTTTCAAATATAACTATACCTTCACCTGATTCAGATTTTTCAATTCTAGTAACCTTTGAACTTGTATATATACCTATGCCCTTTGATTTTGCTATATCAAGTATTTCCTCAGAGACATCTAAATCCACCATGTTAAGGATTCTATTTTCGTATTCAACCACGTTTACTTTAACACCAAAATTTGAATAAAGGAATGCAAATTCCATACCAATAACTCCACCACCAATTATAGTAATTGATTTTGGTAATTCTGTGTTACTAAGAGCTTCTGTACTATTTAATACAAAAGGTAACTCTATGCCTGGGATACTTATTTTTGATATTTTAGAACCAGTAGCGATAATGATATTTTTAGCTTCAATAATATACTCATCTTTACCTTTTTTCACTAATACTTTATGGTTATCTATAAAAGATGCTTCTCCCTTAATAAGTCTTATATTATTTTTATTTAATAAATAGTCTATGCCACCAACTAAATTATTTCTAATTTTATCTTTTCTAGCTATGACCTTTTTCATGTCTAGCTTTATATCTTTTATTTCAAATCCAAATTCTTCTCCATTTAATGCTTCATTGTATGCTTCAGCAGATTTAACTAGAGATTTTGTAGGAATACATCCTACATTAAGACAAGTCCCTCCTAAATTATCCTTTTCAACTATTATAGTTTCCAAACCTTTTTTAGCTCCATATATAGCAGAAACGTATCCTCCTGGTCCTGCACCTATTACTAAAAGGTCTATATTTAAATTTTCTTTTTTACCCTTTATTAAGCTACCAAAGTAATCAACTTTTTTAGTTTCTTCTGTTAAAGCTTCTCCACTTACTATAAGTAATGTATCTCCAACCTTTACCTCTTGTCCCTCTGTAACCTTTATTTCTTCAATTTTATAGCTTCCTTTAGCTTTTACAGGTGAATTTCCTTTATTTGTTTCTAGCTGGAACATTACATCATTTAACTTAACATTCTCTCCAACTTGTATATTAATTTTGCCTACTTTAGCAGACTTGCTTTTTCCTGATAGACTTTCCAACTTAATATCCATTTCAACCTCTCCTTTAATACCAAATATATATTAGTTTAAGATTCTGGATTTAAGACCCTGAGTATAATACTCAAGGTCTTAAATTTAAAATCTTATTTAGTTAAAATCTTTTTCAAATTCATCAACAGCATCTTTTAATAAAGTTACAGAATATGCCATACTAGGACCTCCACCAAAGGCAACAGATACCATAGCAGCTTCCATTATTTCAGCTCTAGTTGCTCCTGCTTCTAAAGCTTTGTAAACGTGGAAAACTATACAATATTCACATCTGTTATATGCAGCAATTCCAACACTAATTAATTCCTTTGTTTTAGTATCTAATGCACCCTCTTCATAAGTCTTACCTAACAGCCCCATGAAAGCGTTAACATTCTCTCCATTAGTTTCGCCTAATTCACCAAGTCCGTTCATAAAGTCATTTAACATTTCTCTTACATCTTTTTTCATATCTATACCCCCATATCATTTAATAGTTGCTAGTGCAATAGTTAGCACTACAAGCATTTATGATATAAAAATACCACCATGGGGTGGTATTGTCAATAGCTAACATATATTATCTGTCATCCTTTGCAAAACTTCTTTAAAAATCTCTAAATTTTCTTTCGATATTCCCTTTAATACATCATCTTGGAACACTTGTCCTCTAGGCATAAGTTCTTCTTTTAAAAACTTACCTTTATCAGTTAATATTATCTTTGTTATTCTTCTATCTTCTGAATCCTTTCTTCTCTCCACTAACTCTTCCTTTTCCATTCTATCTATAAGTCTTACCATTGAAGACTCTTTAATATCCATATAATCCGAAAGTTCTTTTTGAGAAATTTCTCCTGCTTTACCTATATAAAATAAAGCTATCCATTGTACTCTAGTTGTACCATTCTCTTGTAATCTTCTATTAAATTCGTCAGCTAATTTCTTTGCGCTTTTATTTGTTATAAATGCAATACAATCATCTAAATCAAACATATATAATTTACATTCCCTTCTATACTTATTTAAAATGGCCAAATCATTAAAACCTATCATCTATATAATTAATTATCTTACTAAATATATAAATAGTGGAACAGTTATAACGGATAAAAGTGTAGTTATAAATACACACTGTGAGCCATACTTACCATCTCCACCAGCAGATAATGCAATTACAGGTCCTACCACCGCTCCTGGCATAGCCATAAGTAAAGTGCATATAGCTACCAACATTGGCTCTATACTAAACATATTCATAGTAAAATATGTTGCTACAGGAACTAAAATTAATCTAACTATAGATAAATAGTATAAACTAAAATCTCCTATCATTTCCTTTATGTTAGAACTACAAAGCATAGATCCAATGATTATCATAGATATTGGAGTCGTCATATTTCCTACACTTTTTACAGTTGAGTTAATGGCAAAGGGTAGTTTAATTTGACCTACAAATATTATAATTCCTATAATTACAGCCCATATGGATGGATTCTTTAAAATGCTTTTACTAGCTTCCTTCATAGATATTTTCCCTGTAAATAAAGATACCCCTATGGTCCACACTAAAGCAGTGAATACCATAGTAAAAATTGAAGCATAAAACACTCCTATTTCTCCAAAAATGCTGTTTAATACTGGATAGCCCATAAATCCACAGTTAGAAAAGGATGTTGTAAATATAAGTAGTGGTTTTTTTCTATCACTAGCCTTAATATAAATATATCTTGATAAAATAAGTAACACCAAATGTATAACTACGGAATAGAAGAATATCTTTATAGCATTTCCCATAATAGCTTTATCAAATTCTAAGCAAAAACTATTTATGATCATTAATGGTAAAGTTATATTGATTAATATTGCACTTAATCCCTTCTCTACTCTATCATCTATAAAGCCTTTCTTTCTAGCATATATTCCTATAACCATCATAATGGATAGAACTAAAACTTGATTTACTGCATCCATTAAATTATCCCCCATACATAAAAAAATTAAATCCCATACTAATTATACTCTATTTTCTTTGGTTTTTAATTATTATTTTATTGTTACCTTAATACTATTCTAATGGGTAAACCTCTTAAACCCGCATGAACACAACAAATAGTTAAATAGTTATATAGCTAAATATTATACTAGTTTTATATGTATATAGTAAAATAGTCTCATTCATAGTTTCCATTTACTTTTGCACAATTGATCTTCTACTATACACTTTTATCTATTGTAATTTTATATACATTTTGATTTATATTGACCACCCCTCATTTAATAATGTTAAGTTACAAATTCTCACTTTAACTTTATGTCATCTTATGTTATTCAAGTAATGTAAGCCTATGAAAGAATATATAATTGTTAAAATCAAATATTTTATTCCCTTTTTAAGTTAATCTTTTCCTTCTAATGTATATTTACGGTTTCTTAATTACATTTTGAACAAAAATTTATTTTAACTTATCTTTTTAAACATAATTTTCTTAAACTCCATGTATGCACTATTTCTATTTGACATTAATATTTCATGACTAATTATAGCATCACCTATTGGAATTATCTCACTATATAACAAGACATTATTTTTGATGTTATTTTTAATACTTAAATCTATATTATATTTAGTAACATTAATATATTTTATTAAGTATCTAATGTCATCATATCTAATTATCAATTCAACATTAAAAGCATCCTTTCTTTTTCCTTGATCTTTATAAAAATTTATGGATTCTATATTATAGTCATGAAAAGCATGCGTACTGTATTCTTTTACAAAACTATAAGGTAATCTATCCTCATATTTTTTAAAATTATTCCAATACGTTTCAAGATTTCCCATCCAAAGTCTGTCAGCAATTTCACGTTCTGACTCTATCGTGCTATTCGATTTATCTAATAGTTCTAAAGTAAAGTACTTCATATAATATCCTCCTCTCATTATATATTATGGTGCCAATGCATTGCCAGGAATAGTCCATCTAAAGGCTGGGATTAATGAAGGATCCTTCTTAACATGTGGGTTATCTGCTCTCCCATCGTATCCCTTTCCAAGGCCTACTTCCCCATACTTAAGTTTCATTTCTTCATGAAATGCTCTTTTTCCTTCTATATAATTTACTAACAACTAATATCATATATTATTGAAAAATAATAGTTGTTCCATTTGCTTGGAACAACTACCCCCTTTTTAGGTATTTACTTTTAATTTTACAAGTTACTTATTTTTATACTTATGTCTACCAATCACGACTATTAATAATTTTCAACATAATTAACTATCTTGAAATACAGTAATATATAATGATTCATCATCTTCAATTATATCTACAACTATATTCATATCAGGGAATCTTTCATTAAAACCTAAAGTCCAAATTTTTTTTAATATATTTCCTAGTGCTTGTATTTGTTCATTTATATTTTTATCTTCAAAATCTGTATTCATATGAAAAAATTCTTTAATTTCATATGAATTAATAGCCTTCTCTAAAGTTTTTTTATCATTACACACAACTTTCCATTGTTCATACCTTTCGCTTGAAAAGTTATCCTTTATAAAGATACAGTTGTCTATCTCAATTATTTCGGGGTAGAAAAACTTAGCGAATCCCAGTTCAATTTGAATATCTGACTTCATATTTACATAATTCCACCATGAAAAACTTTTATGATTAGCCTTCTTATATATCATATATAAGTTTTAATTATAGAATATCTAATTTCGATATTTTTTTATAATTATCATTGATATAATAATTATACCTAAAAGTGCCAATATACCACTTATTAGTAGTACTAACAACAATACCTTATATTCTGTGATTATTTGAGGAAAATAACTTAAAAATAAAGCCATTATAATAGCACTAACACTTGCAATTGCGAATAGAATTGCAAGTACTATATAACAAGCTCTCTCTCCTCTTATTAGCTTTTTATTCGATATTCCAATTAAAAACATAGCATATGAAGCTGCTAATAAACCTATGCTAATGGGTACTGGTATATTCTCTATTCCTAAATTTCCAAGTATAATCTTCGATATAATAAAGACAGCTATTCCTGCTACTGCATATGTACCTTTATTACTACTATTCATCTTTCCTCTCCTTATAAAACTGTAATACATTATTTATTTCTTTATCATATTAGTTTTCTTTACAATAATTTAAAATATTATTACTCCCAAAATTGCTGCAAAAACTCCATTATACATTTCAAGCATCCTAAATATACTATTCAAATTTTATTTGCTCAATTTTTGAAATGACTTGTTATTCTTTATATTATACAGATAATTAGATATTGCTGTAATGTATGATATGCTAAAACATATAGTAACACCTATCCCTATAATACTTACAATAAACAGTTTTAATTCTCCTTTTTCAATTATAATTGGGCTTGAATCTAGCACCTTAGCAATTGTTATTATTATCGCAGAAATAATTAAAGATAAAACTAAATCTTTTTTAATATATTTTATATGAGTGCCTTCACTTACACTAGTAATATAAGCTTTATCTTTTACTATTATTCTTTTATAAAAAACCCATAAATTTATAAATAAATAATTAAAAAATATCAATACTTTTGTAATTAAACTTTGAGGCACTAGCTGATTTACACAAACTAAATAAATAGATAGCAATGCTACAATTCCATGTATTGATCCAAATATATGATACGTCATATATATTCTTTTTTCATTTATACTTAATATTAACATTACTATACCTAATATTATAGATAATCCTATTAATATTGGCGATATATTAGAATACACCTCTTTATCTATTAGCAATGCTCCATTAAAAATTAAACTTGCTATCATAAATGCTATAGAAACAAAAATACTTAATTTTTTCAAATCTTTAATTTCCATCTCTTCTTCTTGTTTAATTTTAGATGATTTCATTTTCTCCTCCTTCTAACTTCCCGATATTATTGAAAATTTTATCTTTTCTACCGTCTTATCTAATAATAGACTTCCTCCCACTGCTAAAGAATCTACTGCCTACCCTATTACAGCGTGTTTAATATTTCCATCATATTCTTATATAATTACTTACATCACTTGATACTAGTCCAACTGCAGCAAATCCTTTTATAGAACCTTTAAATGTATCTATTGTCTCACTTAATATATATTTACTTTTGCCGATAAAAGTATCAGTAATCCCTGCTCCATAACTCATTACTTTTCCGCTATGTGCCTTAGTTCCATTTTTAACAACATGAATAGCTCCTTTACCAAGATTGATTCCAAAATCATAGACGGATGTGCCCAGAATGATCCTGATTTTATTCCATCTCTCGTTTCATTGGTATATTTAGTACCAACCCCCTCAGTAATTGAACTGCATGGTATATAAAATAAATAAAATTCCAATATATTAAGTATACCAGAATTTTATTTCTAATTTTTTATTAAATACAAATATTTCTAAATTGCAACTATATTTTTAATAGCACTCTTCCTATACATCATATATAACTTTTTATCATATGATAACTAGTTTTGATACTTTTTTTTAATTATCATTCCTGCAATAGTCAAACATAGAAGCGATGATATACTAATTATTAATAATATTAGCAATAACACTTTATATTCTTCTACATTTTGTGGAAAATAACTTAAAAATATAACTATTATTATAGTGCTAACAATAGTAGCTGCCAATGAGATTGCACTTACTATATAACAAGTTCTCTCTCCTCCTATTAATTTTTTATTAAGTGTTCCAATTAAAAACATAGCATATGAAGCTACTAGTGCGACTATGATAATGGGTACTGGTACATTCTCTATTCCTAAACTTCCAAGTATAATCTTTGATATAATAAAGACAGCTATTCCTGCTACTGCATATGTACCTTTATTATTGCCATTCATCTTTCATCTCTCCTTATAAAGTTCCAATAAAACTTTTCAATCATCTCTGTGACTCGCCATTTTGCCCCTTCAGTAATTACACCAATACCTAAATCTACACTTATTGCTCCCCATCCTTCACTGGCTGTAAAGGCATCTGCCACTACTGATGAATCTGTACATAAAATAATCATTACGCAACTGCTTCTTAAAAAGTCTTTGAATGTTTTTATTTCGATACGCTCACTACCAAGAGAATATACTTTTATATCAGCAAATATCATGTAATAACTGTCTCTTGATATACACTTAATGAATTCTTCTGCATTTAAAACATCTGCTCTAAAAAAATCTTCTTTTAACTCACCATTGTCAAAATATAAAAAATTATCAGCATTTATTTTTCAAACATAATTAAATAAATTAACACCATTTAAGATTTTATTTAGATAATTACTATATCCATTTTTCACCTTAATATCTAAGCTAATCAAATTTTTTCACTCCTTTTTATTAAACTAATTACACTTAAGTATATTTCCTTCTTCATCAAATGTATATACTATAGTCTTTCTTAATACATGGTTTACTTCTCTTATAAGTTGATTTAATTCATTATAATAATATTTATTTTCCTTCAATTATTTACAATTTCAATTCTTCCTAAGGCATCATAGGCATCCTTTATTTCACTACTACCATTATTTCTTCATTAAATACTCTTTTTCCTTCTATATAACTTTTTAACATTCAATATCTTGTATAATTATTTTATTTTTTTAATTCTATTCATAATTAAAATATCTTTAAAAATACTAGTAGTTTTAAAAATATAAAAAACGCCAACAGATATTCTAGTCTGTCGACGTTATAGTATTACTTTTCTAACCTACTCTTAGCACTTTTGATCTTATATATTTATACTACTTTATTAATGATATTTTTTATTTTCAGTTGCCCATTGCCTAAATATTTTTAGTATTTCCTCTAACTTATCTATACTACCTCCGCCTTTAAATACTCCATCTGCAACACTACAATGGATCCAATTTAAATCATCAATATATATTTGAACTTTATTAAATTCTACATCTTCTAAATAAGTATCTACCAAGTCTATATCTACTTTCCATCCTGGATTATCAAGTGTATCTATTTTTATTCCATAATAGTGTTCCCAATCACCATCACAATTGCTTTTGTACCATTCACTTAACCATGCTATCATATCCATCTTATTTACACCCCTTATTTTAAATTGAGTTATATAAACACAAGCTTATATAGAAGATTACCTATAAAATATTAACTAAAAGAATATCTTATAGGCAATCATTAAGCTAATTATCTTAAATTAAATATATAGTTTTACTCTACTTTGTTTATTGAATAAGGATAATATGAATAACAATCTTGAAAAAGACAATTATACACACTTACTGGAGGTTCTCTTAGTTCAAGACATATATCCGAAACTTCTCTCATTAGTGTATTATCATCCAAAAGAATAAGGTTATAGTCTGAAATAAAATCATTTATTATCTTATGAAACTCCATATGCTCTTCACAATAAGGTATAGAACTAGTTTCACATTTTATTTCTTCATCAACATAGTATCTTACATATTTAAATATACAATACGGTGCTAATACAGAAATTTTTATACTAAGTATATATAAGTTTTCATTTTCTAAGATATAATTATCAAATTCTTCAGTACCTATACTTCCTTTGTTATCTGATAAATTAATATACATAGAAAAGCACTTATCATAATTAAACTCCGTAAGATTATCAATATATTTATTTGGAAAATATTCCTGCAACTTATCAATCCAATAATCTCTATCAACATATTTAAGCAATAAATAAGATCCAGCTGAGCTCCTATATAGACTTTTAACTATTTCTATAATATCCATTTGATCACTCCATTTCTATTTAACCGGATAACCGTGTATTGTATCTTTACTAGGTGCATATTTAACATTAACTTTTGTTTCTCCATTTGCTCCTATTGGCCTTCCTGTGTCCCATACCCTTACATCAGGATTCTTTGTAACTCTCCCTTTTAACCATCCTTCCTGTGTTAAATCCACTCCATTTTCTCCTTCAGGCCATGTTGATTTATTTCTTCCTTCTGATAGACTTTGCTTATTTGATGGTGTCCTATTACATGTTTACCTTTTTTGCCAGCATCTACAGGCGGTGCCCCTTTTATATTTCCAATTACCTTTCCTTGATTAGTTAAATTCGATGTATTAGTATTTCTTTTAGCCTTAGAATTATCATTTTTACTGTTGTTACTAGAAAAAGTTATAATTTTCCAAATAGTTCCTATTGTTCCAACAGTGCCATACCATGCTACTTTTACAGTGTCTGCTAAAGCTCCACTACCAACCATAGCAGCAGCCCGAAACCGCCTCTACCACCATATTCATTTGACATATAATATGACAACTCTAATAGGTCTTTAAAAATTACGGGATTATTAGCACAATATGCAAACATATTATGAGATAACATTCCTTGTCCTGTAGATACTACTCCATCCGCATTCAAGAATCTCCCCCACTCAGGATTATAATATCTTGATTGTAAGTAGTAACATCCAGTCTCTGTATCGTATCTATAGCCTCTATATCTATAAGGATTTTTTTCTCCTAAGGCTTTAAGTGACACTCCAAATTTTAATTTGGTTAGTGGAACTTACTCATTTGAATGTATATGAAAAGGAGTTTCCTTTTTAATCCACAGATATTAATTTGCCCCAGGTGCCATAAATATAAGAAACAACTTGTTTTCCAATAGAATTTATTATTTCTATAATATCACTTTGAGCATTCCTAATGTAGAAATATTCTTCAGTATCCTTTAGCATGAATCCTACAAGACCACTATCTCCATAGTTATATAAAATTTTATCTGATGGCTAGTATCACTAAGTTTCACTAAGGGCTACTACGCCCCTAGATAACGATTTCTAACCTTCTGTGAGAGAAAACCATTCTCACACAAGCTAAGAACTCTGTTAATCTACATTACTTCCATTAGTTATTTCTTCATAAGCTACCTTGTTTCCTTCTGATATATAATCATATTTAGCTCCATCAGCTAGTTTCCCTATCATACCATTCAATACAATATAATTAACTTTTACTTTAATTTACCTAAAAAACATCAACAAGTATCAGAACATGTCGACGTTTTTCATTAGCTTTAATAAGCTATTGTATCAAATTTTCACTACCTAAGTTATAATTTCCTAGGATAGTGCCCTAGAATATTTATTCTGGTATTCAATTTGCATTTTAAGGTACTTTTTCACTTATAAATTATCGTTTAATGCACTTTTATTATTATGAGTTGAGTAATAAAACTAATATTAATATGAAATAATACATCTTAAATATGAAACTAATCATAAAATATTCTTCAGTAAGTTTTTCATAATTAATACCTCTATTTTATAAATTAATAGTTTTATTTTACTCTCTCAACTTTAAACTTAAAATTTTAAGAAGTTTATTTGCAAATGTATTATCTGAATCAATAATCAATGCCTTCTTGCACCATACATAGGAATTCTTAAAGTCAAGTATTTTATAATAACAATGAGCAATATCTAGTACATTATCAATATCGTCAGGTTGTAAAATACTAAAAGCATATAGTTCTTTTAGTGCTCTTTCATAGTCATTCATTTCAATATATACTAAGGCTTTATTCTGTATAGCTTCTACACACTCTCTGTCATATTTGTATGAATGGCTAAACGATTCTAATGCTTCTTCATATAATTTTAACTCAAAGCAACATATACCTAAATTTAAATAAGTTTCTGACTGCTCATTGTCTATTTCTAACGACTTTTTATAATACATCTTTGCCATTTCTAACTCACCAACTTGTTGATGATATACTCCTAAGTAATAATAACCATCTTCACTATATGGATTTATAGTAATTGCTTTTTTAAAGTTATCTAATGCAGTATCAAGCTCACCTAACTTCATGTAGGCTCTACCTAAATTAAAAACTGGTCTCTCTGAATTAGGACAATCTTCTATTATTGAGTTAAATATTTTAATGGCTGCATAATAATCTTTGATTCCTAAATAACAGCATCCGATATAATTTAAACAATCGTTAGACTTATTTATTTTATAGCAGTTCTCAAAATATTCTATTGCCTTCTCGTACTCTCCATTAATGTAATATTTCTCGCCCATATCGAAATTTTCTTCAAAATTCAATTGTCAGCACCTCCTCTTTAAACATCAATATCCTCCAAATGCTCTTATAATTAAAGCTCCTCCAGCAGTTATTGTAATTCCATCATTTGCAATGCCTAACCCGCCAGTAGCTACATCTTCAACTATAGTCCCACCTATTATTGCTATACCTGCGCCTACAAGTACAATTTTCTCTACAGGACTTATATAAAATTTGTGAAAATTTCCATTAACTAAATCGTCATAAGCCTTATTATTATAATTGGCATCACCATTTTTCTTCTTACTATTATGCAACTCTCGTGATTTCTGTTCCCGCTCCTTCGAGCCTCTTTTACCTAATGCACTATCTATATCTCGTTTTCCTTCTATATAATTTTCTAACATTCAATATCTTGTATAATTACTTTATTTTTATAATTCTATTCATAATCAAAATATCTTTAAAAATACTAGTATTTTTAAAAAGATAAAAAACGCCAACAGATATTCTAGTCTGACGACGTTATACTATTACTTTTCTAACTTACTCTTAGCACTTTTGTTCTTATATATTTATACTACTTTATTAATGATATTTTTTATTTTCAGTTGCCCATTGCCTAAATATTTTTAGTATTTCTTCTAACTTATCTGTACTACCTCTTCCCCTAAAAATTCCATCTACAACACTGCAATGAATCCAATTAAAATCATCAACATAGATTTGAACTGTATTAAATTGTACATCTTCTAAATAAGTATCCACCAAATCTATATCTACTTTCCATCCTGGATTATCAATCGTATCTATTTTTATTCCATAATAGTGTTCCCAATCACCATCACAATTGCTTTTGTACCATTCACTTAACCATGCTATCATATTCATCTTATTTACACCTCTTTATATTATTAATTTGTTAATGGTTGCCTGGAATTTCCCAAGGTAAAGGACGTCTAACCCCTCCTGGCACTGTCTTATCATGCACATGCGGCATAAGATTCTCTCCAGTAATAGAATTCTTATGTGACTTACCAATTCCATCATATCCTTTCTCTAACTCAAACCCTGTAGAATTATTTAGATTTGGTTACCATATCTTATAATTAGTTATCTCTCCTGTATTAGGATTCTGCTTAAATGTACTATGTGACCCTTCCACCTTAATATCTGATTTAAGTTTATTTTTAGCTCTCTCTTGTTTTTCTGGCTTTGATTTATTATTTGAACTATTATTTGTGGTGTCGCTACTAGAAAAGGTTATAATATTCCAAATAGCTACTATTGTTCCAACAGTGCCATACCATGCTACTTTTACAGTGTCTGCTAAAGCTCCACTACCAACCATAGCAGCAGCCCGAAACCGCCTCTACCACCATATTCATTTGACATATAATATGACAACTCTAATAGGTCTTTAAAAATTACGGGATTATTAGCACAATATGCAAACATATTATGAGATAACATACCTTGCCCTGTAGATACTAACCCATCTTCATTTAAGACTCTTCCCCACTCAGTATTATATGTTTTGATTGTAAGTATTAATATTCAGTATATATCTATAAGGATTATTTTCTCCTAAGGCCTTAAGTTACACTCCGAATTTAAATTTGGTTAGTGGAACTTACTCATTTGAATGAATATGAAAAGGAGTTTCCTTTTAATCCACAGATATTAATTTGCCCCAGGTGCCATAAATATAAGAAACAACTTGTTTTCCAATAGAATTTATTATTTCTATGATATCACTCTGTGAATTTCTAATGTAGAAATACTCTTTACCATTTAGAGTAAAACCTACTAAACCATTAACACCATAGGCATATACTATCTTATCTGATGGCTATATCCCTAAGTTTTACTAAGAGTTACTGCGCCCTAGATAACGATTTCTACACAACTTTCCTTAGTTAATTCTTCATAAAATACATCATTTCCTTCTAAGGTATATTTAAATTTAACATCAAAATTCAAGGACTTAGTTATTGAAACTTACTTATACCATTTAAAGTAAAATTTACGTAGAAATACTTTTAAATCTTTTTATATAAAACTAAAATAACTAATTAATTCTATGGTATATAAAATAAATGAAACTCCAGTATATTAGGTATACCGAAATTTTATTTCTAATTTTTTATTAAGTATAATACTTCTAAATTGTAACTATATTTTTAATAACACCCTTCTTATACATCATATATATAAGTTTTTATCATATTAATTTAATATGTTTTGGGGAATTTTTATCCTTAACACTATACAAATAGTTAGATATTGCTATTATATAAACAATACTTAAACATACAGTAACTCCTATCAAAAAAATACCTGAAATAAATTTATCTCCATTACCTTCTTCAATTATTGTTGGACTAGAGTCTATAACTTTAGCAATTGTTAATAATATTGCAGTTACAATTAATGAAACACTTAAATCTCTCTTTATATATCTTCCATGGGTACCTTTTTTAACACTGCTAATATAGTCTTCATTTTTTACTATTATTCTTTTATAAAAAATATATAAATTTACTATTATAAAGTTGAAAAATATTATTATTTTTGTAATTGTGCTTTCTAATGTTAGGCAATTTACAGCTTCTAGATATAATGATAATACTACTAGAATTCCTTGTATTGGAATTAAAATGTAAACACTTTTATATATTGGTTTCTTATTAACGTTTAATACTATATTTATTACATTTAATATTAAAGTAAGTACTAATAATACTGGGGCTATGCTATGGTACACTTTATCATCACTACTTAATATCAAATTAAAAAGTATACTTCCTAACATACATCCTATTGAAATAAAAACATTTAATTTCTTTAAATCTTTAACTTCCATCTCATCTGCTTGTTTAATTTTAGCTGATTTCATTTTTCCTCCTTCTAAAACCCTGATATAATCGAGTCCTTTAATTTACCTATATCATCTTCATAATATTTTGCTACTCCATAACTAATACTAGATGCTAAAAGAGCAGTCCCCCATAATGGAGCTGTTATTCCTAGGTAAGCTACTCCCGCTGCTATAAATACTGCCGTTGCTGTCCCTATTGCTATATCTGCTAAAGTATCCACTGAACATCCTATTGCAGTATGATTAATCTATATTTTTCATTACTAACCTAATAGAAAAAGTGACAGCATTCAATTATACTAATAACTATCACTTTTTTTCATAAGTTTTTTATTGTATTTATGTAGTAATTCCGTTATTAACCCTTCACTATTTTAAAGTTTACTTTTTTTACTGCTACTCTAATACATACATTACTTATTAAATAATTTTATAGTTTATTCCTGATTGTTAAAATATTTAATATTTAGCTTAGTTGCAAGATTTTTAATGTCATCATAAAACTGTTCACTCTCTATATTAACAATATTAAACTTATGATTATCTTCCGCTGTTTTTATATAAATGTATTTTACCACCCCCTGAATCCTACTCCCCGTAAAAGAATTGCCAATTTCTATTTCCACTATATTTTCTAACGGAATTTGTGTCTTTTTTATAAATGATTTATAGAGTACAATTTCTTCATCAGATATTACTAATTTATAATTATTATACCTTGCTACTAGAATTATTACTGTTGCTATTATACTAATAATAATAGCACTTATCTTAGAAATATTTGTTGTATTAACAAAAATTATAGTTCCAATAATAGACATTATAATCCAAACAACTATATCTTTAATAACTGAATATTTATTGTTCATAGATCCTAATTCTCCCTTTTAATTTCTATTCTAAATTACAATTTACTTCATATTAATCTCTAAACAAGTTATATTTGTATAACTTTAATGGTATCTTTTAATTAATTCCCATTGATGGAGCACTAATTATTGGTTGACATGTCCAATCAACCATAATTTGAATGTTTTCTGGCATATAATCATAAGCATCCTTTAATCCTCCAGATCCTATTCCAACAATTGCTCCCCATGGTTGTGGTATAAAATTAGAGCCTAGAGATACAACAGAAATTTGACGTTTAAACCAAGATTTTTCTGTAGCAAAACTTTTTATATCCATAAAACAGGATTATAATATCTTAAATGTACATTCATTATTTCTTCATTAAACGCTCTTTTTCCTTCTATATAATTTAATAACAAGTAATATCATATAAAAAGAAAAAGTGATAGTTATTCCACTTGATTGGAACAACTATCACCTTCATAAGTATTTTCCTTTTATTTTTAAAATTACTTATCTTCATTTTATAGATACATAGGTTACTTCTTAAATCTCCATTTATACTAATTTAGGGATTGTATAAAAATGCCTACTTTATACTTTATTTATGTTTCCCTATATAATATACTTAAAATCGGGTGTATCACATATACTTTACGCAACCAACTTCATAATACTCCTTTATTTACCACATTAAATTTTTTCTAGATATTTCTTTCGAAGCTTTATATAGTAAATTTTTCTTTATAAAAATATATTTTAAAAAACAATTAATTTTTCTGTATTATATTTTCATTAAATATAATACTATTTCTATAATAAATTTAATTATTATCATTCCACAACCATATATAGAAAAACCACATAGTAATCTGAGCCAATTCATCATGAACTTATCTTTACCAATATATTTTTTTGATTTAAGAGATTTAGAGCTTTCCTTAAATCCAACATAAGAAAGTAAAAAAATCATCAACATTAATATAGTATAAGCAATTTTTAATAAAATATCTCCTACAATATTCACGATAACCTCCCCCTCTAGTTGTTAATGTAATTTAATTAAAATTAAATTAGATATAACCGTATATATGATAATAATAATATACACTAATCCTATCTTTAATTCTTTCATTTTAACTTTCTCTCCACTTGGCAACCCCTTCATAATATGCTGTACAGCTTTAAATGTTAAAATTATACATGGAATTGTAATAAATATAATTATTAATCCAACTTTTATATTCATAATTGACATACTACCTACTTAAATATTCCCCCATTTTAGTATTGCTTAACTAATGTTTAATCCAGACTTTTAATGATGTTTCTAGACCAAAATTTAAAAAAAATTCTCCTATATAATGTATAATTACAATTTTATTTAATACGAAAAATAGAGACAGGAATCACTCCTGTCTCTCACATAATAATTGGTATAAATCAAATTCCTACTTATATTTTTCAGATTAATATATAACGATTCTCTACAGAATAGTTATATGTATCTTTAAGTAGCAACTAAGCTAGTTCATACTTATTTTATTGAATACTAACTATTAATTTTAGATGGGATAGGAATTTGATATCTTTTAAATAATCCAACTATGAAATTTCTTTCTTCATTTGTTATCTTCTTATCATAGTATAGAAATAACTCCCTTCCATTTCCAATTACTTCTTTTATGGATGGCACGGTGTAAATAGCATTGAAGAACATATTTTCATCTGCTATGCTATAAAATCTTGGTAGTTTATCAATCTTAACTTCAACAAGATTTTCTTTTTGTTTTGTATTCTCTTCTGTTTTGCTTTTGTTTAGGTTTATAAGCAAACTTTCAACTAACAAAAAAGCCCTTTCTTGAGTTGAAGCTTTTCTCCAATCATCATCAAAACAATCACTAGGCTGATTGTATTTATATATTTCTCCCGGAACTGAAAAAATTATATCCTGAATTTTTTTTAATAATTCATCGCTGTTCATTTTAACCCCTCCTAAACATGTGTTTTTATGGACAAGCAACATTTGCCGGATTACTTTTCATTTGTTACTTTAATAAAAAAAGTTATAGCATTCAATTATAGAATCACTACCACCTTTTTTACATATACTATTTATTCCATTTATCCAGTAATTCCTTTATTCTTACATCTATAAAAACCTCTGAATTATCCTTTGTTCTTTTATATACGATTCTTACTATATCTCTATATACTTTTACTTCATAGCTATAACCATATCGTAACTTTAAGTAAGTAAATCTATTATCTTTAGCATTAAGTTGCTTATAAATATAATGCTAAAAACAATAAAAACTAATGCTAGAACCTTATAATAATTAATCCAAAACTTATATAATACTTCAGAACTTTTTTCTTTTGGTCTTTTAGATAAATCTTTAAAGAATACCCATACAACTAACATTAATATAAATAATAATATTATGTATGTTACATTAATTAAAACTTCTACAACTACTTGATTTATATTTATCACCTCTCATGTGCAGCAAGCACTATCAAATTATAACACTAACTCTTCATTTTATATTACCTTCTATTATTCAAATAATAAGTAACTATAGCAACATATATAACTGTTATAACTAAATATTTTACTCCTTTCTTAAGTTCCTTTTTTCTTTCATATTTATCCAAATTGTTACCAAAGGATGTAACTGTCCTTAGAATAGGAAAGACCCATTTGTAATTTAAATATATACTTATAATAAAAATTATACTATTTACTATATTGTTTTTGCTCATACCTTATATCCTCCATACCGCTATTTAATTTTTTTATACCTTAATTCACAAAATTCATACAGAGTTTTTATATACTTATTACACCTATATCTGTATCATATCTATATCCTCTATATCTATAAGGATTCTTTTCTCCTAATGCCTTAAGTGACACTCCGAATTTTAATTTGGTTAGTGGAACTTACTCATTTGAATGAATCTGAAAAGGAGTTTCCTTTTTAATCCACAGATATTAACTTACCCCAAGTATCGTAAGTATAAGAAACAACTTGTTTTCCAATAGAGTTTATTATGCCTATAATACCACTCTGAGCATTCCTAATGTAGAAATATTCTTCAGTATCCTTTAGCACGAATCCTACAAGGCCTTTATCTCCATAG
>NZ_DFCF01000004.1:0-14116 GCF_002367465.1 Clostridium sp. UBA3061 | reverse complement strand
ATCTACTTTTTGACGCTTACTCTTTAAATACATACATCTAAGCATATAATTTATAAAGAATGGATCAAAATTGTATTTAACCTCTATCTTTGTTATAAAATTGGAGTATACTGCTTGTAAATCTTTATTTACTACAATTGCATTACCAACTAAACAAGTTTCACCACCACCTGATTTTTCTATTAATATACTTCCTTTTTTTACTCTTATTTGATTGTACTTAGCTTTTGGAACGTTTCTAACTGTAGGTACTATATTTTTTAATATACCTTTTTCTTTTATGAACTCAGATACTCTTATACATCCTACATCATTTCCATTGTCTTTAGGTTCTTCTCCCCAAAATCCTCCTATATTACTATCTATACAATACTTAAGTTTCTTAACCTCCCACTCCTCCGGTATCTCCCCAATCCACTGTACTCCACTGTCTTTATATTTCTTGTATCTTTTCATGTTACTCAAAGACCTCCTGAAGCATTTTAGATATCTCCTCTTCAAGGGCTTTAGCCTTGTTTATATACTCTTCATAGCTGCCTTCATTTTCATACTTATAAAATAATTTAGTGAAGGGAATTTCCGCTCCTATTTTAGTTTTGCTCTCATCTATTAGAGCATCTTTTACATGGGGTTTTACTTCTCTTTCAAAGTACTCATAAATATCTTCTTTAAAAGGTACTATCTCCGTGTCTCTAAGGTCTGGATCTACTTCAACGTTACCCTTTTTATCATAATATTTATCCGCTGTTTCATCTTTTTCAGAAAGCCCCATCCATATAGACTTTAAAAGTCCTGTTTTAACTTCTGGCACATCTTTAAATATATTCTTAATATGTTTTATAAACTCATCTCTATTTTTATAAACCACATCACTTATGTTTTCTTTTAGGATATTTATAATCATTTCTTGAAGTTCTTTTCCCTTTTCAAATTCTTCTATGGCTTTTTTATCCTTTGCAGTTTTCTTTACTTTTTCAACTAACTCATTGTAGTTATCTTCATCATAAAGCTTGCTAAAGGCACTTTGAGAAGTCATGTTTTCAATTCTAGGGTGATTTATCAAGAAGTTACGAGAAAAAGGTCTTTCTATAGTTATTTGTCTATATAAGAAGTCCTCATTGTCTAGTATTTTACATATATCACTATTTTTAAATTCATCATATATTTCCGTTAATTTTACTATATCCTCAGGAGTTATCTCATTTCTCTTATCTCCTAGGCCTTTTCTAAGTCTCTTGCCAAAACCTGAGGCATCAAGGAGCTGAACTTTACCTTTTCTCTTTTTCTCTTTTTCCTTAGCAATTATAAATATATAAGTAGCAATTCCTGTGTTATAAAACATTTGAGTGGGCAAGGCTATTATTCCTTCTAGCAAGTCTTCTTCAATGAGCCACCTACGAATATTGCTCTCACCACTTTCAGCTTTACCACTAAATAAAGGTGAACCATTATGTATTATAGCCCCTCTTCCATCTTCCTCTAGTTTTGATATCATATGTTGGGTAAATAGTAATGCTCCATCACTTTTACCTGGAAGCCCTGCTCCAAATCTACCGTTAAATCCAAGGGTTAAATGCTCTTCATTTATGGTCTTAAAATCATCATTCCAAGTTACTCCAAAAGGGGGATTCATAAGGGCATATTTTACCTTGGTATCCTTTAATCCATCCTTTGTAAGAGTATTCCCTAGGACTATATTTTTAGATTCTTGACCTTTTATTAGCATATCCGCCTTACATATGGCATAGGACTCATCATTTATTTCTTGTCCAAAGACTTCTATCTTGGTATCACTATTTAAAGATTTTATGTATTCACTTGCAACAGCTAACATGCCACCAGTTCCCGTTGTGCCATCATAAACCGTTACTATTTTTCCATCCTGTGATAAATCCTCTGCATCTTCTTTAAGAAGAATATTTACCATAAGCTTTATAACTTCCCTTGGAGTGTAGTGATCACCAGCCTCTGCATTTTCTGAGAACTTTCTTATAAGCTCTTCAAATATATATCCCATTTCAGAGTTTGAAACACTTTCAGGATGTAAATCTATTTGAGAAAACTCTTTAATAACATTGTATAAACGGTCTTTTTCATCCATATAATCTATTTCTACATCAAAATGTAATTTTTCTATTATATCTCTTACCTCTGAAGAGAAACCTTGTAAATAAGCCTTAAAGTTTGACTTTATTAAATCTGGCTCCCCAAGGATTTTACTTAAATTTAATTCACTTTTATTGTGGAACTTATAACCTGACTTCAAGTTCAAAATTTTCTCTATCTCAGTGCTTTTAGCACTCTTAAGTACCTCATCTTTTGTTTTTTCTAATACGCATTCAAACCTTCTTATAATGCACATCGGTATAATGACATCCTTGTATTTTTCTGGCTTGTATGGTCCTCTTAATTTATTTGCTATCTTCCATATAAAATTAACTTTATCACTTATATTTACATTAGTATTAAACTCATTCATTTATGCTGCTCCCTCTAGGTCTTTTATATTTTAGTTCAAATAATATCTTACAACTTTAGTTGAACCTTTTCCACTTGCTGTATCTTTAATTATTTCATATTTATATTCATTAATTTTCACCATAGCATTACATACCGATGGAATCCTATCTTTAAGCTTCATAGCCTTATGGATTTCTCCTGATGAAATTTCAAACTCCAACGTTCCATTCTCTTCAGCTTTTTCCAATAAGTTTAGAATATAATTAGTAATTTCTTCCTTTAACTCTAAAAACTTTTCTTTTCTATTTATATGATTAATACATTTTTCTTTTTTATTAGGCTGTATAACCTGCCTATTTTTTATTTTATAACGATTAGCAAACTTACGTATTCTTTGCAATTCTTCCTCTTTGTAGTTATTAGCGTTGTCTAACATGTATCCAATTTGCCAAAAGTACATATCTATCAATTTCATTGATGGATATTGTACTCCATCTTTTTCAAATAAAACTCTACATGCTTCAAATTCACTTTGAAAATCATAATAAAAATTCACTAACTCTTTTAAAGACTCCTCACATAAAGAAGTATTTTTAAATCCATACATTTTTATTACATTTACAAAATAACTATCGTAAGCTGGTACTATTCCGTAAACTCCTAATAATATTTTAGAAGTTAACGTATCAGTTACTGAAACCATAGTTTTTTCACCATTAATATCTTTAATGTTATCAACATACACTTTTCTAGTATCTTTGATAAGTTCATCTATACCATTAATGTCTTCTATATTTATGGTGGTTTCCTTTAGCAATGAGTAATATTTATTATATTTATCATTCATTGCTATATTTTTAATAAAATACTCATGTATTCTATAATCCTTTTGTAATAAGAATGTACTCCCTCTCATCATTCCCCAGCTTGCTAAATAAAAAGCCAACATTAAACATGAATAGTCAAACAGACTTTCATCTTCTAAATTCCCTTTATGCTTAATGAAAAAATTATTACAGTGCTCCCAAGACTTAAACCTATGATGTTTATCAATTACAGATAATGTATGATATTTAGATAAAATCTCATATATCAATACGTTCTCCCCCAATCATTATAAAGTTTGTTATATTTACTTTACCTACAACAACCTCTGTTAATCATCATATTTTCATTATACAACACATTTACGTTCAATAAGAAGATTTTAAAACACGTTTATATTTTTATTGTTATTCTTTACAAAGCTGAATCTACTATTTAACTGAAAATAAAAATATAAATAGCAAAACAAATTGTGTTCATAATTTGTTTACGTACCACGGGAGGTGATTCCATAAAATAGATAACACTAAGTATTCATTGTATGGTTGCTACTGTTAAGAAGCAACTTTGAAATTTAACTCTATATTATTCGATCTAAAATCATTAGAGTACAAATATTATATATAATCATACTAAATGGCAATATTGGAGTTAATAAATGTAAAATAAATAATATAAATTATTCATAAAGACATGGGGAAGCCCAATATATGAACTTACTCCAATCATAATCTCTATTATTTACAGACTTTACTATTTGAAGATCATTACTTAAACTACTAAGCTTCTCATAGATTTGTTTTTTCCCTAAGCGCATATTTTTTTGTGCCATCATTAGCGATACTGAAATTGAATTTCCTTCAAAAAAGTGAGTAAGTATTAATGATCCTAGTACTGCAGATGCAAAACTATCAACTGACCAAAAGTGTCCTATAACTGATTGAACTCTTGTCGTTAATCCAGCTGCTAACCCTGAAAATCCCATTGAATTAAATCTTATTGGAGCTATACCACTTTCACAGGCATTAAGAACAAGCAACCTTCTTTTGCTTAAGTTTGGCATTAAATCTGATAGTTCAGTTAAAGTAATAAAACTATCTTTTTCTATATATAAACGTGAACGTAATGGATTATCAGAATCAAAACTTGCATGGCACATAATCCAAATAAGATCATAAGTTGTATCCTTATACTTCTCAATAAAAAGTTCTTTCTTACATTCTTTATTTGAAAAGGAATCAAACTCAATATTTTTATTAATAAATAAGCATCCTATAGCTTCAGATTCTAAGTATGCATCAAACAGATTCATATCTGGATCACACCAAATTAAAGCTTTATTTATTTTAATACTTTTTTCTAATCCATCATCAATAAAATATGACATATCTATTTCCGAATGCTGTTGTATAAGGGAGACTAATGGAGTATTTAAATTTGTTAATTCGAAGAATCTTACTCTATTTATATTATCAAGCTTTTTAATTTCTTCAGCAATTTCACTTGGTAGAAAAAATTGATCTAAGGCCTGATAATAATCTACTTCTTTTAAACAATCCGGTATATCCCTAGTTGTAGTTAATATTGGAAAATTATCTTTATTACTTTCCAAAACAACATTCCATTTTTGCTCAAACTCATTCTTATACTTTATAAATTCACTAATACTAATTTTTCTATTAAATTTAAAATGGTAGGTATTTTTATCGAAGTGGATAATATAGTGTACCTCATAATCTTTTAAATTTGGAATAGCCAATAATACCGCTTCATGTTCGTTAACTTGTACTTCATCACTAGAAGATGTTATCCAAATATATGCACATTCAAATGCAAAAGCATAATCCTTCTCTTGTATTGCCTTACTAATTGGTAATAATATAAATTCGCTTAGTCTTTGCTTTTGTAAATCTCTAATATGCTTTTTTGTTTCTATGTTCAAACTAAAAATATAATCCAATAAATAACTTTTTATTAAATTCTTATCTAAATTTTTTTTACCTAATTGAGCTACTATTGCTAAGTAGTTTTTTTTCTGAGGAAATTTATCAATAGATTTAATGCTTAATCCTCTTTCTGCCCATTCATTTGTATTTTCACCCATTTTTTTACCGAAGTTACTCATGAGTGTTTCTGCTATCTCTATAGCTAAGAGTTCATCTTTTTTTATTTCAATATGGAACTGGGTTTTTAGAATATCACAAAGATCCTTTGCGAGTTTTTCATCATTTACTGTACAAGTAGATAATAATGATGCGTAATAGCAATAAAAGATTATGTCTTCTTTACTAGCATTAATTCCCCGAATTGCTAAATCCTTTACCTCTTTGTAAAGAAAATTACATTGACTAAATTGAAAACCTAAATGTCTCATTACATAAAATTCTAATGCAGCAAATTTTAAAATAATTTCTCTAGCGCCAATAATCTTATACTCTACAGTCTGATTCCATTCACTTATAGGATATTTGTCACAAAATGACTGGTTTCCAAAACATATTAAAGATTTTTCTAGATAATTTAAAGCTTCTCCTGGTATTCCTAACATGATCAAAAGCTCAGCGTTACAAACATTATTAAACATATATTCAATTTTAATTTCTAATCTATGTTTTTTATTGATTCTTACCTCATTTATAAACCTTAGTTGAATGTTAGTTAATAAATCAATAATTTCTAACCCTATATCATAATCACTAGTTTTAATGCTAGATACAAATTCATTTACAAGCACATGCAGACTGTGAACGTACTCAAAAGTGTGTTTTTTGCAAAGCAAATTGCAAAATATAATACATAACTGTGCAGTTTTATTATCATAATTTTTATATTGGGCTATTAGCCTACATAGTTTATCAAGTTGTTCTATCATTACAATTTCTCCTTATTCTAAGTTAGTACACCTTAATTGTACTACAAATCTTTATTTTTCCTCTAATATTTCATTTAATTCTATTCACGATATAAACTAAAACTGCTCCTACTAAATCACTAAACTAACAAAAAAGATAACAAACCTTTATCACAAAAATTTTACTATCTTTTTCTCTTTTGTGGTTGTCCATGTATACTACTCACACTAGTTATCCTAAATAAATGTAACTATAAAGTAATATCATAATTTAATAGATTTCGACACTTTTTAAATAGAATTATTTTAACCTTTGAACTTTATATTATTGGTCTATAAGGTATATATCTTACATGATATTTTTCTACTCAGGTATTAGAGCTATCAATATAATAATTTTTGTAATTTTTTAATTATCTGGTCCTGCTTAAAGCTTGGAAAAGGTGTAGTGCTACATTCATTTGCCATATTAACAAGATTATCCAAATAAGATACTATTGAGAGACTACTTGCATTCAAGATTTCTTTGACTTTCATTTTAAACACTACTGATATTTCAAAGTTTTCCAATAAATAATTATAGTTTTCCTTATCCAAATTAAGAATAAGGAATTCAAATATTCCTTTACCTAAATATATATCTTTTCTAAGAAGATTAATAAAGTCATTTTCACTAACAGAGAATGAATGATTTATAAAGAACAGTCTAAAATCATTTTTCTCATATATACTCTCTGGTAAAGCAGATTCTAAAACTTCTTCATAGAAACTATATTGGTGTATGAAAAAAAATTCTTCTTTCAATACGTTTGGTGTTTGAAGGATTTCTTCTAAAAAGCCAACCCTCCAATCAATACACTCATTTCCATTTAAGTCATCTAAACTTAATTCAGAGAATCCTGGATTGAAATACCCATAGTCATGAAAAATAAATTTCAACTTCAAATATTTTGCATAACTTAAATAAGGATCATAATTGCATCTTTTCAATATATTTTCTGAAATATTACTATTAAGATGATTTAAGGTCCATGTTATTAATTCTGTGAAAATTTCATCATCTATATTACTATTGCTTATTAATGAACAAATATAATCAATATTTTCTTTAGATTTAATATTTTCACTATCATAATAATTAAGGATAATTTTTCTTAAAAAAAGAATATCTTTTGAATATGGATTACTTCCAGTATAAAACATAATGTAAATTATCAAAGCTACCGTATATTTGTATTCCAATTTAGTTGTAAGAATTTCTATATACTTCTTGTTTTCTACGCTGTATTCTAAATCGCACATATAATGAAATATTTGTTCTTGCATGGAAATACTAACTTTTCTATTTTCTTGTGTGTTATTGTATGAATTAAACAAATACAGAGACCTATCACTCTTTAATTCACCTTGAAATTCCTTACATTTTTCCAATAGTCTATTTAAATATACTTTGTATTTATTTAAAACTCTCTTTTCATCCCTTGAAAATTTTTGCACTTCAATAATATTATTATATCTTTCAAGTAATTTTTCCGTAGTACTTCTATTAATCATGTAATGATTCAATTTGGTTAACTCTGTATACATTGTTATATTATTCCATATAATTTCTGGAACATCATAAAAAGAGGTTTCTTCAAAATAACTAATTCTTAAATGACCATTTCTTATGAAAGTAGAATTAATTTCATTTATAATTTTTTGCTCGTCACCTAAGCAAAAGATAAATATTTGATTTAACAAAACCGAATTTTGCAATTCATAAAAGTATAGGAGAGTTTTAAAATCTAATTCAATTTGATCTATTTGAATATACTTCCATAAATCATTAAAAAATACTATCAAATCATAACATCTAAAGCGATATCCATCTATTACTTTTTTACTAATTTTATTTCCACTTTCTATAACGTTTTTATGTTCCATTTGAATATCAATAAATGCATTGATAGAATTCTTAATAATTTCTTGTAACATCTCAGCTTTTTCTTCTGATTTGACAGTATTTATATCACTTTTAAGTGCTCTAAAAAAGTAATGATCTCTTTTTTTGTATGAATATAAAAATAAATCTTGGTACCTTTCAAGAATGTCACTTTTTATCATATGGTCTAGTATAAAATCTTTACTTTCTTGAATGTGAAAAAAATATTTCATTGCATGCAAACTTTTTGTAAAAAGAATAATATACAGTATAAAAATAGAAAATATACTTACTTCCCAAAAAGATACAACGAAATTTTTCATCACACTTAAATTTATATGTGTAATTTTACTCAAGTGTAATAAGAGTTCTTTGTTTAACTTTATAATTGGATATAATGAACCAACTGACAATAACAATTTAAAAGTATTTGATCCAAAAAATTTATAACCTATGTTTTCTGTTAGTATTGTCTTTGTTTTGCTTTTCCCCCAACACTTGTCCCTTTCCGTTTGCGAAGCATACCCAATGGCAAATTGAATAAATGTATAAAATATCCCATACAATGTGAGTAAGCTGATTACCAGATTTATATTGTTATCTTCTTTTCCTAGATTAATGAAATGAAATCTTTCTTGTAATGTAACTAGAATAATGAACAAAGAGGTAACTAACGCCATATGTAAAATTTCACTAACATAATTCAACTTACTTATCCGACTATTCTTCAACTTAAACACAATTCTGAACTTAAGTTCATTATAGATTGCATGTAGTATGATTTTGTATACTATGTACACAGTGATTAATATAGAAAAGATTTTTACGTTATTAACAAATATGCTTTTCATTGCCACTTCTCCTTAAATATCCTCTAACTTATTGACCGAGTGCGAATAGAAGAGAGACTGTATAAATATCCTTCACAGCTTCATCTCTATTTATTTCTGTCCAAAGCTTAGTTGCCTTACTTAGATCTCTTTTACCTGGTGCTGTGATTTTAAATGGAATTGCTGGTACGTTAGGATTTCTCTTTTGAAGATAACAAACTAATTTATAAGGAATCCATCCATATATGATAGTTTGATTAGCTCTTATGTACTTATACCAGGAGTCATTAATTTCTATCATCTTGTTATCAACATCTATTTTATATATAGCCCTCTCATCTTCTTTAGTTAGCCCGGCTATAAACTTATTTCTCTTATTATCATTCTACATACAAGTTTTCTAAAGGATATGTACTTATTTCCTTTAATTATCTCTTCATAGATTCCAAAGAACCAAAATATTTTATAACTACTACTTAATTTGTCTTCCAATATTTGTGCAAAACTATTTAAGTCTACACTACCATCATAGGGTAATGGAATAGCACAATAAGGACTTGTAATAATTGATGATGTAATATCCTTAGCTTCAATTTGATTTTCCTCTACGTCTTCTATTAATGAGTTAGTTTCATTTATAATATCCTTGTTACTCATGCTCCATCTCTTCCCTAAGGCTTTTTTATTTCTTATATTTCAAAGATTCATTAACCCATACACCAATATATTTCACGTTACACCTCTATTTTACCACCTCTACCTCCTTCTCTCAATAAATCTATACCATATTCAACAAATATTTCCTTTGATTAATATATAACTACACAAAAAAAAAGTAGAATTCTAAATTCTACTGCTTTTTCTATATACTTTCTCTTTGTTATATTAAGTAAAATATCCCCTTGTATTATCTCTCAATTAATTATCTAAGTTTAATAATTTTCCTGTTTTTTTCTCATAGTTTTTTATAACCTTTTCTGGGATCAATCCTAAAAAATAATCTTCTATAAGCTCCCAAATCCTTTCATTTGTGAAACCACCTTCAAATATATAAGTTAACATTTGTACTGAAATTTCATGTCTTTCACCTACAATTTCTAGTAATCTATTTTTATACCTACTAGGTTTATCAATTATTTCTTTCAAGGTTTTGGTTTGGTTAACATATACATATATTTGACTATTTTTACCTCCTAGTGCTTTAAAAACTAATATATCTAGAGTTTCAAGGATACCAAGTATAAGTAAAGTTTCCTTAAATCCTTTATTAGTACCATCATCTATTAGATAAAGAACTCCTTTATTAGTATTTTTAACAACATTATTAAACACACCTTCTATCCATCTAAAGAATACTATTGACCCTCTATCAAATTTATAGTTATCTTCTCCGCTCCTCAATTCTTTTCTAATTAATACTTTACCTTGAGTACTTTTACTAAAATCTCTTTGATATACAGTCATCGCTGAAATCATTGTTTCAACTATGCTCTTTGCCTTATATATATTCATTTTCATTAATTTCATTAATTGATTTACTAAACCATCTTCACCATCTACAGAATAAAATTTTTCTTCCCTTATTGATTTATTTATAATAGTCTTAATAGCGTTAATATATTCATTATATCTTTGTATATAGTTATCATGGAACTCTATATTTATACTAAGTGAAGGCTTTATGTCATCTTTATATTTAAATTGAAACTCCTTATTTTTGCTATAAAGCATATATTTAAATTTAGGAAATGAGTCCCTTTCATTAAAGCCCTGCTCCCAAATCTTTTTAAGGTTTACAGAACATATATGCATAGATTCGTCTACTTCTTGTAATACAATACCATAATCACTGTTTATTTTCTTTTGAGTTATAGGTTCAATTTTAAAGAATCCTACCTCAAATAATGGAATTGGTCTTACATGAAATGGTGAAAATGAAAATCTTCTTTCAAAGTCTTTTTGTATAAGTAGCATAGCTGTTTTAACCTTATTTATTCCGTCATCTTCGCTAAAGAAGGGATTTTCAAATATATGTGCAAAGCTCTCTGCATCCACTAACATTTCATGACGCTTCTTAGTTAACCTTTTAGAGTTTTCATTTTTTATATTTAATTTATATAATTCATAAACCTTACGAATAACTTCAATTAATTGATAATCTTTTACTACAGATACACCATGTAATCTATTTATATGTTTAAAGTCGCTTTTCATATAATTATACACAGCTTCACCTTTTAAAGTAGGTCTTCTTGCAGCTCGTCCAATTTCTTGAACGTAATCACATACATTACCTGTTGGTGAGAAGTGTGCTACTATTTCTATATCATCTATATCTATACCCATACCAAATGCTTTAGTTGCAATCATTATTGGAGCTTCTTTATTTAAAAACTTCTGATAATTTTCTTCTTTTTCATAAGCTCCTAACTGACCATGGTATACAGAAATGTACTCTTTAAAATTCTTAATTACACAATGTTCATAAAACCTTCTAATTAGAGCTACTGTAGGAAAATATATAAGCATTTTTTTATCCATCAATAATGCATAGTCTATTCTTTCAATTAATTGATTAAATTTATCAAGTTCATATTCATTAGTTACTCTAACAGGATTAATTTCAATATTTATATCATCCCTTTTTATGAATCCTAAATAGGTTATAGGATCAATCATTTTTAAGCTCTGAATAGTTTCCTCATACATATTTTCAAGTCCACCATAAATTGCTGTTGCTGTAAAAGTACAAATTACAAAAGACATGTGTTTTTTCTCCATTTGGGACTTTTTAATCTTATTTAGATGATCTCCTAAATACCAATAGTCCGGTCTAAATTGTTTACCCCAGGTTGTAACTATATGGGCTTCATCTACTATAAGTAGCCCTAATGTTCTATCTCCTATAATTTGTTCTAAATCACTTTTACTTAATAACGATTCTGGAGATAAATATAGTATATGGCACTTTTCATCTGCTATATCATTAATAATTTCTTGTTTTTCTATAGGGGATATATCCGAGTTCATTGTTCTTACATATTTATAACCACGTTTCTCTAAATTCATCACCTGGTCTTTCATTAAGCCTATTAATGGTGATATTACTATGGTAAATAGTTTTTTCTCTCCACTAGCAAGGTAAATAGCTGGTATTTGGAACATTACAGATTTTCCTGCCCCTGTGGGAGCTGTAACAAATATATCTCTAAAATCACGATTATTAATGCACTTTTCTGCTTCCTCTACGATACTAGTAATAATATGGCTTTGGGATACTTCTTCCACTATCTTTTCATCATTATTTAAATCATTAATATTATATATTTTCATAGTTCTAAAGTTATCGTAACCCCAATATTCCTTTAATATATCCTTAAATTCTTGTCTTACAATTTTTTGTTGCTCTACATCTGATATTATTCCAATATTTATATTAATTCTATCCTGCCATATGAATTTTAATATATCAATTTTTTCACTTATAAGAATCTTGCTTAAACTTGTATTCTTTTCTAATATATATATGTCACTTAGATTCTCTTTTAGTATCTTATCTATTAAATTAATATAATCCTCTTCATCAATTACTTCATAACATAAATTAGATCTTTCAATGTGAACCTTTTCAATTGTACTGTTAGCTTTTTCATATAACTGTACCTTTACTTCTTTCTCATAAGATATAATATTATTATAGGAAATATAGTAACTATTATTGATACTCTTTATATTTCCATATATTGAAGTTAGCTCTGACATATCTCCTATTTCATATTTACTTCCTTCTTTGTCATCATCATAGTGATTAACTAATCCATTTAATTGTTCTTCTGACAGTATTATGTTTAAAGGATAGTAATTAATAAACATATTATTATTTATAATTATTATCTTATTGTATTGCATTAAAATTAAATCATATAATGCTAAGTATTCATCATATGTAATAATATTTCTACCACATTGTAACAATTTCAAATAGTAAGAAAACTTATCCTTTAATATCTCAGTCATATCTATAGTAATATTTTCATCAATTATTTCAATATCAATTCCCTTTAAAACAATTATAATTTTGCTTTTTTCTTCAAGATAATCTCCTATTTTATTTTTTATATATACCTTAGCATTAATCATTATAATTCACTCCTAAATAAAATCTCTTAATTGTTTTGATCTAGATGGATGTCTTAGTTTTCTTAATGCTTTAGCTTCTATTTGCCTTATACGTTCCCTTGTAACTTTAAACTCTTTACCTACTTCTTCTAAAGTTTTAGGGGTACCTCCATCAAGACCAAATCTTAGGTTAATCACTTTTTCTTCTCTCTCTGATATTGTATTTAAGACATTCCTTATAGTTTCTTTTAATTGCACATACTCTACCTGTTCTTCTACAGTAGGCGTATGATAATCTTCTATAAAATATTCTAACTCTGAGTCCTCTTTTTCGCCTATTAAAACATTAAGAGATGAAACTGAAAGTATATTTTCTCTTATATTAATCAGTTCCTCAAATTTTTCCCTAGTCATTCCTTGATCTCTTAACAAATTATATATTTCTTCTTTTGATGAACATTGAGAATTTAATATAATAGCTCTATTTAAACTATTAACTTGTTCAAATAAATGTACTGGTATTCTTACTGTAAACCCGTAATCGGCAATACCTCTTAATATTACTTGAGTTATCCACCATGTAGCATAAGTTGTAAGCTTAAAGTTTTTATTATTTTCAAATCTTTTAACTCCTTGTATAAAACCCATTACCCCAAATTGAAACAGATCATCATCATCCAGCTTATGTTTATATCTATTACTATATTTTCTAACTTTACTCCATATTAGCTTACTATTTTTCTCAATTAAATAATCTAATGCTAATTTATAACCTTGTTGATATAGCACACATAATTGTTCATTAGAAAGGCTTGAAACACTTTTCTTGACCTCTCTAGAATCAACTGAGTTTGTTACTTCCTTTTTACGTTTTAATTTAGTATTTTCATAGTCTATCTCTATCTTTTCTTCTATAAGTACATTTATAATTTCATATTGTATTGTTTTTTCAAATTTTGAAAATAAGTTATTAAAGTCATCTTCTCCTAGCTTTCCATTATCATTTAAATATGGTTGAATTCTTTTTAGTACATATTGCTTATTCATTTTATTCACCTCAACATAGGCAACTAGTAAATCTATAACTGTAGATTGTCAACTACTTTT
>NZ_DFCF01000020.1:0-65305 GCF_002367465.1 Clostridium sp. UBA3061 | reverse complement strand
ATAGAACAAATAGTTAACTATATTCATATATAACTATTTATATATGTAAAAATTAATATAGGTATATAGGTATATAGTGAAATAGTAATATAGGTATATTGTTATATAACTAGCTAGTTTTATGGGAATGTATTAGCATATCATATATTTTCAATATTGAGGGAATAAATATACAATAAGTGTAAAGTGGAGAGTATTATGCAACTTTTAAGGTGATGAGTTGTAATAATACCCTCCATTTATATTTAATTAAGTTATTTAAAATAGAGCGATTGCCTTTGGAAGAGAAGTTTAATTATATAGGTTTTGCTCTTCGAAACATCCATTTTAGTTTTATAACTTCAATCAACTACATACCTAATTAATAATTGTATATTAGTATAATTATTCTATATAAAGAATTTTATGAATGTTTCGAAAATTAAAATATAAAGTTTGAAAAACTTTATATTAATAAATTTTGAATGGGGATGGGTATATGAAAAAGAATTTAAACAGCTTAAAGAGTAAACTTATAATTTCGTTGCTAGGAGTATCTATTATCCCTTTAATTTTTATAGCCTTATTGGTTTATAATGAATGTTATAGTTTACTTAAGGATAACTTAAAGTACTCCACTGGTCAAACACTGGTAGAGGTGAATAGAGGGATAGAAAATTATTTTAATACAGTAGCGAATCAAATAAATTCACTAACACTTAACAGTAAGTTTATTGAGTTGGACAATAGTAGTGAAAGCATTAAAGATATAATAAGTCATATGAATAATGTAGAAGTATCAGATTCTAATATTAGTACAGTGTTTTATGGAACAGAGAATGGTGATTTTTATACTTCCCACAAAATTAATCTTCCAGATGGATATAATCATAAGGAGAAGGAATGGTATACTTTAGCTACAGCAAATAAGGACTCCTATATAATTACATCTCCATATACTAGTGCTGAAGATCAAAAAACTACGGTTACACTGGCTAGGACAGTGGTAAAGGATGGACAGGTTGTTGGAGTTGTTGGATTAGATTTATCTTTAGATGTTTTTAGTTCAAGTATATCTAACATAAAAATAGGTGATGAAGGGGTTGTAGTTGTATGTAGTAGTAATGGGGATATTATATCTCATACAGATGAAGGCTTAATAGGTAAAAATTTAATAGAGGTAGATGAGGAACTTAAATCTGTAGTAGATGATAATTCAGGTTTTATAGAATTAAGTAATAATGGAAAAAGAAATTTTGTAGTTTATAATTTGAATTCCTTAGAAAACATAAAATTAGTGGCATTTATACCGGAAATAGAATTATTAAAAGATACTAATGCAGTTAGAAGCTTTTTAATAATAGGGATAATTGTAATAGGAATAGTTGCAATAATTATAAGCATAATTTTAGGAGAAGGCATCGCTAAAAATATGAAAAAGGTTAAGAACGTAATATCTAAAGCTGCCAAAGGAGATTTTACAGGTAAAGTAGAAATTAAGTCCAAAGATGACTTTAAAGAATTAGGAGATTACTTTAACAATATGATGGAATCAATTGCACTGTTAATGAAAAATGTGGACAAGTCATCTCAGGTGGTATTAAAAACTGCAGCTGATTTAGCTATAATGTCTAATGAAACTACTACTGCCCTTTCACAAACGCATATAGCCATGGATGAAATAGCTTCAGGTGCATCTAATCAAGCTGAAAGTACTATTCAATGTGCAAGCCATATGGGGGATTTAGCCCAAGGAATTGATAATATAGAAAACTCCTCTACAGAAATTGATAGTATATCTAAAGATACAAAGAATTATAGTATTGAAGGAAGCAAAATAGTTTCAGAGCTAATAAACAGTTCAACGAAAATAAAAGATACTTTTGAAGTTGTTGGAAATATAGTGAAAGAAGTAAATGAAAGTATGGATCAAATAAATCTTATATCTAAAACAATTTCTGATATAACAGAACAAACTAATTTATTATCTTTGAATGCATCTATAGAGGCAGCTAGATCTGGCGAGGCAGGTAAGGGATTTGCTGTAGTAGCTAATGAAATAAGAAGATTAGCAGATCAATCAAAGAGTTCAACTGATAGAATAAATGTTATGATTAAAGCGATAGAAGAAAAATCTATGTTAGCTGTATCTGCTATAAATAACTCTCAACAAGTGGTAGATGAAGAAGGAAAAATGGTAAGTGAAACCTCACAAATTTTTGAAAACATATCTGGAAGTGTACTTGAGTTATCAAGTAAGATAAGTGAAATTAAAAAATCTATTGAGAATATTCAATATGAAAAAATTAATGTAGTAAAAGAAATAGAAAATGTTACATCAATTTCAGAAAGCACTGCTTCAGCCACAGAAGAAATATCAGCTTCTACAGAAGAAATTACTGCTAATATGGATGAAATTTCAAGATATACTCAAAATTTAAATGAATTATCTGAAACTTTAAAATTTGAGATTTCAAAGTTTATAATTGAATAATACATTATATAAAAAATGTATGAGTGAATTTCACTCATACATTTTCAAATTATATAAAGAATTTAATTTTAGAATAATTATACATTAAATCTAAAGTTTACTACATCTCCATCTTGCATTATATATTCTTTTCCTTCAAGTCTGTAGAAGCCTTTTTCTTTAGCTGCAGCTTCAGAACCACATTCAACTAACTTATCAAAGGAAATTACCTCAGCACGGATAAATCCACGTTCAATGTCGGTATGAATTTTACCGGCAGCAGCAGGTGCCTTTGTACCTATTTTAATTGTCCAAGCTCTTACCTCTTGAACACCAGCAGTTAAGTAGCTCATTAGTCCAAGAAGTTTATAACTTGCATGGATTAGTTTATCAAGACCTGATTCTTCAAGACCATACTCTGAAAGTAAGTCCTTCTTTTCTTCATCATCTAATGTAGATAGTTCTTCTTCTAATTTAGCACATACTATGATAATTTCAGATTTCTCCTTAGCAGCATAGGCTTCTACTTCTTTTACCATTTCGTTTTCTCCGCCACACTCCATTAAGTCTTCTTCACTTACATTGCATGCATATAATACAGGTTTAGAAGTTATTAAGAAAAGAGATTTAACAAATTCATCTTCTTCATCTGTAAACTCTAAAGTTCTAACTGGCATATTGTCTTCTAAATGTTTTTTAATTTTTTCCATAATTGCATATTCAACCTTTGCAGTCTTATCCCCTGAGCGTACTAGTTTTATAGATTTTTCCATTCTTCTTTCTAGCACTTCTAAATCAGAAAAAATTAATTCTAAATTAATAGTTTCAATATCTCTTATAGGTGATACAGATCCTTCTACATGAACAACATTATCATCTTGAAAACATCTAACAGTATGAACAATTGAAGCTACTTCTCTTATATGAGATAAAAACTTGTTTCCAAGTCCTTCACCTTTACTTGCTCCTTTAACTAATCCTGCTATGTCATAGAATTCTATGGCAGTATGCACTTGTTTTTTAGAATTATATAATTTTTGTAATACATCAAGACGGTTGTCAGGTACACTAACAACTCCTACATTTGGCTCTATAGTACAAAAGGGATAGTTAGCAGACTCTGCTCCTGCTTTTGTAATGGCATTAAATAATGTACTCTTTCCTACGTTAGGTAAACCTACTATTCCTAATTTCATATAATATTCGTCCTTTCTATGTAAACCATGTGGCTTATTACTTAAAAATTTCATTCTTTTAAATTATACTCTACAGAAAAGGGAATTTCAATAATTCTACAAGTTATATAGAGTAATAGGGAACAAACCGTAGAAAAATAAGGAACTATATTATATAAATGTAATATATTTGAAATTAATTGGGGATTCTTTATATATATTTATAAATTTGTTTAAAAAAAGTTTTTCATTTAGGGAATATTTAAAAGGAATTTATGTAAACTTATAGAATTATTTATGGTACAATGAAAAGTGTATAAATGGATTCTATAGTTTATATTTTATAAACCATAGACTAAACAAAGGAGAATATATAATGGAATTTAAACACTTTTCAGTAATGTTAGAAGAATGCATAGAAATGTTAGATATTAAAGAAGATGGTATATATGTTGATTGCACTTTAGGCGGAGCAGGTCATTCAAAGAAAATTTTAAAGAAACTTTCACCAAAGGGAAGATTAATAGGAATAGACCAAGATTTAGATGCCCTTAAGGCTGCAAAGGAAAAGCTAAAGGATTTTAATAACGTTACCTATGTACACAATAATTTTTATAATATTAAGGACATATTAGAGTCTTTGGGAATAGAAAAAGTTGATGGTATACTCATGGATTTGGGAGTTTCATCTTATCAGTTGGATCAAGGTGAAAGAGGCTTTAGCTATATGAAGGAAGCAGCCTTAGATATGAGAATGAATAGGGAAGAAGCTTTTTCAGCTTATAATGTAGTGAATGAGTATAGTGAGGATGAACTCTTTAGAATTCTTAGAGATTTTGGGGAGGAGAAGTTTTCAAGAAGAATTGCCAGCAGGATAGTAGAAAAAAGAAAAGTAAAACCTGTTGAAACTACCCTTGAACTTGTAAAAATTATAGATGAGTGCATACCTGCCAAGTTTAAAAGGGAAGGTGGACACCCTGCTAAAAGAACATTTCAAGGTATTAGAATAGAAGTAAACAGTGAATTGAGTATTTTAGATAGGGCTATAGGTGATGGCATAGAAGCTTTAAATAAGGATGGAGTTATGGCAATAATTACATTCCATTCTTTAGAAGATAGAATTGTAAAAAATAAGTTTAGAGATTTAGTAGACCCATGTAAGTGTCCTAAGGATCTTCCTATGTGTGTGTGTGGGAAAAAGCCAATAATTAAATTAATTAACAAAAAGCCTATAGAAGCTACTAAGGAAGAACTTGATAATAATTCAAGAAGTAAAAGTGCCAAGTTAAGGGGATGTAAAAAGATTTAGTTCTAAAAACTAGATGGGGGTAGTAAAATGGTAGTAGAAAATAGAAAAAATAGGGTAAGTGGGAATACAGCTTTAGCTTCTCAGGTAAATCCGTTACCTAGAGAAAGGGTAAAAGCTCCTACTAAACAAGGCCCAAGTAAAGAAGAATTAAGAAAAATTAGGAAGCAAAAGATAGCAAAATTTTTAAAGCTTAATGGAAGTATAGTAGCAGCAGGACTAGTTGGGGCTATTATTGTATCTAGATACAGTGCTATATATAATAATCAAAAGGAAATAATAGTTCTTCAAGAGCAGATACAAACGCTAACAGAAGAGAGTGAAGATTTGAGAATAAAACTACTTAAGTTTAACAATTTTTCCTACATAGAAGAAGTTGCCACTAAAGAGTTAAAAATGATTGAACCAAAGAGTACTAATGCAATCTATTGTGATATTGATGCAATTAAAGAGATAGCTACAAGTAGCACTAATGAAGAAAAAGGGGTTAGTTTATTAAGTAAAATTAAAAACTTATTATTTAATTAGTTAGTGAGGTAATTGTAGGTGGCAAAGAAATATTTTGTTGATAAGGTGTTAATGAAAAAGAGAATGATGTTAGCTATGCTATTAGCCTTCTTAGTTTTCCTAGGATTAAGTATAAGATTAGGTTATGTTATGTTTGTTGAAGAATCAACCTATAAGTCTTTGGCGAAACAGCAATGGACCAGTGATGTTAGGATAAATGCTAAAAGAGGTAAGATATTAGATAGAAATGGTAATGAGCTAGCAATAAGTGCTAATGTTTATAGAGCGGACTTAGATTTGAACACTTTAAGAAAAGATATAGAAAATAATGGAATGACCATGGAACAAGTTGCAACAACTCTAAGTGAAATAATTGGAGAAGAACAGGCTGACGTGTTACACATATTAACTAATCCTCTTCCCAATGGAAAACCTAGAGGCTCTGCAATATTAAAGAGAAGAATAGAAAAGGATGCAACAGATGCCATAAGAGAGTTTTGTAAAAATAATAATATAAATGGTATAGTAATATCACCTGATACGAAAAGGTATTATCCAAATGGTAATTTTGCTGCCCATATATTAGGTCATACTAATTCAGATGGAGAAGGACTCACAGGGTTAGAACTGTATTATAATAAGTATCTATCTGGAGTTCCAGGAATTAAAGTTGCTGAAATTGACCAAAAGAGTGAGGGATTACCATATACAATCTCAGAATTTACAGAACCTATTGATGGAAGAAACGTAGTTACTACCATTGATGAAAATATACAAAACTTTGCAGAAAAGTTAGCTGAAGAGGCCTTGGCAGATAATGAGGCTAAAGCAGTATCAATTATGGTTATGGATCCTAATACAGGAGAAATATTGGCTTTAGCAAATAAGCCAGATTATGATCCTAATAATCCGTGGGTTGGGGGAACATCAGATGATGACATTCAGCAGATGTGGAGAAATAGATTAGTCAGTGATGCCTATGAACCTGGTTCTATTTTTAAGGTAGTTACAGCCACGGCGGCCATAGAAAAAGGGATTCTTACAGAGGGAGAAGCTTTTAATTGTGGAGGCTCCCTTAATATTGGGGGAAGAAATATTCACTGTTGGAAGACTTCAGGTCATGGTCCTCAAACCTTTGAAGAAATATTAAAAAATTCTTGTAACGTTGGATTTATGGTTTTAGGAGAAAGATTAGGTGCTGCAAATCTTAACGAATATATCGAAAAGTTTGGGTTAGGACATAAAACCGGAATTGATTTACCTGGTGAATCAGCTGGTATAGTTAAAGCCACAAAAGATATATCTGTAACAGACTTAGCTACTATATCCTTTGGACAAAGCAATACAACTACAGGAGTTCAATTTATGAGAGCTTTCAATGCAATTGCCAATGGTGGATATTTGATAACACCTCATTTAATGAAGGAAATAAATCATTATGATGATAAAAAAGAGCTAGTAGTTGATGAAACCTATAAGATAGAAAAGCAACAACGTTTTACTCCAGAGGCTATGACTGAAATGAGGTCTCATTTAGAACAAGTAGTTGGTGCAGGTGGAGGATCAAAGGCTAAAATTGATGGATATAGAATTGCTGGTAAAACTGGTACAGCACAAAAGGTAGACACTGTTAATGGTGGATATGCAAATGGTAAGTATCTATCATCCTTTGCAGGGATGGCTCCTGCTGATAATCCAAAGTATACAGTATTTGTATCTATTGATGAACCAAATCCATCTTGGTACTATGCGGGACAAATTGCTGCCCCAGTTGGACAAAAGTTATTTAATGATTTGTTTAATTATACAGAAATGAAGCCTAATGGAAGCTATATGGAAGTTGATGAAAGTTTAAAAGCAGATGTAATTGTTCCTGAGGTTAGGGGACTATCAGTTGCAGATGCTAAAAAAGTAATAACTGATGCAGGGTTAACTATTAGAGTAGAAGGTAGTGGAGGCACTATAACAGATATAAATCCAAAACCAGGGTTTACGCTTAAGGAAGGTAAAGAGATAATCCTATATGCAGGAGGCAGTAATGGAAGCGCAGATACAGTTATAATTCCTGATTTAAAGGGATTTACAAAGGAAAGTATCATAAAGCTTTTCAATGATTTAGGATTAAAGAGTGAATTTATAGGTGAAGGTCTAGTGGTAGAACAAAGTGTTGCAGGAAACCAAGAAATTAAAAAAGGAACCACGGTAACCTTCCATCTTGGCACCTTAGTAGATTAGATTATCCGGTAGTTACAGGTTGACTTGTGCTACCGGATTTTATATGCTATAAGGTATAAAAATTAAATTTTGGACAATGTTTTAATTAGAAAGAAAAGTATTTTAAGGATGTGAGCAAGATGAAAATAGAAGAGATATTAAAGGGATCAACCTATACAGTATTAAGTGGAGATGAGAGTATAGAAATTAATGATCCTCAATATGATAGTAGAAAGATAAAATGTGAAGATATGTTTTTTGCAATAGGAGGATTTAATGTAGATGGACACAATTTTATATCAAAGGCTATAGAAAATGGTGCTAAAGCTGTAGTGGTTGAAAAAGATGTGACTCTTGTTGAAGGAATAACGTTTATAAAAGTTGAAAATGGTAGAAGGGCATTAGCTATAGCAGCTTCAAACTTTTATAATAATCCAAGCAAAAAGATGAAAATAATAGGTATAACTGGTACCAATGGCAAGACTACTTCTGCCTTTATGTTAAAGGGAATATTAGAGGCAAAGGGGTATAAAGTTGGGCTAATAGGTACGATAGCTAACTATATAGGGGATAAGGAGATTCATACAGAAAAAACTACTCCAGAATCTTTGGAATTGCAAAAGCTTTTTAAGGATATGGTAGACAGTGATATAGATTATTGTGTTATGGAAGTTTCATCTCACTCTTTAGACTTAGATAGAGTTTATGGGATTGAATTTTCACAAGGGATATTTACAAATCTAACTCAAGACCATTTAGATTTCCATAAAACCTTTGAAAACTACTTCAATGCAAAAAGCAAGTTGTTTAAAATTTGTAAACATTCTGTGGTAAATGTAGATGATAGTTATGGAATTAAGCTTCTTGAAAAAATAAATTCAAGGGTAACAACTTATTCTATTGAAAAAGAAAGTGATTTAAGGGGAATAGACATTAATTTAGAATCTACGGGAATTATATTTAATTTAAAAGGAAATGAAAAAACATATAAAGTTCAGTTGCCTATACCAGGTAGATATAATGTTTATAATGCACTAGGTTGTATTGGAGCTGCCTTAGATGAAGGTATAGATATGGATACTATTGTTGAAGGACTTTCTAAGGTTACTGTGCCTGGAAGATGTGAGAACTTAACTTTAGGGATGAACTTAGGTTTTCAAGTAATTAGAGATTATTCTCATACTCCAGATAGCTTAAAAAATATCTTAGAAAATCTTAGAGAACTTACTAAAGGGAAGTTGATTTGCATTTTTGGGTGTGGTGGTGATAGAGATAGAACCAAAAGACCTATCATGGGTGAAATAGGAACAGAACTCAGTGATATAGCCATAATAACCTCTGATAATCCAAGAAGTGAAGATCCTTATATGATATTAGAAGATATTGAGGCTGGGGTTGAGAAATCTAACTATAAACTTATTGAAAATAGAAGAGAAGCCATAAAAACAGCCTTACTCCTCGGGGAAAAAGATGATATTATAGTAATTGCAGGAAAAGGACATGAAACTTACCAAATCCTTAAAAATGAAACTATTCATTTTGATGAAAAGGAAGTTGTATTAGAATTGATAGAGGAGTTGGAGCTTTAGATGGAAACTATAAGGTTAAAGGAAATAGCTGAGGCTATATCCGGAGAAATATTAATTAGTGGAGCTACAGAAGAGTTTTCTAATGTAACCATAGATAGTAGAAATGTCTCTTTGGGAGATATTTTTATAGCAATCAAGGGAGAAAACTTTGATGGTCATAAATTTGTAAAGGGAGCTATAGATAGTGGAGCTAAACTTTGTATAGTACATGAAAAAGAACAATATGAAGATTTAGATGAAAAAGATTTATCTATAATTTTAGTTAAGGATACTAAGAGGGCCCTTCTTGATTTAGCATCCTACTATATTAGTACTTTAGATATAAAGGTGGTAGGAATTACTGGTTCTACTGGTAAGACATCCACAAAGGATTTAATGGCAGCAGCTCTTAGCAAAAAATATAGGGTGTTTAAAACCCAAGGGAATTTTAATAATGATATTGGACTTCCTTTGATGATATTTAAATTAGATAAAACTTACCAGGTTGCAATTTTAGAGATGGGTATGAGTGATTTGGGAGAAATTGATACCTTGGCAAAAGTAGCAAAACCATATATAGGGGTCATAACTAACATAGGTGCATCTCACCTAGAAAACTTAAAGACTAGAGAAAATATTTTAAAAGCTAAACTAGAAATAGCAAATAATTTTACAGAAGAAAATGTGTTAATTATAAATGGAGATAATGATATGCTTCACAATTATTACACAGATAAATATAAAATTGTAAAAATTGGTATAGATAGTGATTATAATTTTAAAGGTTGTAGAATAATTATAAATAAGGACAGTATAGAGTTTGGTGTTAAGGAAAATGGTGAGGATGTAAATGCTACTATAAAAGTACCAGTACCAGGAAAACATAATGTGCTTAATTCATTATTGGCAATAGCTGTAGCTAGAGAGCTTAAGGTTACCTATGAAGAAATCCAAGGAGGAATAGAAAATTTACAGGCTACATCTATGAGATTGGATGTTTTAAATTTAGATAACTATACTATAATAAATGATGCTTATAATGCAAGTCCAGATTCTATGGAGGCTGCTCTAGAGGTCTTAAAAGAATATAATGGAAGAAAAATTGCTGTACTTGGAACCATGAAGGAACTAGGTGAGGATTCTGCTAGAGCTCATGAGCAGGTAGGAGCTTATGCAAAGGCAAGGGGCATAGATTTATTATTTACCCTAGGAGAGTTTAATGAGAACTTTAAAAAGGGCTATGGCAGTGAAAATTTTATGGATTTTAATTCCATGGAGGAGCTAATAGCAGAATTAAAGAAAACTATTAAAAGTGATGATATTTTATTAATAAAGGCATCTAGATCTATGAAATTTGAAAATATAATTAAAGAATTACAAAAGAAAAATATATAGGGAGGGATGGAATATGAATAAGTTAATATATTCTATTTTAGTAGCATTTATAATATCTTTTGCAATAGCACCATTTATAATACCAGGATTACACAAGTTGAAATTTGGCCAAAATATTAGAGAAGATGGACCACAAAGTCATTTAAAAAAACAGGGAACTCCAACCATGGGAGGAATAATATTTATTATTTCTACTTGTATTACTATGATATTAATGGTTAGAAATCCTCATGATGAAGCAATGCTTGCTCTTTATGCCCTTATTGCCTTTGGAGCTATAGGATTTTTAGATGATGGTCTAAAGATAATCAAGAAGAAGAATGAAGGCTTAAAAAGTTATCAAAAAATGTTGCTTTTGGTAATAGTATCTATAGTCTTTGGATATTATGCTAAGGATAAAATAGGAACGGATATTATGATACCTTTCCTAGGTACAGTAACTTGGGATTTAAAAGTGCTATTTATACCTTTTATAGTAGTATACTTTGCAGCAGTAACTAATGCGGTTAATCTTACAGATGGATTAGATGGGCTTTGTAGTTCTATTACCCTTTTAATTATGACTTTCTTTGCTCTTGTAAGTTTTGGCATGGCATATTATACTTTAGCAATTTTCTGTGGAATTCTAGCTGGAGCTATTCTTGGATTCTTAAAGTACAACTCGTATCCAGCACAAATTTTCATGGGAGATGGTGGTTCATTAGCTCTTGGAGGAGCTGTTGCAGCTATTGCTATGATATTAAAGCTAGAGCTTATAGTAATAATTGTAGGTGGAGTTTATTTATTAGAAACTCTTTCAGTAATTATTCAGGTTGCTTCCTTTAAACTTACTGGAAAGAGAGTATTTAAGATGGCACCTCTACATCATCACTTTGAATTAAAGGGATGGCATGAAAGTAAGATAGTAGCAGTATTTTCCATCATAACAGTTATACTATGTTTAATAGGATTCCTTGCACTAACTTATTAAAATGGCGTAGGAGGAATTTAATATGAAAAAACCCAAAATGAAATTGGGAGATGTGGACTTTCTACTTTTTGCTGTAATTATTATGTTAGTTACAGTGGGAGTTGTCATGGTATATAGTGCTAGTTCATATTTTTCAGCCTTTAAATATGATGATGCAGAATTCTTTTTATGGAAACAGCTTCAGTGGGCTGGACTTGGACTTATTGGAATGATGATCACATTGAATATCGATTACCATAAGTATAAAAAGTATACAAGAATTTTAATAATCTTTACATTTATAGCCCTTTGCTTAGTGTTTTTATTTCCACCAGTAAAGGGAGCTCAGCGTTGGATTAGACTTGGACCTCTATCCTTTCAACCATCGGAGATTGCAAAGTACGTGGTAGTGCTTTTTGTAGCAAAATATATATCAAGCAATCCCCAAAATATAAAAAAGTTTTGGAAGGGCGTAGTGCCTAACCTTTTATTTGCAGGTTTTATAGCAGGAATGATTCTTCTTGAAAAGAATCTTAGTATTGCCACAGTCACCATGGTGGTTAGTCTTATAATGTTATTTGTAGCTGGAACTAAAGTTATTCATATGGGAGGACTAATAGGAACTGTAGGAGTTTTAGGTGCTGTTTTTATTTTAACAGAGGAATATAGACTTAGAAGACTTTTAAGTTTTACTAATCCTTGGAGTGATTCTCAAGGAGATGGATATCAATTGGTACAATCTCTCTTAGCATTAGGTTCTGGAGGACTTATTGGTGTTGGAATAGGTCAATCAAGACAAAAGTGTTTTTATATTCCTGAACCTCATAATGATTTTATATTGTCAGTTATAGGTGAAGAACTAGGTTTTATAGGCTGTGCCTTTATAATTATATTGTTTATACTGTTTCTATGGAGGGGAGTTATTGCAGCATCTAAGGCAAAGGATATGTACGGTTCCCTATTAGCTACAGGAATAACTTCTGTAGTAGTTATTCAAAGCTTAATCAATATTGCTGTTGTTACAGGCTCTATGCCAGTAACAGGGGTTCCTCTACCATTCATAAGCTATGGAGGGTCTTCCTTAGTAATTAATATGCTATTTATGGGAATACTTCTTAATATAACTCGGCAGAACAATAAAAAAACTTCATAGAAATAATAGGACTGAAGAATAGAAAGCATCTTCAGTCCTATTATTTTGGCTCTGTTGTTGATTAAAGTGATAAATCATGGAGACGATTTATAGGAACATTAATTATGGAGATTTGATAATGAGTTCGCCAAATTATCACGAAGTGTTAGCGTTAGCTAGAGAAGTAAAAGAAAATGAAAGATTAAAACTAATTTTAGAAATAAGTAAAACAATGAATGATGTTTTAATATTGAGCCTAGCTGTATGGGACGTCCAGAAAGTAGTGATCTTTTAAGAGTACTAGGAAGAGTAATAAAAAAGATAGTGTGCTTGTAACAGATTCACTGTTTTGTTACAAGCACACTATCTTCCTATAGTAAATCAAAACATATAGCAATCCCTACGGGTTCTCGCAGAGTAGGTTCATATAATATCCAAAGAATTAATAACCTTCATAGCAAGGTAAAAAGTTTTATGAGGCCCTATAAAGGTGTTTCAACTAAGTATCTTAGTAATTATATGTTTCTTTTTAAATACATAGAGTCAAAATATGAGGCTACGCCTATATTTTTTTAGGGGCACAAAGCCTTGTTTCAGCACGAACTTTAAGGGACGTCCACCAATATTCTCATAGCATGTATATTCTATCACTGTAATTTTCAACAGAGCCATAATATTTAATATTTTTGTAATGAATTTGTAATATAAAAATGGTATGATAGAAGGTGTATTAATTTACTTTCATGTTCATATATTGTAATTTGGTGGTGAAGATGTGGCAAAAAAAACTAAACAGAGTTATGGTAATTATATAATAGATAATAAAGAAGAGATATTAAAGCGAAAGAAAAAAATAATTAAATTAAAAAAGACCATGTTACTACTTGTAGTAATGATTTCTATTTTAATAACTTTGGCTTTAACTTTACCTACTTTTAATTTATCAGAGATTTTAGTTAGTGGGTTGGTAAATTTATCTGAAGACGGTGTTAAAACAACTACAAAGCTTCAAAAGGGTACCAATATATTCAAAATAAAAACAAAAAAAATAGAAAAAGAGTTAGAGAAAAACCCTTACATATTAGAAGCAACCATTATTAGAAAATACCCTAACAAACTCTCTATTGCTATCAATGAGAGAAAGATTGCTTTCTACACAGAAATATCAGGAGGTTTCTATGTGATTGATGATAAGGGTGTGGTTTTGGAAAAAAAGGAATCTATCGAAGGTATAGAAGCTTTAAAGATTGAAGGAATTGATGAAACATGTTTAAAAATAGGTGAACAGATTAAAAATATAGACGAAGATAAAATAAAGGCAATTTGCAATATTCATAAATTTATAAAAGCAAATAGTTTGTTTGAAAAATATAACATAATAAAATTGGAAGTTAATGACTTTGTAGACTTAAAATTATACGTAAATAATTTACACATGAAACTTGGAACTGTTGATAAAGTTAATAGTAAAGTTGCTAGGGGGTTTAGCATAATAGAAAGTGGGACCCTTGGAGAGATGAAGGGATATGTGGATGTAAGTTTTGAAGGCAATCCAGTTATTTATAAGGAAAAATAGATCAAAAGATTAAAAGGTAAAAGCATCATAGTTCAAGAAAGATTTTATTGGGAGGTAGGGTAAGTGAAAAGTATTATTTCCAAGCTATGTACCGGACTTATATTTTTAATGTTTGGATTTGTTATAATCACTCAACTTAATACTATAGGAGAGCAAAGTACAGATAAAGTTGAGGGTTCACAAAGTCCAGAAATATTATTAGAAAATGAGCAATTAAAAAAACAAAAGGAAGAATTGGAAAAGGCTGTTGAGGAACTAGAGGTGAAGGCGGCTGAATACGAAAAGGAAGCAACAGAAGATACAAAGAATCAAAGGCTCCTTGAAGAGCTAAATAATACTAGACTTAGAGCCGGATTAACTAATGTTGAGGGGCCAGGTATTACAATATATATTGATCCTAAAACTAGTTTATTCACTCCACAAGTAGAAGATGATCCTATACAAGATTATGAGTTACTGTATATCGTTAATGAATTATATGCTGCAGGGGCTGAAGCTGTATCTATAAATGATATAAGACTTATTGGAAACAGCAGTATAAGGATAGCAGGAAATAGTATTAGAATTAATGGTGAAAGAATTTCACAACAGGAGCGTATAGTTATAAAAGCTATAGGAAATAAGACTATATTAGAAGGGGCTATGGGATGGTTCATTCCTAATAGAGTGAAAAGAATCTGTGAGGTTACATCGGAAACAAAGGATAATATTAAAATTAAAAAGGCAAGTATACCAGTAAAATATGAACACATAAAAGAAGTACAAGAAAACTAAAAGTAGGAGTGATGAAATGATTGCATTAATAGGACTTATAATAGGAATTATATTAGGAATAGCTTTCAACATAAATTTTCCACTTAAATTATCACCATATATATCTGTTGCAATATTTGCTTGTATAGACTCCACTTTTGGGGCTATTAGAGCTACCTTAAATAAGGATTTTAGACCAGATATATTTATATCAGGATTCTTTGGAAATGCATTTTTAGCAGCAGGAATGGTTTATCTAGGGGATAAGCTGGGTATACCTGTATATATTGCAGCAATTATAATATTTGGACAGAGGATATTTACAAACTTTGCTGTTATAAGAAGGTTATTGATGGATAGAATAAAAACACATCATTAAGGAGATAATTAAATGCGAGTTAATGAAGCTAATATATTTTTACTTATAGCTACCATTATAATTGGTATTTTAATAGCTATGAATGTAAATTTAGGAGGAAAAACTAAATTTTTAGATGTAGAGCAGTATCAAAAGGCATATGATAGTAGGACAAAGTTACAAAATGAAATAAGTAATTTAGAAGACCAATATGTTGAAACTAATGATAAAATTAATAAATATGAAAGAAGTAGTATATCTGAGGATGAAGTTAGAAAAGAGATGGTTGGAGAGATAAGCAAAAATAAACTTGCATTAGGTTTGCTTCCAGTGGTGGGAAATGGTGTAAAGATTACTTTAAATGATGCACCGGAAGCTACAATTTTAGGGCAAGATGTACCCCTTTATATGTTAATTCATGATTCGGATTTAACAATGGTTGTTAATGATTTAAGAGCTGCAGGAGCAGAGGCAATAGCTATTAATGGATATAGAATAATAGGTTCAACAGCTGGACTTTGTGCTGGAGCAACCATAGAGTTAGATGGGATAAAAGTAATAGCTCCTTTTTACATTACAGCTATTGGAAATCAGGATGTAATAAATAGTTTTCTTGAAAATCAACAAAATCAACTTAAGAGTTTGAAGGCAAGAGGCTGTTATGTAGATATTGAATCAGTTTATGATGAAAAGTTGCCAGCCTATAATGGAGAGTTAAAAAGTGAGTATCTAAAATTAAAATAAAAAACTAGAAAAAATTAATAATATTAAAGGTTTTTTAGATTATATCGAGAATAAATTATATGGGCATATATTTTCCATTATAAGCTAGAGTTTGTATATGAGACGGGAGGAATAAAATTGTCTATTGAAGAAAATTTTATAAAATTGAAGAATGAGTTGCCAGAAGAAGTGACATTGATTTCAGTATCAAAAACTAGATCTATAGCTGAAATACAAAATGTATATGACTTAGGGGAAAGAAATTTTGGAGAGAATAAAGTTCAAGAGTTAATGGAAAAACAAGAAATCTTACCTAAGGATATTAGGTGGCACTTAATAGGTCATCTTCAAAGAAATAAGGTTAAATATTTAGTTGGACGAGTTTATTTAATACATTCTTTAGATAGTGTTAGACTTTTACAGGAGATTGAAAAACAATTTTCAAGTAAGGAACTTATTGCAAATGTATTAATTCAAATTAATATAGGTAGAGAAGAGTCTAAAACTGGGATTATGATGGAGGATTTAGATGAACTTATAAATGCTTGTGAACAGTGTAAAAACGTCAAGGTGAAAGGTATTATGGCTACTATTCCAAAAGGAGATACTGAAAGTTGTAATTACTATTTTACTAAGACTAAAGAAGTATTTGATACCCTGAAAACTAAAAGCTATAAAAATATTGCCATGGAGATTTTATCTATGGGAATGAGTGGAGATTATAAAGAAGCTTTAAAAGTAGGATCAAATATGATTCGAATTGGTGAAGGGGTTTTTGGGAAAAGAGATTATAGCAAATTAAAGTAGGAGGAAGGTTTATTATGGAATTTTTCAAAGGAATAAGTAGAATGATGGGATTTGATGAAGAAGATGATGAAGAATTATTAGAGAACAGGGAAGAAAACTATGATGAAGGTGAAGAGGAGATTGAAATTGAACCTTTCGTAAGCAAGAAGCAAAATAAAATAGTTAATATTCATACTGCATCATCCTCAAAGGTTGTAATTAGTAAGCCTTCAAATTATGATGAGGGAAAAATTATTGTAGACAATTTAAAGTCTAGAAGAATAGTTATTGTTAACTTAAATGGAGTAGAGCCTAAGGAAGGTCAAAGAATACTTGATTTCCTAATAGGAGCTATTTACGCATTAGAGGGAGGACTTCAACCTGTAGAAAAGGGAGTATTTATATTAACTCCATCTAATATTGAAGTTAGTAATGAACTAAAAAATGAGCTTACAAACAAAGGAATTTTTAGTTCCTTCAAATAAGTCTAGTACTCGAACTTAGTAAAGTATTACGTGGTTAATTTTATATATATTTGAGTGGTAGAATATAGCTTAAAAAACATGAACAGTATTAAGAGGAATTATAATAATATATAATGAATTAGAGGAAAGCTATGGAGAAGAAGGCATTTTTAGATATATTTAAAGACCACGATAAAAATTATATTTCAAGTATATATGAGGACATAGAACTATGTAAGAACATAGAAATTCCTATATATACAAAGGAGTTTGTGACTCCGGATATCTATATGAATATAAAAAACAACCAAAGTAAACTTGGGGTTTTTGTTCATGGTACTGGTGTGTTTGCGGATTGTGAGAGAAAGATGTTATGTTTTTCTACTAATACATATGAAACTCTGGACTATGATATTCATATTGTAAAGATAAAAAATAAATCAAAGTTTAAAGATCTTAAGCATAAAGATTATTTAGGCTCTATAATGGCTTTAGGAGTTAAGAGAAGCTTATTTGGAGACTTAGTAGTAAAAGGAGATGCTTGCTTTGTTCCAATGACAAGGTCAGTTTCTCAATATGTTCAATATAATTTAACTAACATTGGAAATTGTCCATGTACTATTGATAGAATAGATATAAATAGTGAAGATATCCCAAAGATTGAATTTGAAGAAAAGATTATAATGGTTACATCCCTTAGACTAGATAATGTGGTACCTAGTATTTGCAATATGTCTAGGGCTAAGGGCACAGATCTTATAAGTAATGGGTCTGTATTATTAAATTATCTTAAATGTAATAGAAAGGATAAATTAATAGAAATGAAGGATACTATTACCATAAGGGGATTTGGAAAGTATAAAATTAATTCAATTGAAGGAGAAACTAGTAAGGGACGAATTAAATTATTAATAGGTAAATATATTTAATGCGGGGTGAAGGATATGAAGATGACAGCTATGGACATTATGAACAAAGATTTTAAAAAAGCCATGAGAGGATATAACATGGATGAGGTGGATGAATTTTTAGAACAAATTTCTGAGGATTATGAAACCGTGTATAAGGAAAATGCTATTTTAAAGGAAAAATTAGATGTTTTCCAAGATAAATTAGATCATTATTCAAAGATGGAAACTACTATTCAAAGCACTTTGTTATTAGCACAAAATGCTGCAGAACAGGCAAAGCAAAGTTCTCAATCAGAAGCTGAACTTATAATTAAAAATGCAAATGAAAGTGCTAAAAGAATTTTAGATAAAGCTCACACTGATGTTTTAAATATCAATGATGAATTCGATAGAACAAAACAGGAATTTGCTAAGTTTAGGAGCAAGTTTAGAAACTTTATAGTTACACAAATGGAAATGTTTGAAGCGCTAGAAAAAGATTTTGATAAAAATTATAATATTTCAACTGTAATGGAAGAGAAGGTACATGAGCCAGTATTAGAAGTTGCTTCTGAGAAGGATGTAGAAAGCTTTGAATATAATACAGCTGAATTAGAGGATATAAAAAGTTTTTTTGTAGATAAGTAATATTGAAATTTTATTTACATATATTGTGTAATTTTTGGTAAATATGATTAATGTATAAATAGAATTCTTTGCTTTAGAGAGAGTTTTTACTCCCACTGAAGGTTATTAATAGAACTATAAGTATGAATTTATTCATACTTATAATTCGTTGTCCTTTAGGGGAAATTATTATCCAGGGACGTAGCAGCTCTTTAATCTCACTTTAGGGTGAGATTTTTTTATCTGCTGAAAGCTATTGACATATCCCGGAACATGTATATTATAATAGATGTAGTTGTACCCAATTAATGTGAAAAATTATATTTCGATATGTATTAACATAATTGGTGACCTAAATTTGTATTAAAGAAAAGTACCTAGAATTATTTGTACCTAGGAAGAAAAGAGGAGATTTTAGCATGAGGATAGGAATTATAGGAGCTATGGAAGAGGAAGTAAGCTCTCTAATAGCTGATATGGAAATAAAGAAAAAAGTTACAAGAGCAATGATGACATTTAATCATGGAACTATTTATGATAAGGATGTTGTAATAGTTAGAAGTGGAATAGGTAAGGTAAATGCAGCAGTTTGTACACAAATTTTAGTTGATGATTTCAATGTGGATGCTGTTATAAATGTCGGTATAGCTGGTGGTATTGGAGAAGATATATATCCAGGAGATGTGGTTATTGCAACAGATTTAGTGGAGCATGATATGGACACAACTAAATTTGGAGATAGACCAGGTCAAGTTCCTAATATGGAAGTCTTTGACTTTAAATGTGATAAGGGATTAGTAGAAAAAGCCCAAAGTGCTTGTGAAGGTATAAAAGATATAAATATTTTCACTGGTAGAATAGTATCTGGAGATCAATTTATAGCTGATATAGAGAAGATAAGATGGTTAAAAAGCGAGTTTAATGCGCTATCTTGTGAGATGGAAGGAGCAAGTATAGCTCATGCAGCTTATCTTAATAACAAACCTTTTGTTATAATACGATCAATTTCTGACAATGCTAATAATGGAGCACATATGGACTATGAAAAATTTAAAGAAATATCAGTTAAAAATTCAAATACCATATTACGTTCTATGTTAAAAACTTTATAAGGTGATATTATATGAAAAGAATACTTGCAGAAAAAAATAGTGGAGAAAAAATTACAGTACAGGTTAAGGATGTAATCATTGGTGGAGATGACTTAGTGTTTATATCTGGACCATGTGCAGTGGAAAACTATGATAAAATGATAAAGATAGGAAGAGCCTTGAAGGACCAGGGAGCACATATGATGAGAGCAGGTGCCTTCAAGCCTAGAACATCTCCCTATGATTTTCAAGGTCTCGGTATAGAAGGACTAAAAATACTTAAAGAAGTGGGAAATGAATTTGGTTTGCCAGTAGTATCTGAGGTAATGGATGCTAGAGATATAGAAATTTCTCTTCCTTATGTAGATATGATACAGGTTGGTTCTAGAAATATGTATAACTATACATTTTTGAAGGAATTAGGAAAGCTTAAAGTACCTGTACTTCTAAAAAGAGGGATAAGTGCAACTGTAGCTGAATGGATTTATGCAGCTGAATATGTTTTAAAGGAAGGTAATAATCAAGTAGTACTTTGTGAAAGAGGAGTAAGAACCTTTGAGACTACCACTAGAAATACCTTGGATTTAAACTCTGTAGCAGTGATTAAGGAAAATTATAGACTTCCTGTTATTGTGGACCCTAGTCATGGAACTGGAAGGCGTGAGTTAGTTGAAGCTATGAGTTTAGCTGCTGTGGCAGCTGGTGCAGATGGATTAATTATAGAAAGTCATGTAAATCCTGATAATTCTGTATCAGATGCAAGACAAACTATTAATGTAGAAAATTTAAAAAAAATTATAAATAAGTCTAATGCCATTAAAAATATTTTATCCGAGTTAAGATAAGGGGGAGTGGTTTTGACTTTAGGAATAATAATAGTAGTATTAGGTCTAATAATAGATAGAGGAACAAAATGGTGGGCTATAGGTACCTTAAAGGGTTCAGAAGGATTAACTGTAATTAAGGATTTCTTTACTCTTGATTATCTAGAAAACCGTGGAGCTGCTTTTGGAATGCTTCAAAATAAGCAGTGGTTATTTATTGTTATTACTATAGTTGTAGTTATAGGAATGATATTCTATTTATTAAAGTATAAGCCTAAGTTCAAATTAGTATATGTATCTATTGCTATGATAATTGCGGGAGCAATAGGTAATCTTATAGATAGAATAAGTTATAATTATGTAGTAGATTTTATTATGGTTCATTATAGGGATGTATATTATTTTCCAACTTTTAATGTGGCTGACATGCTAGTTTGTATAGGAACATTTTTTCTATTAATATGTATACTGAAGGATGAGATTTAATGGATTTTAAAAATTATATTATAGAAGAAGAAAATGTAGGGAAGAGACTTGACTTATTTGTAAGTGAAAATGAAGTAGATATGTCTAGATCTTTTGTCCAGGGAATTATTGAAAAACAACAAGTGAAAGTCAATGGACAGATAAAAAAAAGTAATTACAAATTAAGAGTAGGGGATCAGGTTCGAGTAGAACTAGCTGAGCCAGTGGAGCTTCAAGTAGAGGCTGAAGATATTCCTTTAGATATAATTTATGAGGACAGTGATGTTATAGTAATAAATAAACCACAGGACATGGTAGTCCATCCTGCCCCAGGAAATTATACTGGAACTCTTGTTAATGGTCTTCTTTATCATTGTAAGGACTTATCAGGTATAAACGGAGTTATAAGACCTGGTATAGTGCATAGAATTGATAAAGATACTTCTGGGGTATTAGTAGTTGCTAAAAATGATAAATCGCATAATTCATTAGCTATGCAGCTAAAGGACCACTCCATGAAGAGAACTTACTATGCCATAGTAGAAGGTATAGTAAAGGAGGAAGAGGGTACTGTTAGAAACAATATAGGAAGACATCCTGTAGAGAGAATAAAGATGGCTGTAGTTAAGGATGGAAAAGAAGCTATTACTAATTATAAAGTGCTGGACCGATTTAAAAGTAATACCTTGGTGGAATGTAGATTAGAAACAGGTAGAACACATCAAATTAGAGTTCATATGGCTCATTTACATCATCCACTAATTGGAGATCAAGTATATGGATATAAAAAACAGAAGTTTAAATTGCAAGGTCAAGCACTTCATGCGAAAAATTTAGGCTTTATACATCCTACCACAGGAGAGTATATGGAATTTGATTCACAACTTCCAGAATATTTTCAGGATATATTAGATAAATTAAGAAAAGAAGTTTAGGGAGGGATTGTTATGGAACTGAAATCAGTACTTATGGACGATAAAGCAATTAAGAGAACTCTGACGAGAATTTCTCATGAAATTATAGAAAAAAACAAGGGTACAGAAAACTTAGTTATATTAGGAATTAAAAGTAGAGGAGTGCCACTAGCTAATAGAATTGCTGAACTGATCAACATGTTTGAAGGTGAAGAGGTAGAAGTAGGGAGTGTAGATATAACTAAATATAGAGACGACCTAAAAAAACCTGAAAACTTAAAGGAACATAATAGTATAGAATTAGGTGTAGACATAACTGGTAAGAGAATAATTCTAGTGGATGATGTTTTATTTACAGGAAGAAGTGTAAGAGCGGCAATAGATGCAATCATAGATAGAGGAAGACCTGAAATGATTCAGTTAGCTGTACTTGTAGATAGAGGTCATAGAGAGCTGCCAATAAGAGCTGATTATGTGGGGAAAAACATACCAACTTCAAGAAAAGAGGATATATCTGTTGAACTAGTAGAAAAAGATGGAGTGGACTCTGTAAGTCTATACGAGAATAATTAGGAGAAAAAATTTATGTATAAAATAATTGTAACTACTACCTTTGGTATAGAGGCTATTACAGGCAAGGAGCTAAAGAATTTAGGATATGAAGACTTAAAAATAGAAAATGGAAAGATAACCTTTGAAGGAGATGAAATGGATGTTGCTATCTGTAATATCCATTTAAGAACTGCAGAGAGAGTTTTTCTAGAGATGGCAGAATTTGAAGCTACCTCCTTTGAAGAATTATTTCAAGGAACTAAAAAAGTTGACTGGGGTAGCTTAATACCTATTGATGGTAAGATGCATGTTATAGGAAAATCTGTTAAATCTACTTTACATAGTGTACCTGACTGTCAAGGTATAGTAAAAAAAGCTGTAGTAGAAAAAATGAAAGAAAAATATGATACTAATTGGTTTAGTGAAGATGGACCAGTATATAAGATAGAAGTTGGAATTCTAAAGGATAAGGTAACCCTTGCAGTAGATACCTCTGGAGTAGGACTTCATAAGAGGGGATATAGGGAAAATGCAGGAATGGCTCCTTTGAAGGAAACCTTAGCAGCAGCCTTAGTTTTGATAGCCAAATTCAATGGAGATGAGCTTTTAATAGACCCATTTTGTGGATCAGGAACTATACCTATAGAAGCGGCACTGATAGCTAAAAATATAGCACCAGGAGTTAATAGACACTTTGTAAGTGAAACTTGGCCTACCTTTGACAAAGAAATTTGGGAGCAGGTACGCGAAGGAGCGAAAAGAAGTGTTAATAAAAAAGACTTCGTTATTCAAGGCTCTGATATAGATGGAAGAGTACTTAGAACTGCCATGGATAATGCTAAAAAAGCAGGTGTAGAGAAGTATGTTAACTTCCAAAGACTTGATATGAAGGATGTAAGAAATAGAAAAAAAGGTGGTATGATAATAACTAATCCACCTTATGGAGAGAGACTTTTAGATGAAGATGAGGTTAAGTATCTCTACAAAACTTTTTCTAATGTGTATGCAGGACTAGAGGATTGGTCTTGCTATGTACTAACATCCTATGATGACTTTCAAAAGGTATTTGGAAAAAAGGCTGATAAAAACAGAAAACTTTATAATGGAAGAATTCAGTGTTATTACTATCAATATAATCCGAAGAAATAAATTAAAGACTATCTCAAAAAAATTTGAGATAGTCTTTGTTTTAAGCTTGCTTTAAATCAAGTTTTATAGGATCTACATAGATGGTTTTGTTTGTGGAGTAGGTTACCATACCAGGCTTTCCTTTAGCCATTTTTTTAACATTTCTAATTTCTGTGTAGTCTATAGGTACCTTTGTAGAGTTTTTACCCTTGCTATAGAAGGCGGCTAAGGTTGCAGCTTCAAGAAGGGTGGAATCAGGTACTTCTCCAAGGTTTTTAATGATTACATGGGAACCTGGAATATTTTTTATGTGAAGCCAAATATCATTGTTATGAGCAAACTTCAGAGTTAAATAATCATTTTCTAGATTGTTTTTACCTACATATATATCAATGCCATCACTAGATATGAAGTGGAGTGGTTTTGAAGGCTTAGTCTTTTTACTTTTCATAGACTTTTTGAAAGCAATGTAGCCAGTTTCCACTAACTCATTTTTTATATCCTCTAAATCTTTATAGTTATCAGCATTTTCAATATTACTAAGTACTGATTGAAGATATTCATCCTCTTCTTCGGCTAATTCTATTTGGATATAAGCATTTTCTTCTGCAGCTTTTAATTTACTGTATTTTTTAAAATACTTTTGAGCATTTTCAGAAGGGGTTTTATTTACATCTAAAGGAATTTTAATATATTCTTCTTCCTCACTATAATAATTTAATGCTTCAACCTCTTTATCACCCTTTTTAATATTATAAATATTTGCAGTTATAAGCTCTCCATATAGATTATATTTTTGCTTTTCTTCACATTCAATTAAAGTTTTTTTTAGAATGTTTAATTTTTTTTCAACTCTGTCTATGTTATTTATAACTAGCTTTTGCATATCATGACTTTTACTTTGAAGTCTATTTATTTTATCCTTTGCATGATAGAAGCTTTCTAGAAGACTACTAGGAGAAGAATATTCTTCACATTGTCCACCATCATCTAAAATATACTCTAGCTTTATACAGTGGAAATCTTTTAGTTCATCATTTATGGAATAGCTATAAAGGTCATAATTATTATCTTTGGATTTAGCAAAAAACTCTATCAAGAATTCATAGATTCCCTTTAGGTTATTTTTACTTAAAGGAATATTTCTTTTATTTAGCCTAAAAGAAATCTCTTTAGCTATAGGATTACTTACTCCATCTAAAACTCTAGTAAAGAATTTTTCATTTAGCTCTTCATCTTCATAGAGACTAAAAGTTTTTTCTTGAAATGATTCAAAGGTAGTATTGAATATATCAAGTTTATTACTTTCAGGAGGATATACATATTCAATACCAGGATAGAGTACTCTATAGCTATTTATATCTGGTGTAATATGTTTTATGGAATCCATGATGAGTCCATCTCTTTTTCTTATCAAAGTAATGTTACTGTGTCTACCCATGATTTCAATTATCAGGGTATATATACTGTTAAAGCCTAATTCATCACTACTTTCAAAATCTAAAAGTAGGATTCTGTCGTTATTTAATTGAGTAACATCTTTTAAAACTGCAGTATTTAGATATTTTCTTAAAACCATACAAAATACAGGTGCCTTAAGTGGACTTTCCTTAGAGTAATCAATAAAGTTTATTCTAGGATAAGAAGCGTTAGCGTTTAGCAGTAGTCTAACAGGTTTCCTATTTATTTTAAAGCTCAGTATTATTTCATCCTTTTCAGGTTGGGTTATTTTATCTATTCTACTGCTTATTAGAGTGTTTTTTATTTCATTGGCTAGAGAGCGCAAATATAATCCATCTAGTGCCATATAAATCATCCTTTCATTTAAGCATATATTTTACAGTATATCACTATTATTTTATAAATAAAATACAAAATAAGTTAGGACAAGGATAATTTCCTTAATTGAAGATGATATAATAAAAGTAATATTGAATTTAAGGAATATTTAAGTTAAAGGAACTGTAGTTGTTTAAGAAGTAATAAGAATGAATTTACATAAGAGTTGAATATATAGAAAAAATTATAAAGGCAGGGTGGATATAAATGGAGTTAAGGAAAAGTATCATTAACTTAAGAAGGGAATTTCATAGATGTGCAGAAGCTGGGTGGTTAGAATTTGAAACCACCATAAAAATAATGGATTACTTGAAAAAACTTGGATATAATCTACAATATGGTAAGGAAATACATAGTAATCCAATGGGTATGGCTGATGAAGAAATACTTACTAATCATAGGATAGAGTGTAGTAGAGCAATTAAAAACAAGTCCTATAATGTAGATGAAATTCTACAAGGCTATACTGGGGTAGTAGCAAGTATAGATACAGGAGTTCAGGGTCCTACCATGGCTTTTAGATTTGATATAGATGGTCTTAAGGTTGAGGAAGCTAAGGAAAATCATAGACCTTTTAAAGAGGGATTTTCTTCTAAAAATCCAGGAATATGTCATTGTTGTGGTCACGATGCTCATATAGCTATGGGCCTTCAGCTTGCAAATACTATTGTAGAGATGAAAGAAAAATTAACAGGAAAAATAAAGCTCATATTTCAACCAGCAGAGGAAGAGGTTAGAGGGGCTAAGTCTATGGTAGAAGCTGGAGTTTTAAAAGATGTAGATTATTTATTCTCTGGTCACATCGGCTTTATTAATAAAAATAATGCCATAGCTGTTAAAGTTAAAAATTTGCTTGCTACTAATAAAGTGGAGGTAGAGTTCTTAGGTAAATCTGCCCATGCAGGTCTTTGTCCAGAAGAGGGAAGAAATGCTCTTTTAGCAGGAGCAAGCTGTATTTTAAATCTTCATAGCCAAGTGCAATTTGGAAAAGGAGTAGGAAGACTTAACGTAGGAACTCTTCATGGAGGAACTGGAAAAAATGTTATAGCAGATAAAGCAGTTTTACAGTTGGAAACAAGGGGCGATACTAACGAAATTAATGATAGAATCATGGATATGGTTTGTCGAGTAGTTAAGGGTGCAGCAATTTCCTACAATGTGGAATATAATATAAGAGTAGTTGGTTCTGCAAGGGCATATAATAGCACCGATAATGAATTTTCTAAGATAGTAATAAAAAATCTTAGAAGTTTACCTATAGAAATTATTGAAGAATTTTCCTTTGGAGCTTCTGAGGATATAACTTATATGTTAGAAGAGGTGGAAAAGCAAGGGGGAAAGGGAATCTATTTTATAATTCCATCTTCTATTGTGGCACCACATCATAATCCCTATTTTGATTTTAATGAAGAATCACTTATAATAGGTCATGATGTATATGTACGTATGATAAGAACTTTTTTACAAAAGATATAATTTAAACTTGAGATAAATTTACTAAATTAAACAAGCTAAGGGATGTGTAGTTTTGAAAGAAGCAATGAAAGAAATTTTGGAAAAATATTATGGATATAAAAGCTTTAGGACAGGTCAACAGCCAGTTATAGAATCTATTTTAAAGGGAGAGGATGCATTAACTATAATGTCTACAGGTAGTGGTAAGTCTATATGTTATCAAGTGCCTGCTTTAATCCTTCAGGGATTAACTATAGTAATTTCACCTTTAATTTCCCTTATGAAGGATCAAGTAGATGCACTTAAGGACATGGGAATACCTTGCAGCTATATTAATAGCTCCTTAAGCAGTAAAGATTTTAAAGAAGTATTAGATGGAATAAAGGAAGAAAAATATAAAATACTTTATATAGCCCCTGAGAGATTAGATAATATAGAATTTTATAATGTAATTTCTAGGATACCTATTAGCCAGATAGCTATAGATGAGGCCCATTGTGTATCTCAATGGGGTCATGACTTTAGAGCTAGTTATAAAAGAATTGCAGGTTTTATAGAAAGGCTTATGGTGAGACCTATAGTTACAGCCTTTACTGCAACAGCTTCTAAAGAAGTAAGACAAGATATAGTAAAACTTTTAAAGCTTCAAAGTCCTAAAATATTTATTACTGGCTTTGATAGAGAAAACTTGTCTATAAATATAGTTAAATCTGAGAATAAGAAGAAATATCTTCTTAAATTTATGGAAGACAATAAAGAGAACTCTGGTATTATATATGGAGCTACTAGAAAGGAAGTAGATAATATTTATAGAGAGCTTTCTAGTAAGGGATATAATATAGCTAGATATCATGCAGGGTTATCTGATGAGGAAAGAAAAGAGAATCAAGAAGATTTTATTTATGATAGAGTTAAGATTATGGTGGCAACTAATGCCTTTGGTATGGGAATAGATAAGTCTAATATAAGATATGTGGTTCACTATAATATGCCTAAAAATATAGAAGGTTATTACCAAGAGATTGGAAGAGCTGGTAGAGATGGTGAGAAGAGTCAGTGTATATTATTATTTTCTCCAGGAGATATCCATGTTCAAAAGTATTTAATAGAGATGAGTATAGAAAATCCGGAGAGAAAAAACAATCAGTATAAAGCACTTCAGCAGATGGTGGATTTTGTTTATAGTAATGATTGTTATAGAAAATATATTTTAAATTACTTTGGAGAAAGTTATGAAGATGACTGTAATAATTGTAGTAATTGTTTAAATCAGGGAGAGATAGTTGATAAAACTGTAGATGCTCAAAAGGTATTATCTTGTATATATAGGATGAAACGAAACTATGGTGCAACTATGCTTATAGATGTACTAAGAGGATCGAAAAATAAAAAGGTTACACAGTTTAATTTTCAAGAGCTATCTACCTATGGAATAATGAAGGATTATTCAAGTGAAAACCTAAAAACTTTTATAAATACATTAATTTCTCATGGGTATATAAATCAAGTTGAAGGAACTTATCCTGTCCTTGCATTAAATAATAAGTCTATGGAAGTACTTAGAGGTAAGGAAGTAGTTCACTTTAAAGAATTTAAAGTTAAAGTAAATGCAGAGGTAAGAAATGAACTCTTTGATATATTAAGAGAACTTAGATATAACATGGCAAAGGCTGCTGGAATTCCTCCATATATAATTTTTAGTGATGGAACCCTTAGGGAAATGAGTGTTAAGCATCCTACAAATAAGGAGGAGTTTTTAGAGATATCTGGAGTGGGAGAAACTAAGTATAGTAAGTATGGTAAGGAATTTCAAGGTGCTATTATAGAGTATGTTGAAGCTAACAATCTAACTGTTAAGGAAAAGAATAACCCTGACAAAAGCTATGAAGAAGCTAGTGTAACTAAATCAGAAGAAATTAGTAGTATTAATGAGGAATCAGGGGATTTTTATGTAAATACTGATAAAAAACTATTTGAAAGGTTAGTTTTAGTGCGAAAGGAATTTAGCAGGATAGAAGGTGCCATGGAACAGAATATCATAGCAAAAAATACTCTAAAAGAGATAAGTGGAAGATATCCTAAAACCTTAGAAGAGCTAAAGGATATAGGAGGTATGGGGCCTAAGAAGATAGAAAAATATGGAGTGGCTTTAATAGAAGCAGTAAATACATATATAGAAGAAGAAGGAATAACTCCTATATGGGAAGAAAAAAAGAAAAAAAGATTAGTTATAGATGGAGATGAAAGAAAGAATAAGGAAATAGCTTTAGACATGCTAAATGAAGACTTTGCAATTGAGGATATTGCAGAAGAGATTGAGGTATCAATTTCAACTATACTTGGATACGTTACAGAGTATATAGAGGAGTATGGAAGACCTAAGTTTACTATTCCTTTAAATAAGTTTTTTAACCAAGATGAAGAAAAAATTATCATGGAAGTTTGTGAAAGAGTTGGCTATGATAAGGTTAGTAAGGTAAAGGCAGAGTTACCTAAGACAATTAATTATGAATCTATAAGAGCTGTTATACTTAAGAATTACTTTTAAGAGGAGAATATTATGGAAATTTTAAAATTTACAAAGATGCAGGGAGCAGGAAATAATTTTGTGGTTTTTGAAGATATGGAAGTAAAATACAATGATTTAGGTACTTTAGCTAAAAAGTTATGTGATAGAAATTTTGGCATAGGAGGAGATGGAATATTAGTAGTAAGAAGAAGTAAAATTGCTGATATTCAAATGATAATAATAAATAGTGATGGTTCCTATGCTGGTATGTGTGGAAATGGAATAAGATGCTTTGCAAAATACGTATATGAAAATAACATGGTAAGAAAAAGTGAGTTTACCGTAGAAACAGGAGATGGTATAAAGGTTTGTCATCTGTTCATAGAAGATAATAAGGTAAAAGCTGTTAAGATAAATATGGGAAGAGAGAGTTTTAATCCAAAGTTTATTCCTGCCTTAGGAGAGGAAGAAATTATTAAAAAAGATATATGTGCCAATGGAAAAAGCTATAATATAACTTCATTATTACTTGGAGTTCCCCATACTGTTTTATTAACTGAAGAGGGCGGGTTTAAGGTTGAAGAAGGTGCAGCCATAGAAACCCATGAATTATTTCCACAGGGGACCAATGTTAACTTTTGTAGAGTTGTGAATAGAGAGGAAATAAAGGTTAATACCTGGGAAAGAGGAGCAGGGCCAACCCTTGCCTGTGGAACAGGATGTTGTTCATCGGTGGTGGTTTGTAATAAATTAAATTTAGTAGATAAATCTGTGAAGGTTATGGCTCCAGGAGGTATTTTAACTATAGAAATAACTGAGGATGGAATAATGATGACGGGGCCAGCGGAGAATGTATTTAAGGGTGAAATAGCAGTATAAGTGAACATTAAGGGTTTATATTTAAACAATTTATAAATTTGTTTTAATATAAACCCTTTTTTATTTATTTATAGAATTATATTTGAAATAAATGGTAACAATTATAGTTGTGATAAAAGAAATCTATATTTTTAATATGTTTAAGGAGATAAACTGGTGATCAACAAAATAGATTTAGATTCAATAGCAATAAATACGAAGGCTATGTCTATGCTTTCCAAGGAAGTGTGTGAAGAGTATAGCATTTTACCTTATGACATAAAAAATAATGAGATTTATTTAGCTACCTTTACGGAGCATTCCAATGAAGAAATTAATAGATTAAGATTTATTTTAAAGAAAAAAATTGTATTTAACTTATGTACTATAGATCAATTTAAGATTTATTTAGATAAATATTATGAAGAAATTTATAGAAAGCAAATAGTTAAGGGACTTAAAGGTGAAGAGTATCCTAAAAAGGAGCGTGATAAAGAAGTAAAAGGACCCATTATTTCTTTAGTGGATTCGATTTTTAGAGAAGGTATTGAAAAAGGTGCAAGTGATATACATATAGAGTCATGGAAGGATACAATTACTGTAAGATATAGAATAGATGGAGTTTTAAATATTTTTAGTACTTTACCTAAAAATCTTTATGAGGTTATAGCCACAAGAATAAAGGTTATGGCAAATATGGATATTACTAATAAATATACTCCAGAAGATGGAGAGATAAATCTTGAAGTAAAGGAAAATATTTATGATTTAAGAATATCTACAATGCCTACTGTTCATGGAGAAAAATTTGTAATAAGAATATTACAAAGAAATGCACCTTTGTTAGATATAAATAAGCTAGGTTTTACACCTAAAGATTATCGACTCTTAAAAAATATATTAAAGTTCAAACAAGGTTTAATCATAATTACAGGTCCTACAGGAAGTGGTAAAACTACTACTTTATATTCTATGATAAATGAGTTGAACGAAGAAACTAGGAATATAGTCACTGTAGAAAAGCCGGTGGAGTGTGAAGTTGAGGGAATTAATCAAGTTTCCATAGGAGATGGTAGTGCTACCTATGGAAATATATTAAAGGCAGTATTAAGACAGGATCCTGATGTAATAATGGTGGGTGAAATTATAGATAAGGAAACTGCTGAAGTAGCTATAAGAGCATCTTTAACAGGTCACTTAGTTTTAACTACCTTGCATACTAACGATGCTAGCAGTGCTATAAATAGACTAACTAACATGGGGATAGATGGAGATATAATTAAAAGTTCTCTCGTTCTTGTAATTGCTCAAAGGTTAACAAGATTAATATGTGAAAAGTGTAAGGTGAAATATAAATTATCCAAGGAAGAAAAGAAGCTTCTAGCCATGGATAGGATTGAAGAAGGCTATAGAGGAACTGGATGTATTAAATGTAATAGCACTGGATACAGAGGAAGAACTGTAGCCTATGAGATTATGATTATGGGAAAGAGATTAAAGGAGTCTATGGATAGTGGGGATAGTGATATATTAAGAAACATAGCGATTGAAGAGGGAATGGTTACTATGAATGAATATTTTAAGGAGTTAGTTGTAGAGGGAAGTACTTCCGTGGAAGAGTATTATGGAAATATGCAGGTTTATAACATTGAAAAAGCCTTAGGAGTGGATTATGGAGTATAAGTATAAGGGGATAAATGTAAAGGGAAAAATTGTATCAGGAAAAGTTATAGTAGAAGATCATTGTAGTTTAATGGAAAGATTAGAAGAGGAAGAAATATATTGTATTAATTACAAAGAGTTGCATAAAGAAAATACATATTTGTTTAAAAGAAGGATTTCAGAAAAGAATTTATCTACTTTTTGCAGAAATTTAAAGAATAATTTAAAGGCGGGAATTCCTTTAGTTAATGCTTTGAAACTATTAGAAGAGCATTTAGGGGATAAAAGGTTATGTGAAATTCTAAATAAAGTTATAAATAATATAAAAAGTGGTTTATCTTTTTCAGAAAGCTTAGAGAAGTTTAAAAGTGTATTCCCAGAATTTTTTATAACATTAATTCATTTTGGAGAAGAAAGTGGTAGATTGCAGCAGATTCTAACTTTCATGGAAAAGTACTATATGAAGGAATATAAAAGGCGAAAGAAAATTATTAGCGTAAGTACTTATCCTATAGGATTATTTATATTTGTATTAATTATGGGCATGATTGCTATTTACAAGTTAGTACCTACATTTTTTAATTCTATGGATATAGAAAATATGAAACTTCCTTATATAACTAGATTTTATTTAGGATTATCTAGAGTTATAAATAGTCTAGGTATACTTGTAGTACCAATAGGCATAGGGATTTTTATAGGCATAAGCTTTATACATATCTATCTAAAGGGGAAAGGGATAACCTATAATTTAAAATATAAAAATCCACTAACGAGAAATTTAGAGAAAAATAGATTTTGTTGTAAATTTACTATGGCCCTTTCAATGATGATAGGTAGTGGTATTGATATAAAATCTTCTTTAATCTTACTGAGAAATTGTGAAAATGCCATTTACATTAAGGAGCGGTTAAATAGATGTATAGAAGGATTAGAAAGAGGTGATAGCCTTTATGAGGGCCTTAAGAGGTGCAATATTTTTTCAAATTATTTTCTATCAACAATATATATAGGAGAAATTAATGGAAGTGTTGAAGAGGTGTTGCAATGTTGTAATGAAGTTTTCGAAGAAGAACTTGAAGGGAAATTAGATAGGATCACATCCCTAATAGAGCCACTACTAATAGTCTTTGTAGGTCTATTTATAGGATCTATCATTATTGCAATTATGATTCCATTGTTTAATATGTACAATACAAAGTTTTAAAAGGTATTAAGGTAGAAAACTATGAAGAAAAATGGATTTACACTAATAGAATTAATAGTGGTATTAGGTATATTGTCTATATGTTCATTTATAATATATCCTCATTTAAACTCCTATGATGAAAAGAAGTTAGCCATGGAAATGGAACATGGGGTTAATGGCACAATTGAATTTATAAATAGCTGTAAGATGTATGCAAGAAATAATTATGATAATAGGAAACTCTTTAGATTAGTTATCCAAAGTAGAGAATTAAACCTATATCATGGAACTGTAAAAGTACACAGTTATCTATTACCAGATTCACTAAGGATACATATATCTAATGATGCTAGTATAACTATACCATTAGATATTGACGGAAATACATCTTTGGGAAGATCTATAAATATATATGATCCAGATGGACGTAGAGAAGTTATAACCATAAAGGTAGGAACAGATTATGTTAGTAAGCAAAAATAAAGGAATTACACTGTTAGAAACTATAATAAGCATGTTAGTTATATCTACTATTCTCATAGGAGCACTTACTTTTTATGGTGTAATGAGACGGTGTGAAGAAGAAGAGCAAAAGAAAATGAAGGCCACTTTTCAGATAGATGCAGTTAAAAAGCTTATTTTATGCAATATGGATTATGGTGATATTAAAAAAGAGATAGTTGAAAAAACTAGATTTATAAATACTAGTGATTTATCAGAGGAAGCTCTAGGTAGTATAAATATAAAATATATTATAAAGGATGAAGTAAAGCAATACCCAATTATAATGTTAATGGGAACTGAAGAAACTGGTAAAGAAATTATAAAAATAGAGGTTTTATATAAGTTTCAAGATGGAAAGGAAATAAATTATGTATTTTACAAGGGTAATTATGAGAAAAGCTAAAGGGGTTACCATATTAGAATTAATAGCGGCCTTAAGTATTTCCTCCTTAATAATTACAGTTATTATTAGCAGTTATAGTATTTGGATGAAAAGCTATAAGGAAAACGTATATTATTCTAGTGAAATTACAGGGATTTATGAAGCACTTATGTATATAGAAAATTATGTTAATTATAGAGGTGAAGGATGTTTTTTAAAAGATGGGGATATAATTATACCTACATCTGTAGGAGAAAGTTATGTTTCTTTAGAGGGGAATGAACTTAGGTTTTTTTTCAAGAATAAACATGGAGTAGGCCACACCAATCAGCCTCTTTTATATGATGTGAGAGAATTTAAAGTTAGGCAAAATGGTGAGGTTCTATTCATTAAAATAGTTACGAATAAAGGAATTAGTGGAGAGAGAGCAATTGGTAAAATATAAAACAGGGTTAAGCAAGTATAGAAAAATTCATAGGGGATGGATATTAACTTATGTGGTAATTGTAGGAATGATTATTTCCCTAACTATATGTTATTCTATGAAGTCCTTTATTAATAGAAATTCTTATATTAAAAATTATGTGGAATATAACTTGAAAGAAAATAAGGACCATAGCTATAAGGAGCACTTAATAGCTAATTTTAATAGTTATGTACTAGAAAATATAGAAACTATAAATGCAGAGACTTCAGAGAAATACTTTGAAAGGAAGGCTGGTGAAAAACTAATAACCTATGATAATAGTTATATAACCTATGATTTAAGTAATAAGTATTTTCAAATCAATGGATTAAACAGAGTTTATAGGTTCGCTATGGAGATTAGTGGTAGTGAAGTTAAATATATTTTTAAGGGGAATTTAGTACAGTAGAAGGGAGAGTTATGAAGAAAAGGTGTACGATTGAAATAAGTGAAGAAGAAATAAAGTTTGTAAAAGAAAAGATTAAAGATTTAAAAAAGGATAAGAATTTTTACTGCACATATTGCTGTAAGAAAAATTATAAAGACATTGATGTAGCAGTTGAGGAAAATTTAAGAAAGCTTAATTTGGACATAATTTTAGAGGGAGAAGAGATATTTGTACATAATATTTTTGTGCCTAAAGTAAATAAAAATAAACTAGATTTAATTGTTAAAAATCAAGTAATAAAAATTTTTTATGATATAGAAAATATAATATTTAACTATGAAATTATTAGGAATAAAAGAGGAAAATTAGAGGTAGCCATATACTGCATAAATGTAAAGGATTCACTTTTAATGAATCGAGAATTGTTTTTAGGAGCAAATATAAACTCTATAATACCTATACAACAGTTATATACAAATAAATACAACAAAAAGATTAAAAATGGAGAATTCACTTTAATAATATATAGAAATAAATATGTTTATATCATTGAAGTAGAAAATGGGACTATAAGAGCAAATAGAGTTATAAATGGAAGTAAAGAAAATGTAAATATAGAAATCTTAGCATTTTTGAGAGAGATTAATGGAGAAGAACATAATAATAATAAGGGAATTTACATCATTACAAATGAAAAAAAGGAAAAGGTTAAGGTCGCTAATTTATATGAGATGAAAAGGAGTTTTCCTGTAAATTCTTAATTTATGAAAGGGAGGGAGACAATGAAAGAAGGATATTATCCTCAATGGTATATAGAGAGTTTAAGGTACATCTATAAGAAAAATATAGTAAGGACTTTGATATATTTCTCTATATTATTTATAATTATTTCCATGGGAATATTAGGGAATCATTATAAGAGATTAAATATTGTAGGTAAAGTGCAGTATAACAAAAACATAGAATTAAATAATGACAGAAAAAGTATTACAACCTTTGCATATAACTATATTTATGAAATAATTTCAAAGGAAGAGCTTGAGATAAATTCTATGAATATAGATGACAATAATATAGGATTTAATATAAAGATTAAAGATAAGGAAGATTATTCAATGTGTATTAAAACTTTAGAAGAAAAGTTTTCAATAGTTGAAGTTTCATCTATTCTTCAAGAGAAGGAAGAGCTATATTTTACAGCTAGGGTAAAGATTAATGGATACTAGAAAATATAAATTAATTAATATTACTATAGTTATAGCAACTATAATACTCTTAATAGCCTATGGTAAAACACAAATAAATTTAAATAATGCTAAAAATCATAGAAATTTAGTTGTAAGTAACCTTGTAGAAGAAAATAAAAAGGAAGAGTTTAAACTTGGAGAATTTTTAAATAGATTAAGAAGTTATAATGATATTTCTTTAAATAACATTGTTGTTTATGACTCTTGGGGTGAAGTAACTATCAAGTGTAAGGGGGATTTTACTACTTTTAAAAATTTACTTAGTGATTTAGGTAAGATGGATGAAATAAAAGAAATTAACTCTTTGGTGGTGGAAGAAGATATTTGCACCTTTATTCTTGTATTCAAAAAAATCTAAAAAATTTGGTATTTTTATGTTGACTATTTATTTATTGTTATGTATAATTAATGCCAAGGTAAAAGTAAATATTGTCTTATCACGAGCGGTGGAGGGACTGGCCCTTTGAAACCCAGCAACCTGTGTATATATATTGAATCATATATCTTTATATGTGCGTCATGGTGCTAAATCCTGCAGCTTTTTTGAGCTGGAAGATAAGAGAATGAATTGGCATGCATGAAGTTTTATGCACTAGAGATTTATTCTCTAGTGCTTTTCTTTTTACCCCAAATAATTAAATCTAGATTTAAAGTAAATAGGATATCTACAGTAAAGGGCGGTGCTAGATAATGATAGAGGTATCACATATCAATAAGAGCTTTGAGAGTTTAAAAGTTCTAAAGAATGTATCATTTACCATAGAAGAGGGACAAGTATATGGAATCATAGGTCACAGTGGAGCTGGAAAATCTACCATGTTAAGATGTATAAATGGATTAGAAGGTTATGATGAAGGCAGTTTGAAAGTTATGGGAAAAGAAGTTTCCTCTATGACAGAAAGAGATATTAGAGAGTTTAGAAAAAATGTTGGAATGATATTTCAAAATTTTAACTTACTTAAAAGGTCTAATGTATATAATAATGTGGCATTACCATTACAACTATGGGGATATGATAAAGAGTATATAGAAAAAAAGGTAGAAGAATTGTTGAAAATTGTTGGATTATTCCACAAGATAAAGTCTATGCCTAAAGAGTTAAGTGGCGGAGAAAAGCAAAGAGTAGCAATTGCAAGAGCTTTAGCTTTAGAACCTAAAATATTACTTTGTGATGAAGCAACCTCAGCACTGGATCCTAAAACTACAAAGGACATATTAGAGCTGTTATCTAAAATTAATAAAGAAATGGGGATTACCATAGTAATGGTTACTCATCAGATGGAAGTAGTAAAGTCTATATGCCAGCGAATAGTGCTTGTAGAAGGAGGAGAAGTTAAAGCTGAAGGAAATGTAGATGAACTGTTCTTAAGACCAGGATATTCTCTAAGAAAATTCTTAGGAGAAGAAGAAGAAATTTTATTTCAAGATGGAGTCAATATTAAGATATATTTTCCGGCAAATAAAAGTGAAAATTCATTTATAACCAACATGGCTAGAGATTTGAATGTAAATTTTTCTATTGTGTGGGGCAAGTTAGAAAGATTTAGGGAAAATATATTAGGATCATTAGTCATAAGAGTTGATGAACAGTGGAAGGAAGTTGTTACTAGTTACTTAGAAAAGAATAAATTCCAATGGGAGGTGTTATAGTTATGACAGCAGAAGCAATTATAGGGATCCTTAGTAGTGCACTAATAGAAACTTTAATAATGGTAGTGATATCTACGATCTTTGCAGTAATTATTGGTATGGTTTTAGCCATAGCTTTAATACTAACAACCAAAGAAGGTCCAATGGAAAATAAATATATATATAAAATATTAGATGGGGTTATAAATACTTTAAGAAGTTTACCTTTCGTAATATTGATGGTGGTAGTAGTTCCTGTTACTAGAGTTATTGTAGGTAAATCCATAGGAACTACAGCGGCCATAGTACCTTTGACTATAGCTGCAGCTCCTTTTGTTGCAAGAATTATTGAAACTTCTTTAAAGGAAGTAGATAAAGGAGTTATAGAAGCAGCTCAATCCTTAGGAGCTACTAAGACTCAAATAATATTTAAAATAATGATAAAAGAAGCCTTACCATCTATTGCGTCAGGTCTTACTTTAACTATTATAAGCATTATAGGCTATTCTGCCATGGCTGGATCTATTGGTGGAGGAGGTCTTGGAGCAGCAGCTATAACCTATGGATATAATAGATTTAATACTCCAATTATGATATTTACAGTGGTAGTTTTAATTATATTTGTTCAACTTATTCAAAGCTTAGGAAACTACATATATAAGAAACTAAGCTAGTATTCAAAATTTAAGTTTAGAAATTTATAATCAAGGAGGAATATATACATGAAAAAATCAGTAAAGAAATTATTAAGTTTAACGTTAACATTAGCTTTAGGGGTGACTTTAGTAGGCTGTGGTTCTAAGGGGAAAGCAGGCTCAGGGGCTAAGGGTGAAGATAAGGTTATAGCTATAGGAGTATCTCCAGAGCCGCATAAAGCTATAGTGGAAAATGCTATAAAGCCACTATTGGAGAATCAAGGATATAAAGTAGAAGTAGTAGAGTTTTCAGATTATGTACTACCTAATACTGCCCTTGAAGAAGGTGAAATAGATGCAAACTATTTTCAGCATGTACCTTTTTTAGAAGCTACAGTTAAGGAAAAATCTTATGAACTTTCTTATACAACAAAGGTACACCTAGAACCAATGGGAGTATATTCAGAAAAATTAGATGGTATGGGGGCTATTAAAGATGGTGCGGAAATAGCAATTCCTAATGATCCATCTAATGGAGCAAGAGCTTTAAAACTTTTAGCTAAAAATGGAGTAATTGAAATTTCAGAGGGGGATCTAGTAACTGCAAAAGATATTACTTCAAATCCGAAAAATGTTAAGATTACAGAGCTAGATGCAGAACAGTTACCAAGGGTTCTAAAAGATGTAGAATTAGCAGTAATAAATACTAACTATGCTTTAGAGGGGGGACTTAACCCTTTGAAAGATGCTTTAGCAATTGAAGGTACAGATAGTCCATATGCTAATATCATTGCTGTTAGAACTGAAGATAAAGAAAAGGATAAAATAAAAGCTTTAACAAAGGCAGCCACTTCTGAAGAAGTAAAAAAATACATCGAAGATAATTATAAAGGAGCTATTGTTCCAGGGTTTTAAATCTATCAAAATGTATATAATAGATATGAATATATGGATATAATATGTATTTTTAATAATATATTTAAACTTTTATTGCAAGTTTCTTAATATGAAGGTATAATTTGTTTGCAAAGAATACATAGTTTTGATAAAATATCATTGTTAATGTAAATGTAAGTAATTATAATTATTAAATTAGGTAATTAATTTATTACTAAAATTTAGTATGCATATTAATAACTACATAAGGTATTAAAGTGCTTTAAATAGGTTATAATAATTTTATTAACAAAGGCTATTATATATTGGGAGGTTACATTATGATATCAGCTGGAGATTTAAGAAAAGGAACAACTTTTGAAGATGGTGGACAAGTTTACACTGTTGTAGAATTTTTACATGTTAAACCAGGTAAGGGTGCTGCCTTCGTTAGAACTAAATTAAAAAATGCTATAACTGGAGCGGTTACAGAAACAACTTTCAACCCAACTGCTAAATTCCAAGAAGCAGTAATAGAGAGAAAAGAAATGCAGTATCTTTATTCTGATGGAGAGTTATACTACTTCATGGATCAAGAAACTTTCGAGCAAATTCCTTTAAACTACGATAAAGTAGAAGAAGCTATAAAGTTCTTAAAAGAAAACATGTTTGCAATAATTAAATTCTACAAGGGTGAAGCTTTCTCAGTAGAAGCTCCAAACTTCGTTGAACTATTAATTACAAACACTGAACCAGCAGTTAAAGGAAATACTGCAACTAACGTGTTAAAACCAGCTACAGTAGAAACAGGGGCAATAGTTCCAGTTCCTCTATTTGTAAATGAAGGAGACACAATTAGAGTTGATACTAGATCAGGAGAATATATGGAAAGAGTTTAGTCCATATTGAGCTAGCTTTCATAATTGAAGGCTAGTTTTTATTTGCTCTATGAATACATATTTAATAGGTTGCAGAGATATATGAAAACATACTGTTTTTAATAAGTGCTTCCTATAATGAAATATTATATTTCGTTATAGGAAGCACTTATTTTTTTGCAAAAAATAAAAAAATAAAAATATTATAGTAATAATTATCTATGAAAGGTAATAACAATTAAGTAAGAAAGGGTGAGTTGCATGATTACTAAAGATGTTTTGGATATACTATCTCCTTCTATTAGAACTGAAGTTATAAACTATGACCATGGTGGAAAACTACAAGAAATTAGATTGAAAGTTAACAAACCGCTTATATTTATAAGCAATAATAAGGAGATAAGAACAAGTTATAATACAAAACTAGAGGACATAAAGATAATTATTCAAAAGATAAGTAGCTACTCCATATACGCCTTTGAGGAAGAAATCAAACAAGGATATATAACTATTCAAGGTGGTCACAGAGTTGGAATTTGTGGTACCTGTGTTTTAGAAGAAAACTCTCTTAAGACTATAAAACACATATCTTCAATTAATATACGTATTGCTAGAGAGGTAAAGGGATGTAGTGATGGAATCTTACCTTTTATTATTAAAGATAATTCTATATTAAATACTATAATAATATCTCCACCTAAATGTGGGAAAACAACTATATTAAGAGATTTATCAAGAGAGATATCTAATGGATTATCAAGATATGGGTTAAGTGGCAAAAATGTAGCTATTATTGATGAAAGAAGTGAAATTGGAGCATGTTATAGAGGGGTTCCTCAAATGGATGTAGGCATTAGGACAGATATATTGGATAACTGCCCGAAAAGTCAAGGAATAATCATGGCCATTAGAAGTATGGCTCCTCATCTTATAGTATGTGACGAAATAGGTACCTATAAAGATATGGAGAGTATTGTGGCAGCATTAAATTCAGGTGTAAATGTAATAACGACTATCCACGGATTTAGTGAAAAGGATCTCTGTAATAGACCAGTATTCAAAGAAATTTTAGAAAATAAAGTTTTTCAAAGAGCTGTAATTTTAAGTAATAAGTGTGGCATTGCAACCATAGAATATATATATGATTTTACAAAAGGTGAGAAAGTAAGGGGGTGGTAATAAATGATAAAAGTAATAGGGTTTATTCTTATAGTAGTTTCATCTACTATTTTAGGATTTTCTTATGGAGAAAAATTTAAAAAAAGAGTTAGGGAGTTAAAGGAATTTCAGCGAGGCGTATATGTATTAAAGAATGAAATAAATTTTACCCATGCATTACTTCCAGAGGCTCTTAATAAGGTATATGAAAAATGTGAAGAACCCATAGCTGGAATTTTTAAGGAAGCGTCAGAATTAATTATTAGTAGCGAAGAATGTGATGTAAATAGTTGTTTTATTCATAGCCTAGATAAAAGAGTGGACAAATTATCCTTAACTAAAGATGATCTAGGCATATTTTTAGATTTTACTAAAAGCCTAGGTGAGATGGATATAGAAGGACATAATGATATGTTTGCACTAACTCTAGAAAATTTGGGAAAAGCAATTAAGAATGCCGAATATAACATTGATAAAAACGTGAAAATGTATAGGTACCTAGGGTTTTCCTTCGGTGCCATGATAGGAATTATTTTAATGTAAGGAGGCGTGTGGATTTTGTTAGATATAAGTATAATAGTGAAAATTGGTATAGTTGGAATTGTAATGATAGTTTTAGATAAGGTTTTAGATAGTGGAGGGAAAAAGGAATATGCAGTTATTAGTAATTTAGCAGGAATAGTAATAATACTAATATTGGTGATTAGTTTGGTTTCAAAGCTATTCAATGCAATACAAACTTTATTTTACTTTTAGGAGGAAACTATGGATATTATCAAAATAGTATCCTTTGCACTAATAACTCTTCTTATTGTGATAATGGTAAAAAGGGAAAGACCAGATATTGCACTTTTAATTAGCTTAATAGCAGGCATAATAGTATTTATGTTTTTAGTTAGCAAGCTAACTATAATAGTAAATTTCCTTCAAACCTTATCTAATAAAGCTAATATAGACATAGTGTACTTGGATACAGTATTTAAAATTTTAGGTATTGCATATTTATCATCCTTTTGTAGTGAAATTTGCAGGGATGCTGGTGAGAGTAGTATTGCATCAAAGGTTGAATTTGCTGGTAAAATATTAATTCTTACTCTTGCAATACCAATACTAATGGCTGTAATGCAAACAATATTAAAGATAATGTAGGTGTAAATATGAAGAAAAGTATATTTGTTTTAATAGTTATGATCATATTTTTAATTCCTATAAAAGCTTATGGTAATGATGAAGTAAATATAGATGATGAGCAAATGAGCAAAATAAATGGACTATATGATTATATAAGTAATCTGGATACTGGAACTGAATTACTAAAGGATATGTCGCCTAAGGAATTTGTGCAAAGTTACATGAAAGATGGACAAGGCTCCTTAGAAAGAAAAGAAATATTAAAGATGGCTTTGGGATACTTATTTAAAGAAATAGTAGTATCTTTTAAAATAATAGGACAACTTATCATAATAGCTATAGTTTGTGCATTATTAAATAATCTTCAAAATGCCTTTAGCAATGAAAAGTTGTGTAATGTAGCATATTTTGCTTGCTTCTCTGTGATGATTATACTGATTGCTCGAGGATTTTATATAGGAGTGGAATTAACCCAACAGGTTATAAATAGTATAAGTGATTTTATGGTAGCGCTAATGCCGGTGCTTATAATGTTACTGGCAAGTGTAGGAAGTGTAAGTCAAGCTGTGGTAATGGACCCCATTATTATGGGTGTATGCACCTTAGGAACTAAGCTTTATTCTTCTATAATCATACCTATAATTTGTATGAGTTTTGTCCTAGACTTTGTAAATAACATATCTAATGAATATAACGTTAAGAATTTAACTAGTTTACTTAAAAAGTTTGCTCTATGGGTTCAAGGTATTTTTCTAACAATTTTCGTTGGGATTATAACAATTAGGGGAATTGTAGGAAATAGTTTTGATGTTGTGACCACAAAAACAGCTAAATTTGCCATGGACAGTTTTATACCTGTAGTAGGTAAAACTTTATCTGATGCCTTTGCAACAGTAGCCAGCTACACCTTACTTTTGAAAAACTCAGTTAGTCTATTAGGTGTGGTAATTCTTATATCTATAATTTTACTTCCTATAATAAAGATTTTTGTTATGGGATTCATGTATAAACTAACTTCTGCATTATTACAACCAGTAAGTGATAATAAGGTAACTAATATTATAGATGCTGCAGGAGGATCTTTGATGCTACTTGGTTCTTGCATTATATGTGTCAGTGTAATGTTTTTTATAATGATTACTATAATAGCTGCTACAGGTAAGGGATTTATTCTAATGTAGATATTAGATTAATTTATGTTAAAAGTAGGTGATGGAATGATAGAAGCTTTAGGAAAGTGGATAATAACCATATGTGTGGCAATATTTTTTTCTACAGCAGTACAAATGATATTACCAGATAATTCATTAAAAAAGTATTGTAATTTTGTTCTTGGATTAATTGTTTTTGTAGTTATATTAAGTCCTATTTTAAAAATATTTAATGAAGAGCTACAAGTGAACAAAATAATTGAAGAATCTGCAGACTTAGTATTCAATGATAGAGGTGAGAGAAATTATGAAGAATATAGACAGGCTAACATAAATAGTACATTAGAAAGATTTAAAAACAATTTAGAAAAACAATGTGTAGCTGATTTAGAGAAAAATTTTAAGGGAGATCGGTATAGTGCAAAGGTAAATGCAGCTTATGACAATGAAAACAGCATTTTTCTTATTGAAAGAATTGAGATAGGAATTAATGATGGTTCAGTGGAAAGGGTAAAAAAGGTACAAATCGGTGATGAGTCAGTTCAAGTAGACAATCAAGATTCTTCAACAGATAAAAAATCAATGGAGGTTAGAAATTTTATTAGCTCTACTTACGATATAGATGAGGAAAATATATATGTATACAAACTTAATAATAATTAAACATAAATTTTATATAGAAGTTTGGGGGGATAAAAGTGTCAAATAATCTTAAAAAAATATTTGAAGATATTTTTAAGGGAAAAGGAGGTGAGAACAAACAGCAAGATAAAGATTCTAAAACTACTATAGGAGAAAGTGGTAAAAAGCCCAAGGTGATAAATTCTAATCTATTAACAAATTTAGCCATAGTATTTTTAGTTGGAGTTTTATTATTAATAGTAGGAAGTATGTTTACAAAGGACAATAGTCCAAAGGGAAGTGACAGTGGAACTGCTAATGTAGTGGCAATAGGTGGTGATGAAATACAAAAGAATACAGATACTACATCTTCAGCTGTAGATAAGGCTTATAAGGAGAAGATGCAACAAGAATTAATTAGTTTATTAGAGAAAATAGAAGGTGTAGGTAAAGTCCACTCTATGATTTACTTTGAAAGTGGACAAGAACAGGTACCAGTATTTAATGAAGAAACTTCAACTAGTGTTACTAGTGAAAAGGACAATGGTGGGGGACAAAGGGAGATAACACAAGAAAATGATGGGAGTACAGTAGTTATGGAAAACAAGGAAAATCAGCAACAACCCTTTATAACAAAAACTTATAATCCAACCATTACAGGTATTTGTGTAGTAGCTGAAGGAGCAGGGAATTCAGTGACAGAATTAAGGATACGCCAAGCAGTAATTAAATTATTTGGTCTTTCAGATAATAAAGTACAGGTATATCCTATGAAAAAGTAGCATATAAATGTGATATAAATAAAAAATTCGGGGGGAACTATAATGAATAAAAAACAAACTATAATTATTTCTTCACTAGTAGTATTAATTTTATTTGCAGGTTATTTAGCGACTCAAGTAAATGGACCACTTTATGTAAATGATACAAAGGGAAATGATGGAACTACAATTAGTGCATCAACTAATGCAAATTATTTTACAGAAGCAAGATTACAACGTGATAACAATGCCACTAAAACTCTTCAAACTTTAAAGGCTTTATTAGATGATGAAAATACTCCACAAGATCAAAAGGCAGAGGCTGCTGATGAATATAAGAATTTAGCACTTCAATCTGATAAAGAAGTTAAAATTGAATTAGCACTTAAAGCTCAAGGATTTGAAGAAGCTCTTTGTACTTTAGATAAGGAAAAGGCTACAGTGGTAGTTAAACATGAAGGAGAGCTTTCAGACCAACAAGTTAGACAAATTAAAGATGTAGTTATGAGTAAAGCTGATATAAAAGATATAGAAATAAAAGTAGCTGAATAACTAAACATATTTTGTTTTAAAAACAGTAGAGTAAAAATCTGCTGTTTTTAATATGTTTATAGGGTAATATTTATAAAAGTGGGTAATATAAAAATAATGAGTATTTCTATTATAAAATTTGTAAAAGAAATTGTTATCTGATATAATATGAATATTATTAATCACACTGGTAAGGGGGTAGTGAATTATGGAAGAAAATATATTAAATGAAGTTCCTACAGAGGAAGAAGTTGGTATAGTAAGAATATCTGACGAAGTTATTGGTGTAATAGCTAGTCTTGCAGCATCAGAAATAGAAGGTGTTGCAGGTATGAGTGCTGGATTAGTAGAAGATATAAGTAAAAAGCTTACTGGTAAAAAGAATATATCAAAGGGCGTTAAAGTAACTATGGATAACGATTCTGCAGTAATAGATTTACATATGTCCGTGGAGTATGGTATAAAGATACCGGATATGTGTTTAAAGGTGCAGAAAAATGTTAAGAACACTGTTGAAACTATGACAGGTTTAAATGTATCATTAGTTAATATTAACGTGCAGAATATTATATTTCCTAAGATGAACAAAGAAGAGGAAATAGAGTAATTTTAAACACCCTCTAGTGAAGAGGGTGTTTCCATGTGTAAAATTAACTTATCCATGTCATGATGTGGAGTTTAATTTCAATTTTAAAAACATAATATATTAATAAGAAGATATAAGGAGCTTATACATAAGAAACTCCCATTTAAGTGGTTTTATATAGATAATTCATTTATAAAAGGTTACAAAAAACTTATTAGGATAAATAACAAACAAGAGATATTTTATGGAGGTATATATATGAATAGAAGAAAAAGTAGAGAGATAGCAACTAGGTTAATATTTGAAATGTCAATTAACAAGGAGAGTTATGTAGACATTATTGAAAATTTTCGCGAAAATACAGAGGAAAAAATAGAGGATATAGACTTTGAATATGTAATAAGAGTATTAAAGGGAGTATCTGAAAATGAAGCTCAAATTAATGAAACTATTACTAAGTATCTAGTAAAATGGAAATTAGAAAGATTACCAAAGATGAACTTAGCTATACTGAAAATGGCAACTTATGAAATCTTATTTGATGAAGATATTCCAAACAAAGTTACTATTAATGAAGCTATAGAACTTGCAAAGAGGTATGGAGATGATAATGCACCATCATTTATAAATGGGGTGTTAAATAATTTAATTAAAAAGTAGGTGTATTTATGGGAACAAAATTAAGTGGAAAAGACTTGGCAGTTCAACATAAAAGCGAAATTAAAGAATTAATTGCAAGCAGAGTAATAAAAGGGAAAAGACCTCCAAGGCTAGTATCAATAATTGTTGGTGAAGATGGAGGATCTATTTCATATACTCGAGGACAAAAAAAGGTAAGTGAGGAGCTTGGAATATTGTATGAAACAAAAATGTTTTCAGAAAATATTTCGGAAGATAAGCTTATTGATAAAATTAAAGAGTTAAATGAAGATAATTATGTTGATGGAATAATAATTCAATTACCTCTTCCAAAAGCATTAAATGAAGAAAGAGTTTTAGATGCTATTGATGTAGAAAAGGATGTAGATGGACTTACAGATTTTAATCTAGGAAAGATGTATAAAGATAAAAAATCTTTCATGCCCTGTACAGCTAGGAGTGTTATTGAACTTATTAAATCTCAAGTAGATATAAAGGGAAAAGAAGCAGTAATAATTGGACGAAGCAACATAGTTGGAAAGCCAGCAGCTTTTTTACTTCTTAAAGAAAATGCTACTATTACTATATGTCATTCAAAAACTATAGATATAGAAAGTGTTTGTAAAAAAGCAGATATTTTAGTTTCTGCCATAGGAAAACCTGGCTTTGTAACTAAAGATTTTGTTAAAGAGGGAGCCATAGTTATAGATGTAGGAACTACTATGGTGGAAGGTAAGGTCAAAGGCGATGTAAACTTTGAAGAAGTATTAGAAGTGGCTAGTTTAGTAACTCCAGTACCTGGTGGGGTAGGCGCTATGACAACAACTATGCTTATGAAGAATACCTGTGAGGCATGGTTAAAAAATGTACAGTAAAATTTTAACAGTGACAGCAGTAAATAGCTATATAAAGAAAGTAATAGATAATGATTTTATACTTAAAAATTCTAATATCAAAGGAGAACTATCTAATGTAAAAATCCATAGCAGTGGTCATATATACTTTTCATTAAAGGATAGTTTTACAAAGCTTAAATGTGTAATGTTCAAGACAAGAGCCATGAATTTAACATTTATACCTAAGGATGGAATGAATGTAGTAGTGTCTGGGAATATATCTATCTATGAGAAAGAAGGAACCTACCAACTTTACTGTAACACTATGGAGGTAGAAGGGGAAGGAGAACTCTTTATTGCATTTAATTTATTAAAAGAAAAGTTAGAGAAAGAAGGACTTTTTGATAATAATTTAAAAAAGGCAATTCCATCCATGCCAAGAAGAATAGGAGTAATTACTTCACCTACTGGTGCAGCAGTAAGGGATATAATTAAAGTAGCAACTAGACGAAACCCAAACATTGATATTTTAATATATCCATCCTTAGTTCAAGGGATCAATGCCAGTAGAGATATAGCTGCTGGTATAAAAGCTCTTAATAATATTGAGGATGTAGATGTGATACTTTTAGCTAGAGGTGGTGGCTCAATCGAAGAGTTATGGGCCTTTAACGAGGAAGAGGTAGCGAGGGCTATTAAAGCCTCTAAAATTCCGATTATTACAGGAGTAGGACACGAAACAGATTTTACAATAGCTGACTTTACAGCTGATTTAAGGGCAGCCACTCCTTCCCATGCTGCTGAAATTGCAGTATACAGCTTAGAGGGTTTTAAGGAAAAATTAAATGGATTAAGAGAAGAAATAAAATATGCTATAAGTAAAAATATTAATGATAAATTTAATATTCTTAATAATATGCTTAATAGATTATTGTTATATAGCCCTGAGAATTATGTGGTAAATCAATATGATAAGTTAGATAATCTAAAAAGTAAACTAGTGTTTACTATGGAGTTAAGGCTTCAAGAGGAAAGAAATAGATTAAAGGTTATAAGCCATAGATTAATTGGAAATAACCCATTAAACATATTAGAAAAGGGGTATAGCATTATAAAAAGTCCAGAGAATCAGCCTATAGAATCTTTAGAAAAATTGAAAAAGTATGGAGTTGTAAGGATTACCATGAAAGATGGTCATGGGCTATTTAAAATAGAACAGGTGGAGGAATAACATGGCTAAGAAAAAAGAAACTTATGAGAGTAAGGTCCTCAAGTTAGAGGAAATATTGCTTGAAATGGAAAATAGAGAAGTTACTTTAGATGAGGCTATTTGTAAATATGAAGAGGGAATGAAGCTTTATAGTGATTTATATAAGACTCTTCAAGAAGCAGAAGGAAAAATAAAGATATTGACAGATAAAGGTGAAGAAGATTTTCATCAGGAAGATTAATTGTATTTTGTGAGGGATTAAATATGAATATTAATATCTATAAGGAAAAAATAGAAAGTTGGATGGAAAACTATTTTAAAACTAAAGATGTTGGTGATAGTTCCATGTTAGAACCTATAATATATAGCTTAAAGGTTGGGGGTAAAAGAATAAGACCTATTCTTATGATTTGTACTTATAATATGTATAATAATATTATAGATGAAATCCTTCCTTTTGCTGCATCTATGGAGATGATACACACCTATTCATTAATACACGATGATCTTCCATGTATGGATGATGATGATTTAAGAAGAGGTAAACCAACAAATCATAAGGTGTATGGAGAAGCTATGGCTACTTTAGCTGGAGATAGTTTACTAAATGAGGCTATGAATGTTATGTTTTCACAATGTCTAAGTGGGGAATTGAAAAAAATTAGAGCAGCAGCGATTATTTCAAAGTCATCAGGTATAGATGGTATGATAAAGGGTCAAATTATAGATATAAGAAGTGAAGGTCAAAAAATAAATGAAGAAATTCTTTTAGAGATGCACAAGAATAAAACAGGTCAGCTAATATCAGCTTCTATTATTGCAGGGGCTACAATGGGAGAGGCTCCAGAAAAAGATTTGGAAACTCTTAAATCTTTTGGAGAAAAACTAGGTCTTGCATTCCAAATTAAAGATGATATTTTAGATGTTGAAGGAGATTCGAAATTACTAGGTAAAACTCAAAGTGATGGAGAAAATGATAAAGCGAATTTTATTACCATGTATGGAATTAATAAGTGTAAAGAGTTTTGTAACAATTTAACTCAAGAATGTTATGAGCTTTTAAATAGCATAGAAAGAGATACAAAAGAACTAGAAGATATAACTAAGTTTTTGTTGGAGAGAGAATACTAATCTACTAAAACAAATGACTCTAAGCACATTTAACTTTATCCGATGACTACCAGCTCTAATACTCCCATCTTTTTCAAATCGGGAGTTAAGAGCTGGTACGTCTCTGGATAACGATTTCTCCTAAAGGACAACGAATTCTAAGTATCAAATTAATTGACACTTAGAATTCTGTTAGTAAGTTTCAAGGAAGCTAAGAAATCTGTTAATAAAAAAAGTAATGTCAATTAATTATAGTTATGCTATAATTAATTTAATGAGGTGGTGCAGTATTCTAGTCAGGTAAGTACTTTTGAGGACGGGGCTAAAAATCCGTTGAAGGGCACATCGATGAAGTTCCTTGTGCTGGCCTGTAACGCCCAGTTGTGGGCTTGTGCTGGGAGTAAGGTTGTGGGGCGACCGCAAAGGCATGCGACATCGACCCTACAATCGTGGAGACCAATGTTTGTGCTTTGGGAGAGATACCCACGGTACGGCACTGGATTAAACCTGCATTGTGGTAAACGAGCTATGTGCAGAGTAGCCTGCCTTGAGTGAGGTGGGTGGAGGTGAGAACAAATCTTGTTACCCCGGCCAGGGTAATGGGGCTATTGCTTGCTAAAACCCATGTTGCAAAAGAGGATAAGAGAGTACCTAACTGTCGAGGAAATCTCCTAGACTGTTCCATGTGAAGCATATTAAGGATTGCAGTGTGGACTAAGTGGTAATCTAGCCCTGTAGTTGGAAACACTATAGATAGAGCATTAAAGGGAAACCGTCAAGATGGCGACATCTTGATTACTCTATGGGAAATCCTGCTAGACCTAAGCCGCAAATTTTACTTAGTATGCTACCACCTTTATCTATTTTGGAGGGTAAAATTGGAAAGCGATAGTAGTAGGCGGAATAAAAAAGCCAAAAACAAAGAATGTAAGAAAAAAAATACAAAAGAAGCATTATGGATAACTAAAATTACAATTTATACTATAATTATTAGTGGAACTGCTTCACTTTTATCAGAATCTACACTTCCAAGGGTTAATGCTTCCTTAGCGTTTACCATATTAGTGTTGATTATTTTTTTAGGCGTAATTTTTGATGTGATAGGTACAGCGGTTACGGCAGCAAATGAAATTCCATTTCATGCCATGGCTGCAAAGAAGATAAAAGAAGCAAAGATAGCAGTGAAGATGATAAGAAATGCAAGTAAGGTTTCGAACTTTTGTAACGACGTGGTAGGAGATGTGTGTGGTATTATAAGTGGAGCTGTAGGTGTAGTAATAGTAGCAAAAATATTGCAACTTTACCCTTATGGTTCTGAAATATTAATAGCATCTGGTATTAGTGCAATGATAGCAGGAGCTACTGTTGGTGGAAAAGCAATAGGAAAAAAATTCGCAATTACAAATAGTAATAATATATTATATGCAGTTGCAAAAGTAATATATTTTATAAAACGAGGTTAAGGCAAATGTCAAAGTATTTAGATAGATATGAAGATTTTAATGAAATAAGAAACATGAAAATAAATGAATTGGAAGAATTTGCAGAAGAAATACGTCAATTTCTGATTACTCAAGTCTCCAAGACGGGAGGACACTTATCATCTAATTTAGGTGTAGTTGAATTGACTATGAGTTTATTTAACGTATTTGATTTTAACAAGGATAAGATAATTTGGGATGTAGGACATCAATCTTATGTTCATAAAATATTAACAGGACGTAAAGAAAAATTTGATACCCTTAGACAATATAAAGGTCTTAGTGGATTTCCTAAAACAGAAGAAAGTAAGTATGATATGTTCAATACAGGACATAGTAGTACATCTATATCGGCAGCCGCAGGGATGGCAAGGGCTAGAGACATAAAAAATGAGAAACATGATGTGGTAGCTGTAATTGGAGATGGAGCCCTTACTGGCGGAATGGCTATGGAGGCTTTAAATGATATAGGATATAATAAAACTAAGATGATAGTAGTATTAAATGATAATCAAATGTCTATTTCACCAAATGTTGGAGGAATATCCACATATCTAAATGATTTAAGGATGGGAAATGCTTATAATAGAGTTAAAAGTGATGTAAATGCTACTTTGGAGAAGATACCAAAGGTAGGAAAAAGTATGATTAATTCTATAAATAAGATGAAGGATTCTGTAAAGCAACTTATGGTTCCTGGAATGCTTTTTGAAAATATGGGTTTAAAATATTATGGACCAATAGATGGCCATGATATTAAAGAGATGAGTAAGGTACTAAAAAAAGCTCAACAGGTAGAAGGCCCAGTAATTATTCATGTAATAACTAAAAAAGGTAAAGGTTATGAGTATGCAGAGGAGTTCCCAGATAAATTTCATGGAGTAGGACCTTTTAATTGTGAAAATGGACAGCAACCTTCAAAGGCTAGCAAATCCTATTCAGAAATTTTTGGTGATACTATGGTAAAGTTAGCAGAAAAAAACAGAAAATTAGTAGCTATAACTGCAGCTATGCCAGAGGGAACAGGACTTGAGGGATTTTCTAAGGAATTCCCAAAGAGATTTTTTGACGTAGGTATAGCAGAGCAACATGCGGTAACCATGGCAGCAGGTATGGCATCACAAGGATTAAAGCCTGTATTTGCAGTGTATTCTACTTTTCTTCAAAGAGCCTATGATCAAGTTATTCATGATGTAGCAATACAAAAATTGCCAGTGGTAATTGCTATAGATAGAGCGGGTATTGTAGGTCAAGATGGAGAAACTCACCAAGGGGTATTTGATTTATCTTACTTAACACACATACCAGATATGACAATAATGAGTCCTAAATGTACTGAAGAGTTAAGGTATATGCTACAGTTTGCAGTTACACAAAACTATCCTATAGCTATAAGATATCCAAGGGGTGGAGACTTATCTAATATTAAACTTTCACCTATGACTTTCTTTAGAAAAGGTAAGTGGGAAGTTTTAGGTAATAAATCTGGAAAAGTGGCAATAATAGCAGTAGGTAAAATGGTTCAGAATGTAATTATTGCTAAAGAAATGTTAAAGGAGAAAAATATAGATTGTACAATAGTAAATAGCTGTTTTGTAAAACCTATAGACACTGAATTGATAAAAGAACTAGTACAGTCAGGATATGATTTAGTTACTGTAGAAGATAATATGATATCTGGTGGTCTTGGAAGTGAGATATTAGAGTATTTAAATAGGGAAGGGTTACTTAAGAATAATATTTTAACATTAGGATTTAAGGATAAATTTATACAGCATGGAGATGTTAATATATTATATAATCTTAACAAATTAGACCCAGAAGGAATTTGTAGTAGTGTAGAGGAATTTTTAACAAATTAGACCCAGAAGGAATTTGTAGTAGTGTAGAGGAATTTTTAACTAAGGAGTAAGCATGTTAAAGGAAAGAGTTAGATTAGATTTATTAGTAGTAAAAAAGCAATTAGCAATTTCTCGTGAAAAAGCTAGAGAATATATTTTATCTGGAAAAATATATGTCAATGGAAAAGAAGAAAGAAAATGCGGGCTAAAAGTTGAAGAAACTGCTGAAGTTGAAATGTGTGGGGAAGTAATTCCCTATGTAAGTAGAGGTGGACTTAAATTAGAAAAAGCCCTTAAAGATTTTAATATAAATCTTAAAGGGCTTAAATGCTTAGATATAGGAGCATCTACTGGAGGATTTACAGAATGTATGCTTACTAGTGGAGTCATTAAGGTATATGCAATAGATGTAGGTAAAGATCAATTGGCAGACAAACTTAAAGGGGATAAAAGAGTTGTTTCTATGGAAAGCACAAATGTAAGAAATCTTACAATAGAACAAATTGGTGAATCCTGTGATTTTGCATCTATAGATGTATCTTTTATTTCATTAGATAAAGTAATACCTCATGTTATTCCACTTTTGAAGGACGCGGGAGAAGTGGTAGCACTTATAAAACCTCAGTTTGAAGCTGGTAGAGGAAAAGTTTCTAAAAAAGGGGTAGTAAGGGATAGTAAAATCCATGAAGAGGTTATTTTAAATGTAGTAACTTTTTTGAAGGAGAGTCACATTAATATATTAAATTTAACTTATTCAGGCATTAAGGGTCCTAATGGAAATATAGAATATCTGATTAATTTTACTAAAGATTTTAATAGAATTGGAAATTTTAACAGCAATAGTATAGGAAACATTGTAAAAAATGCTCATGAAAAACTTACTGTGGAGGATATATGAAGAGTATAGGTATTAACATAAATTCATCTAAAGATAAGAAGAATACAATACTAAACTATGTTCATGATCTAATAAAGGAAGAATTTCCTGAAAGTGAATTACACATATTTAAAGATGCTGAGGGATTGGAGCTAGAAGAAAACAAAAAATTAGATTTACTCGTTACCTTAGGTGGGGATGGAACTATCTTAAGAGCAGCAAGAAAGATATATAAATATGGAGTACCAATTCTTGGAGTTAATATAGGCCATTTAGGTTTTTTAACTAGTGTAGAACTAACAGAAGTTAGTGAAGCTATTAAAAAACTTAAAAATAATGAATTTAAAATCATGGAAAGAATGATGATAAAGGTTACTATTCCTAAAAAAGATAGTGAAAATGTCCATGTAGCTTTAAATGATATAGTTATAACCAAAGGGATTCTAAGCAGAATGTTGACTTATAATATATTTGTAGATGGAAGCTTTTATAGTAGCTATAAAGCTGATGGGTTAATAGTATCTACCCCTACAGGCTCTACAGCCTATTCTTTATCAGCGGGGGGGCCAATAATCTATCCAACTATGGAGCTAATAAGTTTAACTCCTATTTGTCCTATATCTAATGGAGTAAAGACGATTATTTTAGATCCTCATAACAAGATAAAAATAATATTAAATACTAATGAAGATAACGTATTCTTAACCTGTGATGGGCATTTAGAATTAGAATCAGATAAATACAATGAGATGATAATTGAAACAATTGAAGATAAGTGTAAGATTGTTCAATTTAAGGATTATGATTATTTTAAAATATTAAGAACGAAAATAATTTCAAGATCTATGGATTGTGAGGAGAAAATATATGAAAGAAAATCGCCATAGTATAATATTGGATATAATAAAAAATGAAGATATTGAAACTCAAGAAGATTTAGCTGATAGATTAAGAGCTAAAAATATAAATGTAACTCAGGCAACTGTATCTAGAGATATAAAGGAATTAAACTTAATTAAAACCTTATCTCATACAGGAAGATACAAGTATGCACAAGTAAATTCAAATAACAACTCAACTATTAGTGCATTGGCATACATATTTTCAAATACAGCTATATCTGTTGAAAAAGTAGATAAAATTTTGGTTGTTAGAACAATTACAGCATCAGCTCAAGTTGCAGCTGAAGCAATTGACTCTTTTAAATTAGAAGGAATTGCAGGAACGATAGCTGGAGATAATACTATTTTTATCTTGGTAAGGACTGACGAAAAAGCCGAGGAACTTAAATTAGAAATAGAAAAATTAATAAAGTAAATGAGGAATGGTATAAATGCTTTTACAACTTAATATTATGAACTTTGCTCTTATAGAAAAACTATCCATAGATTTTTCTAAGGGATTTAATGTTTTATCAGGAGAAACAGGAGCAGGTAAATCTATATTAATTGATGCTATTAGCTTTGTTCTTGGAGGTAAATTTAATAAGAATTTAATAAGGGTAGGAGAAGATAAAACTGTAGTAGAAGCAGTTTTTTCTATTGAAAATCAAAGAACTAAGGCTATTTTAGAAGAATTAGATATTATTGATGAGGGAATAGTAATACTCAGTAGGGAAAGCTTTCACTCAGGTAAAACCATAGCAAAAGTAAATAATAAAACCTTATTGCTATCTAAAATAAAGCAGGTTAGTGAAACTTTAATTGATATTCATGGTCAACATGAAAACCAAAATTTATTAGATAGTTCAAAGCACATAAATTATGTAGACTCATTTGGCCAAGATTTATTGGTGAATAAGCTTGAAGAATACGATAAATTTTATTTAAAATATGGTGAAGTTGAAGAAAAAATAAATAGACTTCAAGGAAACGATGGAGAAAGAGAGAAAAAAATAGATTTTCTAAAGTTTCAAATAGATGAAATTAATAGCATAAAACCTAAAATAGGTGAAGATGAAGAGTTATCAAAAAAATTTAATATGTTATCTAATGGAGAAAAAATCAAAAAGGCGTTAGAAAAAAGTTATATGCTACTTAAAGAGAATGATGAAAGTAGGATTTCTATTATAGATTCCTTAATGTATGTTATTAGAGAACTTAAGTCTATTGAAGCTCATCATGAAGAAGTTAAATCCATAGTAGATTCTCTGGAGGAATCATATTACTTGTTAGAGGATAATACTAGAACTCTTAGTGACTTAAAGGATAATACAGACTATGATATAGGTGAATTGGAATTTATAAATTCTAGAATGTATCAATTATCTGCTTGTAAAAAGAAATATGGACCTACTTTAGAAGATGTGCTAGTGTATAAAAATAATATAGAAGAACAATATTTCGAATTAATAAACAGTGGAGAGATTATAGAAGAATTATTAAAACAAAAGAAAAAGTTATATGAAAAATTAGAAGGAATAGCACAGGAATTACATAATTTAAGATTAGAAATAAGTGAAGTACTAGAAAAAGAAATAAAAAAAGAATTAGATTATGTAGGTCTTGAAAAAAGTAGATTTAAAATAGAGGTAGCATATACAGATAATCTTAATTATAAAGGTAGAGACAAGATACAGTTCAACATTTCCACTAACCCTGGACAGCCATTACAGCCTTTAGAAGAAGTGGTTTCGGGTGGAGAATTATCAAGGATTATGCTAGCACTTAAAACTGTGTTTGTAGATAAAGACCAAATTCCATCTGTAATATTTGACGAGGTAGATACTGGAATAAGTGGTAGGATAGCTCAAAGAGTAGGAGAAAAAATGGTGCTTATTTCTGAAGCTCATCAAGTATTTTGTATAACTCATTTACCTCAAATTGCAGCACTAGCAGATGTGAATTATTTAATTGAAAAAAACAGCGATGAAGTAAATACGTTTACAAAAGTTAAGAAGCTGAAGGATGATGAAGTGGAACAAGAAGTAGCTAGAATAATTGGTGGTAGCGAAGTTACGGCTATAACTATTGAAAATGCAAGAGAGATGATTTCAAAAGCAAAAGAAATAAAAAGTGATTTAAGACAATAAACAGAGTTCTTAGATTTTATTATAAATTTTAAAAAATAAAAATTAAAATGTGAATATATACTATAAAAATGTTTAACACTATAAACTAAGTATAACTTTAGTTTATAGTGTTTTATTTTCATGTTCTAAAAAATTCAATTAGGAAATCTTTTTGGGTTTAAAAGAAAAAGAACTCTAACATAAAAATTTCTCATAGGGGAAAATTAAAGTTAAACATTCTTTACAGGAGGTAAAGCATTATGAAAAAATTTAGTAATATTTTATTCTTGATATTTACTACAACCTTCATACTAATATCTATAAATTGCTATACTGATATAATTAATAGATATTTTAATGAAGCAGTGCCTTCAATAAATAATTATTCAAGTGCTATGGACTATAAATTAAATTTTTCAGAAGCTACTAGTCTAAAAAAGGTTAATTATGCTAAAACCTCCGACATAATGGTTTACCCAGGAGGAAAACCTTTAGGAATTAAAATTAATACAAAAGGAGCCCTTGTTATTGCTTTGTCAGATATTGAGGTAGATGGTAATAAGGTTCAAAGCCCAGCTGCTATTTCTGGAATAGCTATAGGAGATAGTATTACAAAAATTAACAATGAAACAATAAAAAGTGCCGAAGATATAGCTACTTATGTAAATAGAGCAAAGGGAGGGCAGGTTAAAATTACAGTAAATAGAAAAGGCGAAGAAATGAATTTTGTAGTTAATCCAGTGGTCAGTAAGAAGGATGAAAACTATAAAATTGGATTATGGGTTAGGGATTCTGTGGCAGGTGTGGGAACTTTAACATTTTATCATAAAGAAAGTGGGAAGTTTGGAGCACTAGGACATCCTATAACAGATATGGATACCAATACTATTATGAGTGTTGGGAAAGGTGAAATTGTAGATTCTAATATAGTGTCAGTTAGGAAAGGAGCTAAAGGTAGTCCAGGTGAACTTAGGGGGATTTTTACAGATAGTAATAAGACCTTAGGAATAATTAGATTAAATACCCCTGTTGGAGTATTTGGAGAAGGTAATGATAATTTAATATGCAATAATTATAATAAGCCTATGAAGGTAGGATTTAAAGATGAAGTTAAGGTAGGAAAAGCACAAATTCTTACAACTATAGATGGAGAAGAGCCTCAATTATTTGACATAGTAATAGAAAAATTATTAAATCAACAAGAACCAAATGGTAAAAGTATGATAATAAAAGTTACAGATCCATTGTGCATAGAGAAAACAGGTGGGATTATTCAAGGTATGAGTGGAAGTCCAATAATTCAAAATAACAAAATAGTAGGTGCAGTAACCCATGTTCTTGTCAATAAGCCTGATACAGGATATGGAATATATATGGATTGGATGATAAATGAAGCAGACATTAGGAAATAAATAAATATTATCAATTACACTTAAAAAATACAAAAGGCTATATAATAATCATAAATAATTAAATAAAAACAATCTATTTATATAAAATTACAATAGGTTGTTTTTATTTGACTCAAAATGATGTTATAATATAAGAAAAGGTTGAATTTTAAAAAAATTTATTTTTTTTTAGGTAGTAGAAGGAGTTTTATTACTTTTGTCGAAATTATATATCTATGATATGGTAAAAATTACAAAAAGGGGAGTTGTGGAATGGAGCAAAGAAGCATTAATGTGCTAATTGCAGATGATAATAAGGAGTTTTGCAATATTTTAAGTGATTATTTTTTAAGTCAAAAGGACATCAACGTAGTTGGTGTAGCAAAAGATGGAGTAGAGGTTTTAGAACTTATTGAACAAACTAACCCTGATTTAGTAGTTCTAGACATTATAATGCCTCATTTAGATGGATTAGGAGTTCTTGAGAGATTAAATACAATGAATTTAAATCCAATGCCTAGAATAATTATATTATCAGCAGTAGGTCAAGACAAAATAACTCAAAGAGCTATATCTTTAGGAGCTGATTATTATGTAGTTAAGCCTTTTGATATGGACGTATTATCTAATAGAATTAGAGATATGTTTAATAATTCAATTTCAAGTGATACAGTTAGAAAAACACCAGTTACTAATACAACTAGTTCTTCATCATTAATGATGGATGCTAAACCCAAATCAAATAGTGGATCTATGGATTTAGAATCAGAAATTACTAATATTATTCATGAAATTGGTGTACCAGCTCATATTAAAGGGTATATGTATTTAAGGGAAGCCATAACTTTAGTGGTAAATGACATAGAATTATTGTCAGCAGTAACTAAAGAACTATATCCAGCAATAGCTAAGAAATACAATACTACTGCAAGTAGAGTAGAAAGAGCTATAAGACATGCTATAGAAGTTGCATGGGGTAGAGGACAGGTTGATACTATTAATAAGTTATTTGGATACACTATTCATAATGAAAAGGGTAAACCAACAAATTCAGAGTTCATTGCAATGGTAGCAGACAAGCTAAGACTTAAAAATAAAGTATGCTAGAAGTTTAATATTATTAGGTTTATAGTAAAATTTAAGTCGATTAATTATTAAAGCTAAGGCAACAAATTGTTTTTACACCAACAATATATAATTAAAAATTATAGACATCTTTTAATTTGAAAAAATTGAAGGTGTCTATTTTATGTATGATAGGTTATTATATATTGTGAGGAGTGGTGATGATGAAACTTTTTGAGAAAACTATTAGTGAAGAATATAAGTTTAAAGGAACAGTAATAAATTTAAAAGTGCAACAAGTGGAACTTCCTAATGGAAAAGTGGGAAAAAGAGAACTTGTAGAACATCCAGGAGCAGTTGGTATAGTAGCTTATTTGAATTCAGATACTATACTTATTGTGGAACAGTTTAGAAAAGCATTAGATAGAGCAATTTTAGAAATACCAGCTGGAAAAATAGAAAAGGGAGAAGATATTAAACTATGTGGCATTAGAGAATTGGAAGAAGAAACTGGATATAGGGCTAAAAAATTTCAGTTCTTAGGTAAAATAGCTACAGCACCTGGATTTTCAGATGAATATATATATTTATATAAGGCTACTGAGTTATATAAAGGGAAAGTTAATAGAGATGATGATGAATTTATAAATGTAAAATTATATAGTATAGATAAAATTAAAGAAATGGTTAAAAGTGGAGAAGTTATAGACGGAAAGACCATTGCAGCTTTAGCATACTTGTAAAAATTAAACAAAATGGAATATTACCCTTGGGTTAGGCATAAATATAAATTAATTCTTAAATAAACTAAGGGGGAATATGTATGACATTAAGAAGCATAATAGATAGTTTTAATAAACATTTTTATGAAAATATTTGGATGTATTTATTAACAATATTATTTATTGCCACTGGGATAATTCTAGGTCTCTATTGTGTTAAATATATGGGGGATGTGGACAAGAGTACCTTAATTAACTATATAACTGCTTTTGGATCATCATCGACCTTAGATGGATTATCTAATAAAGAAATATTAATGGGTACTTTAAAAAATAATATACCCATTATAATTGGATTTTGGTTCTTGGGATTAACAGTGGTAGGACTTCCAATAATTATTTTGATTAATATTTACAAAGGATTTTCTTTAGGATTTACTTTTAGTTTTTTTATATATGGATTAAAAGAAAAAGGATTACTCTTATCACTTTTAGGTGTTTTACCACAAAACCTTATATATATACCATGTTTAATATTTTTATCAGTATTATCTATTGAATTTTCTATAGGTATAGTAAAAGAAAAATTTACAAAGAAATATTCACCTAATACTGGTTCAGTAAAAAATTATACTATGATGTTTTTAATTGTCACAGGAGTTATGTTCATTGGATTTTTATTTGAGTCTTTTATAACGCCTATACTTATAAATTTTGCACTAAAGGGGTTAGGGGCATAAAAGTATGAAAGATGACATTAAAAAGTTCTTAATTATATACGCAGAGTGCTTTATAATTATATTTGTCATGGGGGGAGTACTGCCTAATATATTAGATTATGTACTGAATTATTTTTATAAACCTGGAATTTATGAAAATAGTATTTTAGTTGGCAATGAACTAATAAAACCTTTAGAAATATTATATAATTATATTCATATATTTAATTCCATATTGAGATAAAGGAATAATATAGATAAATAAATTCAACTAATAAATTGACATATTTCAATAATAATGTACTATTATATTATGTGCCATTGCTAAAAAAGATGGAAGTTTAGCAGTGACACATAATTTATTTTATTTAGTTATATATTTTGAAACAACTGTGGTAAAATATAATATATCAGTGACTAAGAAGAAAGGAAGTATATCATGGATAGAAAAGTAGTTTTAGTTGTGCTTGATAGTGTTGGTATTGGAGAACTTCCAGATGCAGAGCTTTATGGAGATAAAGGTAGTAATACTTTAGGTAATATAGCAAAACATGTTAAAGGTTTTTCTATTCCAAACTTAGAAGCTTTAGGAATTGGTTCCATAGAAGGTGTGGAAAACCTTATTAAGTGCGAAAATCCAGAAGGAATTTATGGAAGATGTAGTGAACTTTCAAAAGGAAAGGATACTATTACAGGACATTGGGAAATGGCAGGAGTAATTTTAGAAACACCTCTTCAAACTTATCCTAATGGTTTTCCAAGAGAAATTATGGATGAATTTGAAGCTAAGATAGGAAGAAAGACTTTAGGAAATGTAGTTGCTTCTGGTACAGCCATCATTGAGGAATTAGGGGAAGAACATATAAGAACTGGATACCCTATAATCTACACTTCTGCAGATAGTGTATTCCAAATTGCAGCTAACGAAGATGTAATACCTTTAGAAGAATTATATAATATGTGCAAAATTGCAAGAGAAATGTTAGTTGGAGATAAGATGGTAGGTAGAGTAATTGCCAGACCATTTAAAGGTATGAAAAAAGGTGAGTTTGTAAGAACAGCTAATAGACATGATTATGCACTAGAGCCTTTTAATAAGACTGCTCTTGAGTATGTCAGTGAAGCTGGCTTACCTATGGCAGCTGTAGGTAAGATTAAAGATATATTTACAGGAAAAGGTGTTACAGAATCAGTATCTATAAAGGACAATATGGATGGGGTTGATAAAACTTTACAAATGATGAAGTCTCATTCTAATGGATTCATATTTACAAACTTAGTAGATTTTGATATGAAATTTGGACATAGAAATGATGTAGAAGGATATGCTAAGGCTTTAGAAGAATTTGATGATAGATTACCAGAAATTAAAGAAGCTTTAGGAGATAATGATGTATTAATCATTACTGCAGATCATGGATGTGATCCAACTACAGAAGGTACAGATCATTCCAGAGAATATGTGCCTGTACTTGTATATGGAAGAAATCTTAAGGAAGATATAAATCTTGGAACTAGAAATGGATTCTGCGATATAGGTAAAACTGTATTAGATTTACTTGATATTGAAAATGATTTAGTAGGAAAAAGCTTCAAAGATTTAATTGTATAGCTAGTAATCTAGGTTTAAAAGAGTTTTAGATAGTATAAAAATATAAAGACAATAAGAATAATAAAAATTTTAATACACAAATTACAATATATAAATTCCTTAAAGGTAATAATATATTGTAATTTGTTGTTAATATTATTTATTTAACTAACTAGTCAAACAAATAACATTAAGATAAATTAATAAGCTGATAATATAGAGTATAACTAAATAAAATTATATAACTGTGAAGAAGAGGAGAAATTATAATGGATATTAAATTAATTAATGAGAGTGTAGAATACATAAAGGCTAAGTTAAGCTTCCAACCAGAAATAGGTATTATCTTAGGCTCTGGTCTTGGTGATATGGCTGACAAGGTTGAAGATAGGGTGGTAGTAAAGTATTCAGAAGTACCTAATCTTCCGGTATCTACAGTACAAGGTCATGCAGGACAATTTGTATGCGGAACTTTAGAAGGTAAAAAGGTTATCATGATGCAAGGTAGATTTCATTATTACGAAGGCCATCCTATGAGCGTATTAGCACTTCCAATCCATATCATGAAATATTTGGGTGTTAAGTCCTTGATAGTAACTAATGCTTGTGGTGGTGTTAATACTAGCTTTGTACCAGGTGATTTAATGATGATTACAGATCATATAAACTTTGCAGGTACAAATCCACTTATAGGTAAAAATGAAGAAGAAATAGGAGCAAGATTCCCAGATATGTCTACAGCTTATGATAGAGAATATTTAAAACTAGCAAAAGAAGTTGGAGCATCTCTTAATATAGAATTAAAAGAAGGGGTTTATATGATGTTTACAGGTCCAGTATATGAAACTCCAGCAGAGGTAAGAATGGCAAGAATACTAGGTGCTGATGCAGTTGGAATGTCAACGGTTCCTGAAGTTCTTGCAGCTAATCATTGTGGTCTTAGAATACTAGGAATTTCATGCATAACTAACATGGCAGCTGGAATCTTAGACCAACCATTAAATCATGAAGAAGTAATAGAAACTTCTGCTAAAGTAAAATCAAAATTTGTTTCTTTAGTGAAAGGAATAGTTAGAGAATTATAATAGTGGGCCATTACAAACAAAATTAAATATAAAGGTATAGAGCGGGGTGTGATTTATGAGAATGTATGATTTGATTCTAAAAAAGAGAAATGGTGGAGAGCTTTCTACAGAGGAAATAAATTATTTTGTAGAGAGCTATACAAAGGGAGAAATTCCAGATTATCAAGTATCAGCTCTTTTGATGGCTATATATTTTCAAAAGATGAATAAGAGAGAAACTTCAGACTTAACAATGGCAATGGTACATTCTGGAGATATGTTAGATTTAAGTGAAATTCAAGGCGTTAAGGTAGATAAGCACAGTACAGGTGGAGTAGGAGATACTACGACTTTAGTGCTTACACCTATGGTAGCAGCATTGGGGATACCAGTAGCTAAGATGTCAGGGAGAGGCCTAGGGCATACTGGAGGAACCATAGATAAGTTAGAAGCTTTCAAAGGTTTTTCAGTGGAGATGCCAACAGAAAAATTCATTAATAATGTTAACACTATTAAAATTGCTGTGGGAGGACAGACTGGAGACTTAGCACCAGCTGATAAGAAGTTATATGCCTTAAGAGATGTTACAGCAACCGTTGATAATGTTTCTTTAATTGCATCTAGCATTATGAGCAAAAAAATAGCTTCAGGAGCTGATGCTATAGTTTTAGATGTTAAGGTTGGAGATGGAGCTTTCATGAAAAATACAGAATCTGCTAAGGAATTGGCTACAGAAATGGTTTCTATAGGAAAACATATTGGGCGTAATACTATGGCAGTAATTTCTGATATGGACCAACCATTAGGTTTAGCTATAGGTAATGCTTTAGAAGTAGAAGAAGCCATAAATACATTAAAGGGAAATGGTCCCGAGGACTTATTACAACTTTCTTTAGTTTTAGGAAGTCGTATGGTAATGTTAGCAGGAAAAGCAAGTACTGCGGAGGAAGCTGAAGCTATGTTAAAAGAGACTATAACTTCAGGAGCAGCTATAGAAAAACTCAAAGAGTTTGTTAAAGCTCAAGGTGGAGATATAGACTGTATCGATAATACAAATTTATTACCTAAAGCTAAGTATGTAGTACCGGTAATTGTAGAAAATAGTGGAGTGGTTAAAAAAATCCATGCTGAAAACTTAGGAATAGTTGCAATGGAACTTGGAGCAGGAAGGGCCACTAAAGAAAGTAAAATAGATTTAGCAGTGGGAATAGTTTTAAATAAAAAACGTGGTGATAAAGTAGAAAAGGGTGACACCATAGCATATATTCATAGTAATAATGAAAGCCTTATTGAAAAAGCTAATGAGGGTATCTTAAAAAACTATGAAATAGTTGAAGGCTATAAAAATGACATACCACTAATCCATGAAGTAATTAGTTAGTATATATTAATATAAAATGAAGCTATATAAAATAATTTTTATTTATTTTATATAGCTTCATTT
>NZ_DFCF01000011.1:0-52821 GCF_002367465.1 Clostridium sp. UBA3061 | reverse complement strand
GTTTAAGCTTTATAAAGAAATAGATACAAAGTTTGAAAATCCTATAGCAACAGCTATAAGTGATGAAAGTGGAAAAGTACAATTTGAAAATGTAGAGTATGGAGAGTACACTATAAAAGAATCAAAAGCTCCGGAAGGATATCTTCTTTCAAGCGAAATACTAACTGCTATCATAACTGAAGATGGAAAGGTAGTAAAAGCGAACCCTGAAAGTATATCTAATACAAAAATTAGAGGAAGTATAGAGTTTACTAAGCTAGACGAAGATAAAAACCCATTACAAGGAGCAGAATTCAAGATTTATAAAGAAGTTGATACAAAGTTTGAAAATCCTATAGCAACAGCTATAAGTGATGAAAATGGAAAAGTACAATTTGAAAATGTAGAGTATGGCAAGTACACTATAAAGGAAACAAAAGCTCCAGAGGGATATGTTATTCTAGAGGAAGTACTAACTGCTAATATAACTGAAAATGATAAAACTGTAAAAGCAAATCCTGAAAGTGTGTCTAACACAAGAATTAGAGCTTCGATTCAAGTTAAAAAATTAGATCAAGATAAGAAGCCTTTAAAAGGAGCAGAATTTACATTATACGATTCAGAGGGTAAAGAAATTAAAACTTTTGTATCAGGAGAAGATGGTACTGTGTTGTTTAAAGATATTCTTTATGGAGAATATACAATAAAAGAAACAAAAGTTCCTGAAGGATATTTAGCTTCAGAAGGCACAATAAAGGTATTTGTAGACAAAGATGGTGAGATATACAGCTATGAGGTGGTAAACAACAGAATTAAGGGCAGTATTGTAATTACTAAAACTGATATGAATGGAAAAGTGCTTCAAGGTGCAGAATTTACCTTATATGACAGAGTGGGCAAAGAAGTAACGACTGTAGTTTCTGATAAGGATGGTATTGCAGCTTTTAATGATGTGGATTATGGTAGTTATACTATTAAAGAAACTAAAGCTCCTAAGGGATATATTTTAAGTAAGGAAGAATTACAAGTTAAGGTTAATTCTACGGAAATACAAAAATTCACTGTTAAAAATGAAGCAGAAAAGATTGTTGATAAAATAATAAATGTTTTGCCAAAGACTGGTGGGGTATTTGATTATAAACTTATAATTGGAGCATTAGCAATTATAGGTGGCGTTAGTCTAGTATCAAAAAGGAAAAAATAAAAGTAATAAAATTAAAATATAAAAATAGATATCTAACATGAAAAGTAAGACATATATTTTAAATTCTATGTATATGTAAAGAAGGCTATTGTAAAATACAACAGCCTTTTTACTTTAAACAAAAATTGCCTATTTAAATTTATTAATTATTTCCTATACACATATTAGCTAAATCATTACCAAATGAAATGGAATCCTTTGGTACCCAAACTTCTTCAGTTTTCTTACCAAAGTTCATTTTTACTTTTTCAAATTCAAAAGTAGTTGATTTAACATCAGTTGAAGGAGTTAATGCATTAATATTTTCAATTATTTTTTTGATGAAAATTTCTGATACTTTAGTCATATCAGAAATTTGTTTGCTTTGTACTTCAGAAATAGTGTCATCACCAGCTTTAGTACTTGCTTCAACCATATTAACATATGTAGTTGATATTTTAACTTGAGATATTTCTTTATCACTAGAAACAACTTCTATAGTAGGTTTTAATTTTCTTAAAGCTTCTATTTGAACATTATATATTTGATCTAACTGCTCATCAGTAATAGGTAGACCAGCTTGTACAAAACCAGCTTTAGTAACTTCATTCATTGATTTTTTTTGAATTTCTGCCATAGATGTAATTTCATCATTTGTCACACCAAGTTTTTCAAATTCGGCGCTATCTTGTAAAATAACTAAGTCATAAAAAGCTTTTGCAGTTTGTTCAATAGGAATAGTCTTTTTACTGCATCCTAAAAAAATTGATGAAAGACTTAATAACATAACGATACAAAGAATACTAGGTTTTATAAATTTTTTCATATGTAATTCCCCTTTGTTTTTAAAATCTGTAAATTGTTTTTATTTAGATAATTCTTATTTAAAGCAATTATATAATATAATAAAATTTACCAAATATCAATTATTTTTGAAATAAAGTTTTTTGAAATACATATATAATTATATTAAAAGAATATGATAATAGAGAAATAAAAAACTTTGATTACATCATCATGGCTTAATAAATTAAGAAAAGAAAGTAAACTTCTCACAAGTAATTCAGGATGCTTTAAAAAAGATAGTATATATCTAAAAGATAAAATAGAATAAAATTAAAAGCTAGTAGGGAATAAATCCTTACTAGCATCTTTCTCTTTTGTATAACACATAGTTGGAGAATAAATCTAATTAGATTATAATAAAGAGGTGTTAGAATGAAAGATAATAACTTAAAGAGCAGAAGTACAGCTAGAGGATTTATAAAAAATAAAGCTACACTAGAAGACTTGGAAGAAATAGAAAAGCTAATAGCAGAAAGAAAGGAACAATTAAAGGGATGTTGTTAGGTATGTGATATTAGTATAATATGTAGCAGTAATTTTTGAAATTTAATGTAGGGGTAGGGTTTAAATATGGAAAATGTTATTGTAAGCGAAAGGAAACCTTCAATTGAAGAATATATTTATTTAAGAAATTCTGTTGGTTGGAGGGTATTACAACATGACAAAATAGAAAAAGGATTGAATAACTCGATCTACTGTGTTTGTATAGAAGACCAAGACAAGATAATTGGATTTGGAAGAATTGTTGGAGATGGTGGAACGGTTTTTTATATACAAGATATAATAGTTATACCGTCCTATCAAAAACAGAAGATTGGTACACTAATTATGGAAAAAATAATGGACTATATTGACAAAAACTGTATAGATGGTGCTATTATTGGTTTGATTGCAAATAATGGACTGGATAATTTCTATAAAAAATTTGATTTTACATATAATCAGAACAATTGGTTTTACAGGTTCAATGCTTAATCCCTGTGATAAAAGATTTTATTATATGATAGATACAGTTGATATAGAAATTTCATATTATCTCAATAACTCTTTTGAGTTGATTAAAGACTCCATTGAGGAAGGGGTAGTTTTAGATGATGAAAGAATTTGTTATGGATTCTGGGAAGATAAGGTTATAAAAATATTTAAGGGAGCTTATTTCAAAAAGCTCCCTTGGTTTAATTTATTTTCTTTCCTTAATTATACCTTTTCTATAGGCATTTAAAAGCATTTGAAGGTAATGAATTTGACTTATAAGCTCCGTACCTATATCAGTATCTCTAACCTTTAGCCTTCTAGAGTTAAATTCTAAAATGAAGTTGGTAGATATGATATCTTTCCCCTCATCAATGGCTGTTTGAGTTGATTCAAAAGGCTCATGCTGAACTAATTGAAGGCCATAGGAATTATAAATTAAAGTATAGCCTGCAATGCCTGTCTCAGGTTGGTAAGCCTTAGAAAATCCCCCATCTATAACTAAAAGTTTCCCATTAGCCTTTATAGGATTTTCACCTTTAATAGTTTTAACAGGTACGTGTCCATTAATTATATGAGAATGTTTAGGAGAAAGACCAAATTCTAATAATATATTATTACAAACCTCTTCATTATCTCTAAGATTGAAGTAAGGGCATTTATTTTCCTTATGAGTAATCTTATCATTTATAAAATATCTTTCAAAAGTAGCCATTTTATCTTTACCAAAGAGAGGTGAATCAGGGCCACACCATAAATACCACATGTAATCTAAAGCATAATGAGCATTTTTGCTATCACATTCATTAAAATATGCTTCTCTAGTAATTCTATCTACCCTATCTAAATATTCTTTACCGCAGAATTCCTTGTTTCCAAGCTTAACATTCTTAAAAGTGCCATCTTCATTTAAAGGAATGGAGGCATGATATAAAAGATTAGAATTGCTCTTTAAATAAAGGCTACCCTTAGAGTAAAGACATCTAACATGTTTCTCAAGTTTTTCACTATTTAAGAAAGAACTATGAAGCTTAGACATTAATTCTTTTTCTTCATCTGTCAGTTTATAAGGATTATTAATATCTATAGTAGGGAAGTTAGTATCATTTAATGCATATTCTTTACCACCTATAACAATTGTTCCTTTTTCATAATTAATTTTATCAAGAAGTCTTCTATCATCCATATTAAATTCAGGGTGTCTTTTAATAATTTCACCTTCTAATTTAAACTGTATAATAGAAATTGCCTTATGCATTTGAGCCATAAGTTTTAAGTCTTTTTCTTTAAAGTAATCATTAGTAACCTTTGGTTTAAAGGATTTACATGGATCATTAGAGTATACATCCATAGCAAAACGAGCTAGAGGTAAAATGTTTATACCATAGCCATCCTCTAAGGTTTCTAGATTAGCGTATCTAGTACAAATTCTAATAACATTACATATGCAACTATGATTTCCAGCTGCTGCACCCATCCAAAGTATATCATGGTTTCCCCATTGAATATCATAGGAATGATAATTACATAGAATATCCATAATTATGTGAGCTCCAGGACCTCTATCATAGATATCACCTACTATGTGAAGAGAATCTATAGTCAACCTTTGAATAACATTACAAATTGCAGTTATAAAATCGCTAGCTCTACCAATGGAAATAATGGTATCTAATATTCCATTAAAATAATCTTGTTTATTTGGTCTCGCTTCAGATTCGTGAAGTAGCTCCTCTATAATATAGGAAAAGTCTGCAGGAAGAGCTTTTCTAACCTTAGAACGAGTATATTTAGATGATACATTTCTACATACCTGAATCAATTGATTAAGAGTAATCTTATACCAATCATCGGGGTCATCTTCTTTAGCAAGGGCAATATCTATATACTGTTCAGGGTAATATATAAGAGTGCATAAAGCTTTTTTTTCAGATTCTCTAAGGGTATTGCCAAAGATATCATTAACTTTTCTTTTTATCACACCTGAAGCATTTTTAAGTACATGTTGGAAAGCTTCATGTTCACCATGAAGATCCGTTAAAAAGTGCTCCGTACCTTTAGGTAAATTTAATATTGCCTCCAAGTTTATAATTTCAGTACAAGCATCTGATATTGTAGGAAAATTATGAGAAAGAAGTTCTAGGTATTTTAAATCCTTTTCAATTATATCAGCACTTATTTCACAAGTTCCGCTCATGATTATCTCCTTCTTAGCAAATAACTATTCAGATAGTTAAAGGTAAAATAGTTATCTATAGATAGTTATTAAAAATTGCTATCTATATAGTTATTTGAAAAATTACTATCTATATAGTTATATGTAATATGCTATATTATAATTATTATATATATGATATTATACATGAAATTTATATAATTTACTAATATCATAGACAAATAGGTTATCACATATCTATATTAGAATTGAAAAGATATATTCTACATGATAGGATTAAAGAATAGTAACTATGAAAAATAAACAAACTATATATAAAATAAGATTAGGAGTGATAAACATGAATAAAATGCTTAACTTAAAACGCTGGGCTTTACTTGGGGCTACCACTGATACTACAAGATTTGGATACAAGATTTTTAGAGAACTAGAGGATAGAGGATACACTGTTTATGGAATAAACCCTAAATATGATTCTATAGATGGAATAAAGTTATATAAATCTATAGAAGAGTTACCAGAATTAATAGATGGAATAAATGTAATAGTTAATCCTAAAATTACTTTAGAAGCTCTTCCTAAAATAAAAGCAAAAGGAATCAAAAATGTATGGTTCCAACCAGGTTCTTTTAATGAAGAAGTTATAGAAGAAGCTAAAAAATTAGGTTTTAACATAGAACTAGAAGACTGTATGCATGTAGAATTATTGAAATCATAGTCCTTGTTTCATATAGAAAATGTTAAAAACAAATGTGTAATCTATGGATTAGAAAGATCTAACTAATAAATAAACAATAAATAAACTCCAATCTCATTTTTAAATTTGGGTTGGAGTTTATTTATAGGGTAAGACATGGGGGAAGTTCTTATGGGTGAAGCTTTAAATGAAATACTAGATAATATTTCACAAGGAGTTATTGTTATTGATACAGAGGGAATAATAACAACTTACAATAAAAAGGCTAAGGAGATATTTGGAATATTTGAATCTACAAAAATTAGTCATAAGTCAGATAGACTTAAAAAAGATGATTTGGTTTTTATTGTAGATAATAAAGTTGGTGAGGACGATGGGGAACTAGATTATAAGTCATTTGAGAAGATCGGTATCTATGATAAAAACCTTAAAAAGGGAGATTCAATTTTAGCCTTTGGTACATATAAAAGTTCTAATAATCATGTTAATGAGAATTACAAAATTATAGAAGTAAGTGATCAAAGTGGGGAAGTATATCTTGATGGAGTATATAGGGGATTAAAGTATAGGTTAAGTATAGACTATAGTAAAAAAATATTAGGAATAAATATAAATGACACAATATATAGTATGAATTATAGATATGCTGTTGGACATATGGTGATAATTAGAAATAATGAACTGGTATTTTATCAAAGTAAGGGCTATACAGCTAGAAATGAAAGTTTAAGATACATATTAGAAGAGAGAGTTTTTAGAGAAAAAGGTAAGAATGCACAGGCTATAAATCCTATTGGAGATTTCATTTTTAATGTTCATGAAAGAAATAATGAAATGGATAAATTCTATAGGTGTGCTACTAAAGAAGATAATATAGTTACAAATGAATTTATGAATATTAATGGTATAGCTACATTATCATCAATTATACCGTTATATTCAGAAGAAAATAAAATTGGGGCTATATTAAGAGTTGAAGATATAACAGAATTGAAAGAGGTAATAGAAGAAAGAAACGTTTTATTAAAGAATCTTAAAAAAACAGAAAAATTATTAGAAGATGAAAATATAGCAAGATGTTTCAAAAAGTTTCAAGGGGTAAGCACCCATATAAATGATATTAAGAAAATAGCTTATAAATCATCAAAAACAGATTCAACGGTATTAATACTAGGGGAAAGTGGAACGGGCAAAAGTACTTTAGCAGAAGAAATTCATAATATCAGCAATAGGAAAAATAATAAGTTTCTTCACATAAATTGTGCATCTTTACCAGAAAGTCTTTTGGAAAGTGAGCTTTTTGGATATGAAGGTGGATCATTTACTAATTCAAGAAAGTCAGGTAAACCAGGATTATTTGAATTGGCTAATAATGGTACTGTATTTTTAGATGAAATAGGAGAAATGCCATTAAAGATTCAAGGTAAACTACTTAATTTTTTACAAAATAAAACCTTTTATAGAATTGGAGGAATAGAAGAAATTAAGGTAGACACCAGAATTATATGTGCTACAAATAAAAATCTTGAACAATTAATAAAGGAAAAGGAATTTAGAGAAGATTTATATTATAGAATCAATATTATACCTATATACATTGAGCCTCTTAGAAATAGAATTGAAGATATACCCATATTGGTGGACAAGTTAATTAAAAATTTATCTAAGAAATTAAAAAAAGAACCCATTACTATGACTAGAGAAGCAATGAACAAATTAATGTGCTTATCTTGGTTAGGAAATATAAGGGAATTAGAAAATGTTCTCGAGAGAACAATAAGTTTAAATGATTCTAACGTAATTTATTCTAAAGATATATTAGTATACAATACAAAGAATGAAACAAAAGAAATAAATGAAAGTTTAAAAGTTGGTTTAGAAGAAGCAGAAAAGAAAATAATAATTAACTGTTTAAGAGCTTATAAAGGAAATATTAAAGCTTGTTTAAACATATTAGAAGTTGGAAAAACCAGCTTTTATGATAAATTAAAAAAATATAATATCAATATAAATGATTATAGATAAAATTAAATATAAATATTCCGTTAATGCGGAATGGCGTTCGTAAAAATGAACTGTTTTAAATTCTTACATATTGAGCAAAATCAAAGTTTTAGAAAACAATATTTAGAATAGTTCGAAAATATGGAAAAACATATAAACTATATTTAAACACTAATAAAAAATGGCTATTTTAAAGGGATTAATTTAGTAAATATCTTTTAAAAATGTGGCATAGATATTGCTTTACTATTAAAGTAAGAAATTTAGTAGGAGGCAATAGATATGTTACAAAATAGCATTAAAGAAGGAAACTTATATTTTTATGGATGTAATGTTCAGGAATTAGCACAAAAGTACGATACACCTTTATATGTAATATCTGAGGATTGCATAAGAAACAAGTGTAAAGAGTTAAAGGAAAGTTTCATAGAAAAGTATCCTAATACTAAGGCATTTTATGCAAGTAAAGCTTTTTTGACTTTAGAAATGTGTAAAATAATGAAAGAAGAAGGCATGGGAATAGATGTAGTATCAGGGGGGGAACTTTTTGTAGCAATTAGAGCTGGCATTGACCCAAAGGACATAATGTTTCATGGTAATAACAAGACAACAGCAGAATTAAAAATGGCCATAGAGTATAGTGTAGGAAGAATAGTGGTTGATAGTTTAGATGAATTACAAGTGCTTGATGACCTTGCCAATGAAGCAAATAAAGTTGTAGATATCTTATTTAGAATAACTCCAAATATAGATTGCAATACTCATAAGTATATAAGTACTGGTCAAAAGGATTCTAAATTTGGTATTCCATTAGATGATGAAATTATAAAGGAAGCTATAACTATAGCAACAACATCAAGAAATATAAATTTCAGAGGGATCCATTTCCATGTAGGCTCACAATTATTTGATAACTCCTCTCATCTGAAAGCTATAGAAAACGCAATTAGATTGATGAAAAAGCTAAAAAATGATTTAGATATAGAAATAGAAGAGTTAAATGTTGGAGGAGGCTTTGGCATAAAATATTTAGAAAGCGATAAGCCAAAATCTCTAAGCTATTTTATCGATGCAATAATGGAAGCAATTAAGAAAAAAACCTATGAAAATGGACTTAAAATGCCTAAGATTTTTATTGAGCCAGGAAGATGGATGGTTGGAGAAGCTGGTATAACTCTTTACACTGTGGGAACTATTAAGGATATTCCAGGAGTAAGAACCTATGTCTCCATAGATGGAGGATTACCAGACAATCCAAGAACCGCATTATATACAGCAAAGTATCAAGCATATTTAGCAAATAAAATGGATAATGAAAGAAATAAAACAGTTACAATAGCTGGAAAATGCTGCGAATCAGGAGATATACTAATATGGGATTTAATGGTGCCTCATTCTATAGAAAGAGGAGATATTCTTTCAGTTATGAGTACAGGTGCATATAATTACTCCATGGCTAGCAATTATAATAAAATTCCGAAGCCTGCTGTAGTGATGATAAAAGATGGACAAGAAAGAATTATTGTAAGACGTGAAAGCTACGAGGATTTAATTTCCATGGATGTAATTTAATAATTCTAGTTTAAATATGGGTGATATGAGATAATAACTACACATTATAAAATTTCGGGGGGATATAACGATGGAAGGATTTTTTAACTCCATAAATAAAATATTTGAATTTATAGTACCAGTGGCAGACTTTTTATGGGATTTTCCAACTAATTTTCAATGGTATTCTAATATTCCTATAATAGGAAAGTTTTCTTTAGCCATCTTACTTTTAGTAGGATCAGGTATTTATTTCACATTTAAAATGGGCTTTGTTCAATGTACTAAGTTTAAAAAAGGGATTAAAATACTTGCAGAGAAGAAATCTCATGAAGCTGGTATTAGTCCTTTAGCATCATTTCTACTAAGTTCAGCCATGAGAATAGGACCTGGGAATATAGTAGGAGTTACAGGAGCAATTAGTGTAGGAGGACCAGGAGCTATATTTTGGATGTGGGTTTCTGCCTTCTTTGGAATGGCTACAGCCTTTGTAGAAGCAGTTTTAGCTCAAATTTTTAAAGAGAAAAAGGACGATGAGTTTGTTGGAGGACTACCTTTTTATGGGATGAAGATTTTAGGAAATAAAAGAGCAATAGGAATAGTACTAGCTGTTTTATTTATTGTATATGCAATGTTCTGTATACCAGCTCAAACCTTTAATATTGTAACTAGTTTAAGTTCAGTAGTAGAAACAATTACAGGAACAGTTTATGAAAGACAATCATTACTATACTATGCAATTACTATATTATTAATAGCTTCAGTTGTAGTTACTGTATTTAAAGGAATAAATGGTGTTACCAAGGTTACAGATAAATTAGTGCCTATAATGGCTATAGTTTATGTAGGAATAACATTAGTAATAATTATATTTAACTTAGATAAAGTACCTGTATTTTTCACATCAGTATTTGCGGGTGCCTTTAAACCACAAGCCATCTTTGGTGGGGCCTTTGGTGTAGCACTTGCTCAAGGAATAAAAAGAGGTCTTATGTCAAATGAAGCTGGACAAGGTACTATAACTATGGCCGCAGCTACTGCAGATACTGATCATCCAGTAGAACAAGGATTAGTACAAGCTCTAGGCGTATTTTTAGATACTATGGTAATTGCCACAATGACAGGAATAGTTGTAGTTATGGCAAGCCTTTGGGCAGCTGAATCCGGAGTGGCTTGGGAGAGTATAAAAGGTTCTAAGCTAACAGTTTATTTAACCTCTGTACAATATTTAATTCCAGGTACAGCCTTTGACTCAATTGCTACTATAATAATATCTTTATGCTATGGATTATTTGCATTTACAACATTGCTTGGAATGATTCTATTTGCAGAGATATCAGGAAACTTTATATCAAAAAGTAAGAAATGTATTAATACCATAAGAAGTTTAGGTGCCTTTATATTTGTACCTTTTGGTTGTTTAACAGTTTTATCAGGACTAGAACTAGGGAACCTATGGTATATATCTGACTTAGTAAACATACTTGTTGTATATGCCAATGTACCTATATTACTATTAGGATGTAAAATTGTATTTAAAGCTTTAGATAATTATAATAGCACTAAAGGCGCAAAGTTTAACTCTCTAGATATAGGAATTGAAACTCCTTGCTGGGGAAACTATGGAATTGATGATTATAAAGAAGAGAAAGAAGTATCTATGTAAATATTTAAATTATATAAAAAATAGGATAATAATGTATACTAAAATATTACCCATATGATATAATAAATTATATAAGAAAAAATGGAGGAAACAACTGTGAGATATCTTAATATAAAAAAAGGATATACCCCAATGAGCAGCAGTTCTATGACTAAAACTGCAATATTGAAAACCAAGGGGTTACTGTATCTTTTTTTAAGATGATTTTGCAGGAATGATAGTCCTTCAACTTCAAAAGTAACTCCAAGACTTTATTATAAGATTAAATTCTTAATAATAGAGTCTTTTATTATGCTAATTAACAGAGTTCTTAGCTTCTATGAAGCTTTACTTATAGAAATCATTAGGGGGAGTTACAATGAATAACGTAAAAGAAAGTTTAAATATAAATAAAATTAATAAAGGGAAGAGCATAGATTACTTAGATAGGATAAAGAAAAATATAAAAATTGATTATATGTATAAGTTTTTATCTTCCATAGATATAAGTTCTGCCATTTGGGTATTATATTTAGCTCATAAAGGCATGTCTCTTATAGAAATAGGACTTTTAGAATCAGTTCACCATATAACCAGTTTAATATGTGAAGTTCCAACAGGAGCTATTGCTGATATTGTTGGAAGAAAGAATACTATAATACTTGGAAGGATAATGTCCGCAATTGGGGCAATCTTAATGCTGTTTTGCAATAGTTTTTTAGGGTTCGCCATTGCCTTTGTAATATCCGCCATATCTTATAATTTAAACTCAGGTTCAGAGGAAGCTTTGGTTTATGACTCCTTAAAGGTTACAGGAGAAGAGGAAAAATACCTAAAGATAAATGGAAATTTAAATTTTATAATTGAAGTAGCTCAAGGAATAGCTGTACTAGTTGGAGGAATATTATCAGATTACTCCTTTACATATAGCTATGGATTAGCAGCCATTGTAAGTATATGTGCACTAGGAATTTCCTTTGGATTTAAAGAACCAGAATTTCATGAAGAAGCAAAGGAAAGAGTGACTATAGTAGGCCATTTTAAAAGCTGTTATGAAGTAATGAAATCTAATAAAAAAATCATACTAATAATGATGTTTTTTGAATTAATATTTATGACCGGCACAACTACTCATTTTTATACTCAACAGTATTTTAGTGAAATGGGATACTCTAGAAGTTTCATAGCGATAATCTATGTAATATCAAGTATAGGCTGTGCCATAGGAGCAAAGTTCGCCTATAAAGTAGAAAGAAAATTAAAAAAAGCTATGCTTTATATAGTTCCGATGTTAGGAGGAGCGTGGCTTATAGTTCTTATTAGCAGTAAGAATTTAATTGCTATCATAGGATTTATTATGTTTTCTGTAAGTATAAATATCCTATATCCTGTTAGCTCTGACTATATAAATAAGCTTATCCCATCAGCTCAAAGAGCAACCTTAATATCTGTTCAAAGTATATGCTTCAGTATATTTATGATTATGATATTTCCATTATTAGGTGTCATAGGACAAGTAACTTCATTAAGGGTAGCTTTTATAGTACTTGCAGTGATTCTTTTCATAATAAGCTTTGGGAGCAGAAGAGTCTTAAAGGGGAATAATTGTTTCAAAGTTTTGTAAATTATGTTAAGATTAATTATATTAGGTGGTGTAGAATAAATATGAAGATTCAAAACAAAAAGACAGGTATAGCAGTGCTTATTTTAGTAGCAATAGAGCAGGCTATTAAAATGGTAATTAATAATAATTTTCTTGACAAAAAACTTCCTATATTGCCTCCTTTATTATACTTTAAGCCTATGTTCAATAGGGACTATTCATGGTTTAATTCTATGTTGCAATTAGGTATCGGTAAATGGATTCATATTTCAATAGTAGCAACTATGAGTATATTAATATATCTGTTTTATAAATATCTAAATAAGCAATTTGGACCTAACAAAACTATTAATATTATGTATGCTTTCATATTTTCTGGTGCCATGTGTTCATTAATTGACAAGATTTTTTGGAATGGTAGTTTAGACTATATATTAGTAAATGGGTTTTTTACATTTGACTTAAAAGATGTATATATAAATATTTTTATGGGGTTGCTAATCTTAGCATTGCTCTTTAAAAACAAAGTTTTAAACCAAATTGATGATGATATAGTAAAAGATTTTACTAAACATATTTTACGAAAGTTATAAATATAAATTTAATCATCGAAAGAATAAGAATTAACGGTTGCAGTTAAGTAACATTGTTCTAAAATTATTTGCCAACTTCTAAATAAATAATGGAAACAAGAAAAGCCGCATGTGGAATTAATATTCAACATGTGGCTTATTTTTATATGGATGTAGGTTGTATCTATTCAATTAAATTTTTTTTATATTCGTGGACATAAGTATTGTAGAAGTTATATATCAATTAAAAGAGGTTAACACTATAAAGATATAAAATTTGTTATTTAATAAAATATATGATAATATAGTAAAAAATATACTAAAGAATTTATAAGAATTGAAGGTGAGATTTTGAAAAATAAACTTATAAAGATTGAATTGAGTAGAGCAATTAAAAGTAAAACTATGGCTCTTGTACTTTTTTAGGACTATTAATTACAGTGTCACAAATATTTACATATGTTATCCCAATAGCCAATTTTAATGAAAGGGTTGTGGTGGATAATTATCCAATGGCGTTCTCAACCACCGTATTTCAGGCGTGGATTGGTAATATTAATATACTTTCACAGAGATATATATTTTTTACTTATTCGGGGAGGATATTTCATGAAAGAAAGGCTTAAAATAATAAAATATTTTATAATTGCTCTATTAATTTTAATACCAGGAATAAAATTGTTTCTTGATTTACAATTTCGAATTACACTATTGAATGATGACAAAATCATTTATACATACATTGCTATCTATTCTATTTTAGCAATAGTTTCAATATTTATGATGAAAAAATTTTTTTACATGGTGATAGCAATTATATTTTTGTTCATTTATGTATTTACATTACATATTGGTAATGGTTTAGATGATAGATTTCGTACTTCAGAAGAATATACCTCACCAAATAATGAAAATATATTAATAGTAAATATTCAAACTTCATGGTACCCAAGTGCTAATGTAAGATTTTATAAAAAAGTAGGCTCTTTCTTTAAAAAAACAATTAAGGCACCTAAAATAGAAGGCGAGTTTAATGATGATCGCGTTATAAGAATGGACATTTCATGGGAAGATGATAATACTGCGGTAATAAGTGGATTTATTGTTAAAAGAAATAGGGATAAACTTGAAAAGATTAAGGGAAATTTTCCAGATAAATGTGACTATGAAATAATAGATAACAATCTGTATTTAAAATTGGAATAATTAAGGAACTCCACAGAAGTTATTCTATGGAGTTCCTTAGTGTTTATATTATTTTCTTTATAGAAGTCTTCTTAATTTACTTATAAAAGTAAATGGTATAAACTGAATTTATTTGAATGTTATAGCTTTATATGATTATATATTTTACTAGTTATATCTTATTTTAGTTAATTATACTCATCATTAAGTGGCTCTGCTGCTTTAGATTCTCTTATACAAACGATATATTGAAAAAAATCTAACATGTTTGCTTCTAGTTCTTCTCCATTATAAGTATAATACATTGGTGTTTCAGAAAAAGGTGAATCCTCACCTGTTAATTTATAAATATTCAAATTGCCTTCTAATAAATCATTAGTTTCCTTAACTTGTGGATAAACAACTGCGAACTTATGTGGGGAATATCTACCATTCCCTGATATATTAATTTTCTCACAATTATCATAGTTATATATTACTGTCAAAAGCTTATCTTTAAATATTGAGTCATCAGAATTTAGATAGGCAGCAAACCACATTTTATCTTTTTCTTTACTTTGAAATGTATGGTTAAGTCCCCATTGTCCATAATACTTTCCCTTAGGCAATTCCTTTTGAAGAATTTTAAAGTTTTCATATATCATTTTATCTCTAGTGTTATCCCAATCAATATGATTATCCTTATGCTTATAAGCTTCTATTCGATTTAATACGTTAAAATTTACAAGGTTAAAACTAGTGAATTTTTCTCCAAGATACTTTCTATATATATCTTCCTTCTTTTCTATATCCTCTTGCAATTCCTTTGAACATTGAGCAGAAGTTTCATCAAATTTATCTGAATCCATAATGGCTAAATCTTTAAATTCACTTTCATCTTCTAAATCTATAGAACTATAGTTTTCTTTTAAATACTCTTGCATGATTTTTTTATTCTCAGGTGATTGTTCTAAAATTTTATCAGAGAATTCAATTGAATGTTCCTCTTTCTATATAATAAGCTATATCAATAGTTCATTTACGTTCATTTGGCAATATTATATTTTGAAAATAATTTATATATTTTACAATTTAAGTTTCTTTTATAAATTAGCTATTAAAGTAAGTTTCACTTAAATTTACTTCTAAAAGTCTAAATAATTTTAAAATAAGAAACTTAAGTTAAGATTTAGACTTTTCAAGTATCTTTTATTTAATTAAAAGTTTATTTTGATATACTTTAAAGGTAACCATTTTAATATTTGCTTTCTGTAAGCAAACAAATAAATATGTATAAATTGACAGAAGTTAACGCTATAAATATATTAAATTTGTTATTTAATGAAAAATATAATAATATAGTAAAAAATATACTAAAGTGATTTATTAGAATTGAAGGTGAGATTTTGAAAAATAAACTTATAAAGATTGAATTGAGTAGAGCGATTAAAAGTAAAACTATGGCTCTTGTACTTTTTTTAGGGCTATTAATTACAGTGTCACAAATTTTTACATATGTTATCCCAATAGCCAATTTTAATGAAAGGGTTGTGGTGGATAATTATCCAATGGCGTCCCCAACCACCGTATTTCAGGCGTGGATTGGTAATATTAATATACTTCCACAGAGCTATATATTTTTTGCCTTATTGCCATTGTTAGCGGCAATACCATTTGCAGATACCTTTTTTACTGACAGAAAAAGTGGATATATAAAAAATGTTCTTATTAGAACGAAAAAGAAGGATTATTTTTTAGCAAAATATATAGCTACCTTCATTTCAGGTGGATTAGCTATAACTATACCACTACTTGTTAATTTGATTATTGCAGCTATGTTTTTACCCTCATTTGTACCTCAAGTAACTCAAAGCTTTGCAATAGGACCAACACATTTATGGAGTAAATTATTTTTTACACATCCTTATATATATTTAATTGGATTTTTAATGATAGATTTTATTTTTAGTGGATTGATAGCTACTATTGGGTTATCAGTGAGTTTCTTCATTGAATATAGGTTCATGGCGTTAATTACACCATTTATAGTATATATATTTGTTTACACAGTACTAGGTTCTTTTAATTTAGCTAAATATATTCCCTTCTATTTTTTGCAGCCAGGATTTGAAGTATGTAATGGATATGTAGTTTTAGGAGAAATTATTGGATTATCAATCATTACATTTGGTATGTTTTTCTTCAAGGGAGTGAAAGATGATATATACTAATTTAAAAAATTGGACAAAAGAGTTTTTAAGAAATATAAAATGTAACTATCTAATAATCATAGGATATATGATTATTTTAGCTATTATAATTTTATTTCATATTAGAAGTGGAGTGTTTACTCATAATGTTCAAAGTGTGGCAGATGCATTTATATACGTATCAGCATATTGGTTTTTTGGAATTGAAATTATGATTTTAGCAAATTTTATGCTTTTTAACATTATTAAAGATGACCTAAGGATAAATAGTATTATAAAACAAAAAAGTAGGACTTTATTATGGATAAAACAGGTATATAAAATAAGCTTATTATCTATATTTTCTTCAATATGGATTTCCCTTTGCACTTATTTCTTTGGGGGATTAATGACTACACACTTTATAAACTGGAATAATGTGAATAGTATTTACTTTAAAATAAATAAAACTGTATGTAGCTCTATAAGTTTAAACTATGTAATTACAATGTTTTTATTATGTTCCTTTATCAGAATTGTTCTAATATTAACTATTTCATTATTAATATATTGGATAACAAATAAGAAGATTATAAGCTGGTTGTTTGTTGTAACCTTGGGATTTTTAGAAATTTCAGTACCAATTGTATGTAAAGTGATAAATATTGATTACACAGCAATTAATAGCATCTATAAATTAATTATTGGGTTTTCATATGGCATAGTTCTTATATTAATAGCAATAATATTAGGAGTTATTCTGGGAAAAAGAAAGGAATTTTATTATGAATAATATAAAATTTGGTGATGAAAAGAAAAAAGGAAGTTTCTTTTTACAGATTAAACATGATTTTTATAAAGGTACTATAGAGGGATGGAAAAGATATGCAATAGCCCTATGTATATTTATATTTTTATGTTTTGTATTTCAAATAAGAGCTGAAAAAATTATACAATTTAATAAGATTAGTAAAGAAATCTCTTTTTCAGATTTTATATTATTTATGTTTAGAGGAATGAATGTTTTTGATGGAAATGCAGTTGAACTACAAGATAAGCTGCCTCAATGGTTTTTAGTAAATATATATTTAAGCATTATCATTGGATATTTTCCATTGAAGGATTTAAGTGAATCAGGAATTCAGGTATTAATTAGAACTAAAAGCAGAGTTTCATGGTGGCTTTCTAAGTGTCTATGGGTCATATATAATGTTCTAATCTATTATACGATTTTTATCATTGTCATAACAGTTTTTTCACTTTTCCACGGAGGATTATCACTGGAACTATCAAAGGAGCTAAATCTGATATTATCAAATCTAGACATTTCAAAGTTTAATTTTAAAGGAATACTCGTAGTCGGAATAATACTTCCACTTATTACATCCATTACTTTTTCATTAATACAATTATTAATTTCACTCTTTACTAATTCAATTATAAGTAACATGTTTATCATTACTGTTTTAACTCTAACACCTTTTTATTGTAATTCATTTTTTATAGGTAATTATTTAATGATATTACGTAGTAATTTAAACATTGGAGACAGTGGAGTAAGTATAGTATATGGAATAGTTATATGTGTAGTATTATCAATAGCAACCATATTTATAGGAGCAAATAAAATTAAAAGGTATGATATTTTAGAAAAGTAATTATTTAAATGAGAAAATAAGGAGCATGAATATGGAGATAGAAGTAAGAAACTTAACAAAAAGAATTTCAGGAAATTTAATTCTTGATAATATAAATATAAAAATGACCAATGGTAAAATATATGGATTAAAAGGAAAAAATGGTTCAGGGAAAACTATGTTAATGCGAGCTATTTGTGGTCTTATTTTACCAACTGAAGGTGAAGTTATAATTGATGGACAAGTTCTTGGAAAGGATATTTCTTTTCCAAACAGTTTGGGAGCCTTAATTGAAAGTCCAGGTTTTATTTCTAATTATTCCGGATTTAAAAATCTTAAAATATTATCAGAAATACAAGGTAAGATAGATGATAATAAAATTAATGAAGTATTAACTATGGTTGGACTTGATCCAAAGGAAAAAAAGAAGTTTAAAAAGTATTCATTAGGTATGAAACAAAAACTAGGAATAGCAGCTGCAATAATGGAAGAGCCTGAGATAATTATTCTAGATGAACCAACTAATGCCCTTGATGAAAGTAGTGTAATATCTTTAAGAAAAACATTACAAAAATATCGTGATGCAGGAGCATTAATAATTATTTCATGTCATGATAGTGAGGAACTAGAATTTTTATCTGATGAAATTTTCTTTATGGAAAATGGAAGGTTAAAACCATATAATAAACGCCAAAAGGAAGGTGATAGTTATGAAGAAGAAAAGTAAAGTAATATCACTGGCTATTATTTTTATTTTAGTTATAGTAATTGGACTAAGATATAATTACATAAACAATAAGTATCCTCAGGCACCTGTAGAAGCTTATAACCTAGGGGATACCTTTGAATATAGAGGAATTACAGTAAAGGTAGAAAAAGCTAAGTTTATATCTGACAATGAAATAAAAAATATGAATCTAGAAGAATCTACTTTTTTTGAGAATGATGAAAGAAAAGCTATTGTAGCAACAGTTAACTTCAAGAATACAAGTAGTAAAGAGCAAAGCATAGAATGTGATTTTTTTGAAGCGGAATCTATTGATTGGCATAATGGTTTAAATTATGAAATGTTTATTACAATTAATGGAGAAGAGGCAAGTCCAAGCTTAACTTTAGCCCCAAATGAAGAAATCACATTAGATTTACCCTATGAAATGTTTGATTTTCAATATGATAAAAGTAGTTGGAAAAGAATTGAGGAAGTAAAATTTCGTTTAACATTAGATATATATCCAATAAAAAAGTATGTTAAACTTGAGATTTAATAATATATAAGCTCTAAGTAGTTATTGTTAAAGTTAATAACAAAAAAACTAGGGGAGTTATCTTTGTAAATACTTTACGTATATAAGGTAAAATTTTCAAGATATAATAAAATGCATAGAACTTAAAATGATTAATCAAATTATATTTTAAAAGTTTAAGATAGGGTTAACGTACCCTATTAAATAAGGGGGAAGACAATTGAAAATTAAAAAAAATATTTTTAAAGGAATTATGTTAGGAATGACGCTTATGACCATTATGTCAGCTAAATTAACTATCGCAGAAGCAAATAACTATACAGACACTGGATTTGGAGGTTTTTACTCAGGATATAATACTGTGAATACGGAGTACAGACCTAAGGAAGATGACTCTTCGTCATATATAAATAATTCAGGGTCACCTTGTGGTGTTTATGTTGATGTATGGGGTGCTAGAGGTAAGTTTGAAATTGCTAGAGATGGCAGAGGAATGGTTTTTTATAAATATGACGGACAAGAAGCTTCTTGTAATGTTAGTCAGAATAATGTATTAGTAGGAAAAGGACAAGCTAAAAAGTTACCTAACTATGTAAATGAAAGAAATTATAATGCTGGATCACTTAGAATGACAGGAACTCAATTAAGGGTAAATTTATCAGGGTTATGGAGTCCAGATAGTATATAATAAAATATCGAAAATAAAATAGTATACTTATGATTTGATTAATTGTTTGAGTTATATTTATAAAAATTTATCAAGATAGGATTAAAGGACATCCTATTCTTAGAGGGGGAAGACAATTGAAAATTAAAAATAATATTTTTAAAGGAATTATGTTAGGAATGGTACTCATGACAATAATGACAGTAAAAGTACCTATTGCTGAAGCAAATAACTATGTAGATACTGATTTTAAAGAGTTTTATTCTGGATACAATATAGTGGAAACAAAATATAGATATAAGTCAGATGACTCATCAGCATATATATTTAATTTAGGTTCACCTTGTAGTGTTTACGTTGATGTATGGGGGGGCTATGCTGTCTTCGACGATGCTGGTAATGCTTCTGTTAGACCAACTCAGCAAGAATGCTGCAATTACAATGGAAATGTATTAGTAGGTAAGGGACAAGCTAAAAAGTTACTTAATAATGTAAATGAAAAAGGTTATAATGCTGCACAACTTCGTATGACAGGAAATCAATTAAGGGTATATTTATCTGGAAAATGGAGTCCAGATAGCATATAATTTAAGGATAAATTTAAGAAAGAAGATTGTAGGATATATATTTGTATTTTACAATCTTTTTTAACGAAAATCTTAAAAGTGTTCAAGTTGAAGGTTTTTAGTATACATTTTGACATGTTCAATATTATAAAAAAATATAATTTTATATTAGTATTGTGTTGGGAGATTAAAAAATGAAAGAAAAAATGGGGAGATTAATTTTAAAAATTATTATAGCAACCATGTTTATTTGCAGTGTCTATATACTTATAGTTAAAGGTATGCCTATTCCAGGAAAAAATGTTTGGAATAATGAAGAAGTAGCAGAGGAAGATGTAGGAAATCTTGAAAAAGAAGAAAGTGAATTAAGGCTATATGAAATAGGAGAAGAGATTACATTTGGACCCTATACATATAAAGTTAATTCGGCAATGGAATCAAAAGAAAAAGGAAACTTTCCTGCACCTACAGATTATTCAAAAAGATATACATTTGATGAAAATGGCAACATAACTGGAGATAATTCTTATGTAGTAGTCAATTTAACTATTGTGAATAATACAAAAGAAGTTAAGGTACTCTACTTAAACAGCATGGGATTAGCGGTATATAAAAATAATAATACTAATGAATGTGATTATAGTGAATGTTTATCTTCAAGTAAACTAGAAGGTTATGGAAGAAAAGATTATTTTAGTACACAGCTTGAGCCATCAGTAGAATATACCTATGATCTTGTATTTATAATTCCAGATGAATCATTAAAAACCAATGAAGGTCAGCTTGTAATTAGAAGACAAGATGCCTCAACAGAAAAAGAATATGAAGATAAGATGAGATGTGTAGAAGTAAAATTTCATTAAATGAATATTCATATAAGGAGGTAAAAAGTGAAAGGAAAAATGGGTAAAGTAATTTGCATAATAATTATAGCAGGAATGTTTATTTGCAGTATCTATATACTTATAGTTAAAGGTATGCCTATTCCAGGAGAAAATGTTTGGAAGAATGAAGAAGTAGCAGAAGATGAAGGAAATCTTGAAAAAGAAGAAGCAAAAGAAGAAAGTGAAAAAAGGATTTTTCAAGTAGGAGAAGAGTTTACCTTTGGACCTTATACATATAAGGTGAATTCAGCAATGGAATCAAAAGAAAAAGGAAACTTTCCTGCACCTACAAATTGGAGTGAACGATATACATTTGATGAAAGTGGAAACATAACTGGAGAGAATTCTTATGTAGTAGTTAATTTAACTATTGTGAATAATACAAAAGAAGTTAAGGAGCTCTACTTAAATAGTATGGGATTAGTAGTATATAAAAATAATAGTACTAATGAATGTGATTATAGTGAATGCGTCTCTTCAAGTAAATTAGATGGTTTTGAGAGAAAAGATTATTTTAGAACAGAGTTTGAGCCATCAGTAGAATATACTTATGATCTTATATTCATAATTCAAGATCAATCATTAAAAACTAATAAAGGGCGGCTTGTAATTGAAAGGCAAGATGCCACAACCAGAAAAGAAGACGAAGATAAGAAAAGACTTGTAGAAGTAAATTTTTAATTTTATTATTAAGCTTTAGAATAGAAAGATAAGAAAAGAAATCCAATGTTGAATTATTTATCAAATATTGTATAGTCAACTATATCAGGAGGTGATTTATATAGAATTTATTACAAAGTTTTTTTTGAAGTTCCAGCAGCTATAAATCTTTTAGTAATTAACATATTTTATATAGTTGGTAGCTTAGTGGCATTTCCTTTGATACAAAAGAGTAGCATGTTAGAAAAAGAAAAAAAATTAGCTACTATTTTAGATACAGTATTTTTGATTCTAAATATGTTTGCCTTATTTGCATTATTTGCAATAAGTATATTTTTTTCTACTTTTATTTTTGACTCTGTTTTAAAATAGTGTTGATAATATATTATAGGTATGTAATATATTTAATTTAAAAGTGCAGTGATTCGAAATCACTGGACTTTAGTTCGTAATAGTTTAAGGTTGTAAGCTTATTTTTGAGCCGAAAAATCTGATACTTTTAAATCTATTTAATTTTACTATGATTAATTCAGGTAATATTAAAGCAGATATTTTTTATGTTCAAGATCAAAATCTCTATTCATATTTTTACAATGCTTTTTTATGAAGCTTCTGAAAATTCCTCAGGTGTAATCCCGAAGCACATCAATGCATCGTTGTAGAACATCATAACATCAACCATTTCTTCAACAAAAGCAGCTCTAACTGTTTCATCATTCATAATATCATTTTCTCCACGTTTTTCAATTATCGCTATTACTTCTCCCATCTCTTCTATCATCCATAACAAGCTGTTACGACCATTCTCTGCACAAAGAGGAGTCCATTTTTCTTTATATTTTTCCTGTAGTTCCTTTTGCATGGCCATAATTTCTGAAAATTTTAAATCTGCCATTTTTCTACCTCCAATAGTTAATTTATAATTATTTGCTTATTAGACATATTATATCACGATATCTATTTTGTATTTACTTTTATTGGTGTACAATTAATTTATAATAATGAGGCTACAAAATAGGGCATGAAATATCGAGTGTAAATATATTTATAAAGATACTATTAAATTGGGAGTGAGAAGAATGGATTGGATAAAAAATTTAAATGAGTCTATAAATTATATAGAAGAAAACCTTCATGGGGAAATATCCTATGAAACTATTTCAAAAATTGCTGGATGTTCTGTCTACAATTTTCAAAGAATGTTCTCATATATAGCGGACAAGCCTTTATCGGAGTATATAAGAAACAGACGATTAACAATGGCAGTCTTTGATTTATTAAATAGCACAGAAAGAATAATTGATATTTCTTTAAAGTATGGATATGAATCTCAAGATTCATTTACCAGGGCATTTAAAAAGTTTCATGGAGTACTACCCTCAAGTGTTAGAAATGAAACTGTACAGTTGAAATCCTGTCCTAAGCTTTCCTTTCAAATTTCAATAAAAGGAGAAAATCATATGAATTATCAAATTGAACAATGGCCTGAATTTAGAGTAATGGGAGTATCACATAAAGTAAAAACAACCCAGGCCTTTGAAGTAATTCCTCAGATTTGGGAAAACTCATGGAAGGATGGAACTATGAAAATGTTCCTTGACAACTTTCCCGACTATAGACCTGCAGGTTTTTTAGGAATTGCTCAAGGAGGACAATGGGGAGAGTCGGAAGAAATGGAATACATCATAGCTGTGACAAATCATGTTGATGTACCAAATTGCAAACATGTTCCAGTACTTGAAGGAATGAAGGAGTTTACTTACCCTGCTGCAACATGGGCAATTTTTGAAGCTAATGGAGAACTGCCAGATGCGACTCAAAAGGTTTATAAGCAATTTTATAGTGAATGGCTTCCTAATTCAGGATATGAATTAGCTGATCTTCCTGTAGTTGAATGCTATATGCAAGAAAATCATCAAGAAGTTTGGATTGCTATTATTAAAAAGTAGAAAATATTAAATAATTGCAACTTATTAGAAAAACTTCTAAAATACTCTTGTAATTGACGTAGCGTCAAATGATATTATTTTCTTATGAGGACCTCATAGATTGAAAAAGGAGGTGGTTAAATGAGCCATTTTGAACCAATTCACCAGGTATCGGAACAATTTGGATTAACCAGTCGTACACTTCGTCACTGGGAAGACAAGGGGCTTTTCTATAGTACCCGAGATCCACAATCAGGCTGGCGTATGTACAATAGTGAAGCACTACAGAGAATACGTCTTGTAATATTGCTTAGGGAACTGGATATTCCTTTGAAATTTGTAAAAGTCATCATTGACAGTGCAGACACTAAAGTTACTTCAAAGATTATTAGAAATCAAATTAATAAGCTAAGTGAAGAAAATATTGTGATTACTAATCGAAAAAACTTGTTAAGTAAATGTCTTTCAATTATAAACTCCATGGAGCTTCCATCCAATGAGTCAGAATACCTTGTGAATATGGAAGAAACATTGGCACTTCAAATCATTTCTACAAATAATATGATAGAGCAATGGGAGGATATTATTATGACAAATAACGCAATTACTTCAGGAGCATTACGAATTGTTAGTTTACCTGATATGAGGGTAGCAGTATGTAATGTGATAAGCACTTCTCCAGAGGATGAAGCACTAAAAAAAGTATTGGATTGGGCAGAATCAGAACATTTAATGGGTACTGCTAGAATTTTTGGTTTTAATACCACAGCATATAGTCCAGGTTGTACAGAGTATGGATGGACAGCTTCTATTACTGTACCAGAACAGGTTGTAATTCCAGAATGTTTTGAAGAAAAAAGGTTGCCAGGTGGTCTATATGCATCACTAAATAGTACTAATGAAGTATACGATTCATGGCAAACATTAATGCGATTATTGAAAGATAATAATGCATATGCTGTTGATGAAAGCCGTTCATGTCTTGAGGAACACATACCTAGTGGTGAAGGAAATGATTTTTATTTAAATCTGCTTGAGCCAATAACTAAAAAATAACTTTTAGAATCATTAGCATTTATATAACTAGCTATGTCATCTTAGTTTAAAGTTTAATTTATTCAAAACGCTGCACATTCAGAAATGAATATGCAGTGTTTTTTAGCAATTTGAGGATATAAAATATTTAGATTATAAGTCAATGCAGAAATGCTAGTGTAAATCATCAGGATAATTACTAAGGTTGTCTATGGTAAAATTATTTTAAATTTACTTTTATTAGTGTATAATTAATTTTAGAGTTAATAATTAACTTTAAGAAAAAATATCAAAGGAGTATGCACAATTGAAGAAAATAAAAATATTATTAACTATTCTAGTTATTATTGTAGCTATATTAAACATTACAGGTAAGTGGAACAATATTCCTATTATGCTTTTACTAGTTGCCTTAATAAATATTTTTAATGGAATACAAAGTTATAAAGATAATAGAAAAATTGAAGCAGTTATGTTATTTATAGCTGTAATTTTTACAGGGGGAGTAGCTATTTATATGTTATTTTTATAATCAATAACATTTATAGAGGTGAAGTGCTTGATAAAAAATAAAAGAAGTAACAAGATATACACTCCAGGTATTTTTGCTCTTTTTGGAATGTCAATAGGATATTACATAGATAGAACCTTTTCTTCATACTCTTGGCGTGGATCGATAGGAGTGTGTTCTGGTCTTATTATTGGGTTTGCATTGGGGAAGCTAGTAGATTATGTAGCTACTAAAAAGGTAAAACACTAAATTAATTTTAGAGTTGATAATTAATTATAAACCATAGGGAACAAATAAAGGGGAGTATATTAAGTGGATTTAAAATCATGGAACGATGATATTAAGGAATTAAGAAAGATAATATTGAAACCAGATAAAATTCAAGAAAGTAAAAGCTTGGCTTTAAGTTTGCATTCAATGGTCCATTTATCCATTATGTCAGGAGTAGATAAAAAAACTTTTGAAGATGAATTATGGGAAGGGTTAGATGAAAATACATTTAGAACTTCACAAAATCAAAAGGGACGTACTATCGCCTATGGCATTTGGCATTGTACTAGGATAGAGGATATAACAATGAATTTATTAGTTGCAGGCGATAAACAGATATTTAATAGGGGAAAATGGCAAGAAAAAATCAACTCCAATATCACAGATACTGGTAATGCAATGTCAGAAGATAATATTATGGAATTTAGTAAAAATATAAATATGGAAGAATTAAAAAATTATAGAATTGAAGTAGGAAGAAGGACAAGAGACATAGTAGAGAATCTTTCCACTCAGGATATGAAAAGAAACTTTGATAAACATAGATTGCAACGTATATTAGATGAGAGAGCAGTATTGGATGTAAAGGCATCAAATTGGCTTATTGATTTTTGGGGCAGAAAGAATGTAGCGGGAATTATATTAATGCCAATGACTAGACATCAAGTGATACACATAAATGAATCTTTAAGTGCAAAAAAGAAGTCCAAATCAAAGGCTTTATAACAGGAGGATATAAATGAAGATTAATGATATTATTATTTCAGTGCTTCTTATTTTAATAATACTAAAGCAACTAAAATATATAAAAGCCTTAATAATACCAATAAGAAAAAGGCTTATAGAGATTGTTGTTGTATTGTTTGGTATTATTATTCTCATAGGCATTATGTATTTTTATGCTAATACTTGGATTCATTATGTAATAGGAATGTTATGTATTTTTACGTTTATAAGCAGCTGGATTAAGGGAGGAATTAGCTCCCAAGGCTTTATATCAATGTATAGATATAAAGAGATTATATTGTGGAATGAGATTGAGAAAATTCAACTAACTAATTCAAAGGATGTAAAAGTTAAACTATTTGGTGGTTTTATGGAGCAAACCTTTCATTTTAAAACCAGTGATTACCAGAAAGTTATTAATATTTTAAAGGAAAAATTACCTGTGGAAGTAGAGTTAGAAATAAATAATTATAAATAATTATGTAAAAATAAAAATACCTCATTATTCTATTTTGGATAATGGGGTATTTTGCAAGTAATCACTTAATTTTGATTATTACACCTTAATTTACTTATATATGCATTATGATTAATATCTGAAATTATAAATAATGTCATCCTTTATTTCTGGTTCCTCTGCTCCAATACTACTATATAATTTACATGCTGGTGAGTTGCTTATATTTGTTGGAATCCATATTTTCATTGAATTATTTAATTTTCCATCTTCAATAATTTTATTAATTAATCTTTTGCCAATACCATTTTTTCTACAGGACTTTAATGTACCTATTTCATATAAGCAAATCATACTTTGGGTGGTATCCAGACGACTTTGAACATAAGCAATTGCATATGAAACAACTTTTTCATCCATTGCTGCAACATAAAACAAATTATCGTCATTGGATAAAAATTTTTCTATAGCTTTCTTGTTAAAACAACATGGATCTTCTTCGCTTTTAACATTAATAATGGCATCTTTAATATATGAAATTTCATTGATACCGCATCTAAACATGTTTAAATTCATTTAGAATTCCTCCACAATATTTTATAAATAATTGTTGCTCATAGTATAATGCTAGAGGTAATACAAGTAAATTATAACATATAATACAAAATATCAATGAGTATTTTATATTTCATATTCTATAGGTTACTTATCTTTATATATTTCTAAATACTTTTTATAATTATAGTCCACTATATCAACATAATTTGCAGTTTCCTTATAAGGGATGTTATTTAGTGTTGCTCCATCACTTGAATAATTACTATCCTGTAACCATTCAGTGGTAATATTCATTCCCGCATTATAGGCTGCAACTACAGTATTTTGCTCAGAAAAGTTTTTCTGAAGGATAGAAATGAAAAACACACCATATCGAATATTAGTATCTGCATCAAACAAATCATCATAGGTGGTAGAACTTTCTCCTAACTGAGGTTTTAGCCAGTTAAAGGTATCTTCTGTTAGCTGCATTAAACCTCTTGCTTTAGCTGAAGAAATAGCCTGGTTATTAAAATTGCTTTCCTGTTTTATCATTGCATACACCAAATATTTATCAACATCAAACTCTTTACAATATTTATTTATAGAATCTTTATACTCAATCTGAAAGGTTTCTTGTTCATGAGGATTTTTACTGTTAAAAGAATAAATAAATAACATACCCCAACCAATAATAATTAAAATAAATAAAAGTTTTTTAAAACTAAATCTTTTTTTCTTCAAAAAAGTTCCTCCTCAAAGCTTATTTACCATAGGCGAAATAGTTATAGCCTTTTTTATATTTTAAAACTTATCTATAACTAGCTTATTTAATTTAATTATAGATTAAAACACTTAAGGAATTCATTACAAATTTCTTAAGTGTTTAATATATTTATATTATTTAATTTACATTTAAGGAAAGTGTGAAATATACATAAATATTTATGCACAATTATTAAACAGATGTAGCAAACTTACATATCCTCGTATACTGGTTCTCCTTCAATAAAAGTAGAAACAAGCCCAAACCTTTCAAAGTAAGTACACATCTTTTGACATGCAAATTTTTCAGTAGAATAATGGGTTCCACCCAAAACATTAATATGATTTTTTTGTTCAAGCTCATGAACTTCTAAATAATTTTTGTTATTCACTGAAATACCTGTAATAAGAACATCCACCTTATTTTCAATCATTTCAGAAGCAGTAGCTATATTATTACCTCCACCTGCTACAATGGCTACTCTCCCATCTTTTATATTATTATTTCCATATAAATAGCATTTTTTATATTGCATGTTTACTTATATGTCGCAGTGTGATATAGTTTTAATATGATATATCACACCGTGACATATAGACATATAGAAAAATAGTAATACTAGAAAGAAGGTATTTTAATGAGTGAGGATAAAATTTTAAAAGCATTCATGCCTATGACAGAAACAGCTTTCTACATTCTTCTTTCACTTACAGAACCAAGACATGGTTATGGAATAATACAACATGTAGATAAAATTACTAATGGAAGAATAAAGTTAGGTTCTGGTACAGTTTATGGAACATTAGGTAAAATGGAAAAAAGTCAAATTATATCAATTTACTCTGATGAAAATAGGAAAACAATATATGAAATTACAGAACTGGGGAAGAGATTAATAAAAGCAGATATAGAGAGGATTAAAGAATTACATGATAATGCAATAAAATATGAGGGGGATTTTTCATGAGAATTTTTAAACCATTTTGGAGCTTAAATATTAAAAATATAGAAAACTGGTTAAGTAAAAAAGCTTTAGAGGGTTATATTTTGAAAGATGTTAACCTTCTTCTAAAACTATTTATCTTTGAAAAGGGAGAAGAAAGCAATATTAACTATAGAATTTCATTTGAGAAAAGGGGGATTACAGAGTTACAACCTTCTTTAATAAAAAATGGATGGTACAAAGCTTGTAGAAAAGGTAGATGGTTTTTCTTAGCAAATGAAAAGAATCTAGAAGATATAAAAGCTGAGCCATCTCGAGAGCCTTTACTAAGTAGATTTAAAATAGCTCAAATTCTTTTATCATTAATTCCAATTTATCTTGCTGCAAATATTGGCATTTTCCTAATATTTTTGATTCCAATGATAATTTTTTATTTTTTAGGTATTGGAGATATCACCTTCATAAAAGAAGTGTCTCCTGAGAAAATACAACATATAGAAACTTCTTATTTTACTTTGTTAGATATTTTAAATGTTGTAAAAGCGCTAGGTATTATAGCTCTGTTCATATATCCACTATATAGATTAAGGAAGAATGAATCGCAGATAAAAGAGGAATTAGGCTCTGATTATGTTAAATTTGATGGGGAATATGTATCTGAAAAGGAAGGTTCACTACAAGAACATAGGAAGTTAATAGAGAAAAGATGCCCTAGTTTTTTAGAACCAGATAAATTAGAAAAATGGTTAGAAGATATGGAAGCAAAAGGCTTTAATCTTTATAAAGTTAAAAAAGGGAATATGAAATTTTATTTTACTAAGGGAGCTCCTAGAAAAATTAGATATATATTAGATTTTCAAAATAACCCTACAGCTGCATATTATGAAATATTTAAACTGGATCAATGGGAACTTGCATATACTGTTGGAACATTACCAGTTAAATGGAGTCTATGGAGTAAAGAATACACAGGCGAAAGACCTAATATATATACAAATAGGGAGGAACAAGCTTCTAATGCTAAGAAAATGGCTTTAACTTATTCAGCATTTTACCTACCTATTATAGCTATTATTTCTTATAGCATTATAAAAGTATTTATTCTTTTAATTAATGATATTTCAAGGACAATAGAAGTTTTACCATATATGATTTTCATAGTATTATTTCTTGTGTCTATATTATTCTTATTTTGTTTCCCTTATTCAAAAATAATTTCATTCTATATTAGGGCCAAAGTGAGGGAATACTAGTATTATAAGGTGAATTATTTCATTGCATTCCCTCTCAATGAACATATTAGGTCTAAGCCAATATTTTTATAAGGTCGTAATGCTATGTTGAAAAAACATAGCATTTTTATATTATATGAATTAAGATGCTACAATCTTAACTTTTACTTCATCAAAGCCGCAATTCAAGAAAATGTTTTTAAGAAGGTCTATAGTGTCCACAGTAACCTTATCAAGGAAGCCGTTTTTTATTACCTTTTCTTCAGTCTTAGATTTTTCTGCTACAATTTCACTTAACATATCATCCATAGTTAATTTATTAAATATGGAGTTTTTTTCATCAAATATAAAAACCTCATCTTCATTTACATTATGAGTAAGGATAGAACAAGGTGGAATAGTTATGGTAAGTATATTTTTATCTATAGAAAAAGTAGCAGCACTAAAATCTAATCCAGCAGTAATATAGCCATTATATTTAATTACAAAGGATTTTTCAGTAAAAGGAATAGTAATATCCTTAAAACTTAAGCTATTCTTCACAGAAATCACATTAGAGTAATCATAACGGGAAGTAGCCAGCTCGGATATGGATATAAGTTTTTCAGATACAAAATCACTCTTTTTCTCTAAATTATTTTTAGTAGTTAAAGAATTTATAAATAAACAAGCAACAATTATAGCTATTATAAAAATCATAATCTTAATCTTCTTAAAAAAGGAAAAGAACTTTTTAATCTTGGATTTTTTCAAAATAATCACTCCGCAAAATTATCTTTTTAATGTTTATGCTATGGGAGTATATATTATGAATGTAATGAGATATAATGGTATAAAGTAAAATATTATCCAGGGGGTCAGACCCCGTGACAAAATTTGGGATAGTACAAAGTAGGGGGAAAAGGCATGGGAGTTATAGGTATTTTAGGTACAATTCATGGAGATGATGATTTTAGACAGGAAAAGGGATACACATTAGAAATGATAAAAGAAGCAATAGTGGGATTTAAACCTGATATTATATGTGGGGAAGTACGACCAGAGGATTGGTCCCAATATTGTGATGATAATACATATTCAGGGTATCTTGGACCAAGTGAATATAGAAGATTGATTATACCTTACTGTAAGAGTGAAGGAATTGAATTTAAACCAGTAGATTGGTTTGAAGATGATTTGGTTGATTTTGATTATCTACAAAGCTATAGTGAAACTGAAAAAGAAGCCATTATTAAAGAGTTAGATAAAAAATATGAAAAAATATGGGAAGTTGGAAAAAAAAGCATATTGCCACTTAATTCATTTGAATTAGATGCATTAATAATGCAAAAGCAAGAATGGTTAAATACAATAGACCCTATAGTTTATAATGTAAATTGGATAGCTAGAAATCAAATAATGGTAGAACGTATTAGAAAAGTCATAGAGAAAAATAGTGATAAAAGAATTTTATGTACAGTTGGTGCTGAGCATAACTATTATTATTATAAGGAATTGAAAAAATTAAACTTGAATTTAGTATATCCTTTGAAATAAGTATAAAATATCCAGGGGGTCAGACCCCGTGACAAAATTTGGGATATAATCTCCCTTAAAAAAGAAAGGAAGTTTAGTATGTTTGAGTATATTAATGAAGAACTTATAGCTACTAAGGAAAAAGTGTGGAGAAAAGAGAAGTTTGAGGGTATGATTAGGCATACAGAAGAAGCTCTTGAAAAAGAAGTGAATAGAAAGATAGAACTTGAAAAAGCTCTTAAAGATGAGGATAAAGATGTAAAAAAGCTTGAATCATTAAGTATTGCTAACATATTTTATTCTATACTTGGAAGTAAGGATCAGCAGCTTGATAAAGAGAGACAAGAGTTCCTTGCTGCAAAGTTAAAGTATGATGAATGTTGCAACTCAGTTCTTATGTTAGAAAAGGATCTTGAATCCTATAAAGTGTCATTTAACAATTTACTTGATGCAGAGGCTGAATATGAAGCAGTATTAAAGAAAAAAGAAGCGTTTATATTAGGTTTAAATAATGAGAACTCTAAAAAGTTACTTGAAATTATGGACAAGATTCCTTCTATTGAAGCTCAGAAGAAAGAGTTACAGGAAGCAATAGCTGCTGGTGATGCTGCTAGAAATGAACTTCAATTTGTAGTAGATTCTCTTGAAAGTGCTGATGGATGGGGAACCTGGGATATACTAGGGGGAGGCCTTTTAGCTACAGCAGCCAAACACTCTGAAATTGATAAAGCTAAAGAGTATGCACAGAATACAAAAATTGCACTGATGAAATTTCAAAATGAATTAGCAGATGTGGATTTAGCAATGGATATAGATATAAATATTGGTTCTTTTGAAACCTTTGCAGATTACTTTTTTGATGGATTAATATCTGACTGGATTGTACAATCAAAAATCAGTGATTCTTTAAAAAGTGTATGCAACGTTGTATATAATGTAGAGGACATAATAAAATCCCTTAGATCAAAGCTTACTACTGTAGAAAATGAATTATCTTCAATAAAAGAGAATATGAAATCACTTATTGAAGAAGTGTAAATATTTGTAATGGGGTCAGACCCCGAGGAAAAAATTTCCTCAGGTCTGACCCCGTTATTTTTGTTATTTTAGGCAAGACTGAACTTAGTAGTTTGTCTTTGGGTAAGCTGTGCTCCGTATTTAGAAGCTAGAGAGCCTCCCTTACTAAGAAAAACATCCTTAGCAATTATGGTATCCATAAGAGTTGATACCTGAGGTTCAGTGATATCTTGCTTAACCCCTGAAATTGATAAATTAACTTTATCTCCACTAGCATTAATAAAAGTCATTAATAATGAATATTCCATAGTTTAATTTCCTCCTTTCTCTAGGGTAAGTCACAGTTAATACTATTAAGCATTAACTAATTTTGAAGTTTCATTTAAGTAACTATCTCTAGTAGAAGCATTTAATACATCCTTGATAGCCTCAGCTACATCAAAAACATTTTGAGGGTCAACACTAGGTTTTACTCCAGAAAAAGTTTTTTTCTTATAAATTGTAGCTCCAGTCTTATCAGTTCCGTTTTCAACTTCAATATGAAAAGAAGTGGTGTTTAAAACTTTATCTACTGCCATTAAATTCACCTCCTTATCAGTGGTTTCAATGATTATATATGCATTTTGAAAAATAAGTGGAAAGTATAGATGATGAATAATTATAAAGTATTAATTCCATCTCTATTGAAAATAAAGTCATAGTAATTTCTAATTGCTGCATCCACAATGGTATTCATATAAACATTAACGTTGGGATGAACAGCTTTAATTTCATTTAGCATTCTAGCAGTGGAATTTCTTATTTTATAACATCTCTGAGTATCAAAGAATTCACCATCTATGGGTGGAGTTATTCCAAGAGCTTCAGTTTTAACCTTGCGATTATCAGTAAAACTATCAACAGAAGGTGGTAGAGAAGTTAGGTTAGCTGTGGATAAATTCTCCCTAGAGGGAGTATCTTTTTCAAAATTAAAGGATGATATGGAAATACCAGTGATGGCCTCACAGATGCCATTAAATTCTTCCAAGTTTTCTTCAGAATTAAATTCATCTATGGAATCATTAATTTTATTTTCTTTTTTCATGAGAAACCTCCTTATAAATTATTTAACACTAACTATATATGCTTTTATTAAGAAAATTCACTAGAGATAAGGGTTTTAAAAGTTTTTGGATAATATTTACTGGGATTTCAATATATAAAATTGTAATCTTATGCAATAAAATCATACTTTCATGTATTTTTATGGAATGTAAAACATTAAATGCATTATAATAAATTTAAGGCATATGAAACCAAGAGGTTGTGCTAAAAAATATTGAAGGTTTGAATTTTGATTTTAAAGGGAAGAATAAAATAGTTGATATTAGTGAGTTGAGGAGAATTAAGTATGAAAGATATAAGGAAAAAGAAATCCAAAGGAATTCAATTAAGTAGGAATATTTTCATTTTAGTTATAGCTATATTACATCAACCTATTAGTAAAGTTATTGAAAATAGAAACCTATTAGTTGCTTTTAATTTAGCTTATTTATTGCTTGCGATATATTTTATTACATTACTTTTGAAAGATATGGGGTATTGTAAAAGTAAAACTCAGTAAGTTATTTTAGCAAAGTTTAAGAAAGTATTATAATTAGTAATTAACATACAGTGCTTATTAGAGAAAGCCTTGAAACCCCCATGAACACAACAAATAGTTAACTATTTTACTATTTAACTAGGTCTATATATTACAATTTAACTATTTTTATATATCCATATTTATATATTTTTATAGGTATATAGTTTTCTAGCTATCTAGTTTCCTAGGTAAAATGTGGTGTAATTTAAGGTGAGATTTTAATAATATAACTTAATGAAAATAAGATTTTTATAATTTGGTTTCGGCCACGTTATTAAAAATAAAAGGCTGTGTATTTCACTAGAATCTTTATGGGATGTCCATCAATATCCACATAGCTTGTATATTCTATCACTGTAATCTTCAACAGAGCCAAAAAAATAATATTGTATAAGTATTTTAGACAGTTCAGGATTAACTTCTGGATTGTCTTTTTCAATGTATAGGAAAGTATAGATTTTTACGTTTTATTGGTTTTATCGTTAGGAATGTGGTGTATGCCACTTTTTTTATTTTTAATAAAATAATTTTCCACTTTTCGTCTAAATTGCTTATTTAGTATATAGAGAGTTAATTAAGCAAGGATAGGAGAGAGAAGATTATGAAACATACAATTATGGGTTTTAGGCAGGATAAATTAATAAAGTTTGGACTAGATATTATTGATGCAAGTATTCTTAGGTATTTCATTGATTTTAAAGAAAGTAATGGAATGAACACAAGGGAGGTAGAGGGACATATTTATTATTGGCTTCGTTATGATGCAGTTTTAAGAGAGTTTCCTATTTTTAGAATGAAGAAATGTACAGTTCAATCTAGATTTTTTAAATTGAGAGATGCAGGAATGCTTACTCATCTGGTTGTGAGGGAAAAGGGAACATACTCCTTTTTTGGCATAGGTGAAAATTATAAGGAGCTTATAACTAGAGAAGGAGCAGAGGAGGAAAAATCTAAGGGTATGGATGAAGAGTCTAAAGGGTGTGGATTTAAATCTACAACAAATAATCCCTCTACTAAAGATTCATCTACTAAAATAAATAAAAATCTTCTTTTGGATAAAAGTACCTTTGAAATAATAGAGTATCTGAATTTGAAAACAGGAAAAAACTTTAGAAGCTCAACAAAGATAACTATTAGGCTTATTAAAGCAAGGCTTAGTGAAGGCTTTACCATAGAGGACTTTAAAACCGTTATTGATAATATGAAATATAAATGGACAGGCACCAAGTTTCAGCAATATTTAGTTCCTACTACTCTCTTTGGCAATAAATTTGAGACCTATCTAAATCAAGAAAGAAAACAAGAGAAGGAAAGTGACGGGAAATTTAAGAGGGGAAATATGGTCCTTAGTGATGAAAAAAATAAAGCTGAGTTAAAGGAAAAGTTAAAGAATATAGTTTTGAAGGAGGACATGTAGCATGGATATGGTGATGCCACATAGTCTAGAAGCAGAACAGGTAGTCCTTGGGGTGTTAATTAACGATAAGGATAAAATTTATGAAGTGGAGGATATTTTAAACTTAGAAGATTTTTATTATGAAAATCATAAGGTGATTTATAGGGGGATTTTAAATCTTAGAGCTAGGGAGATTAATATAGATTTAATAACCCTTTCCGAGGAACTAAAATCTAGGGAGGTTCTAGAAAAATGCAACGGTATAACATACCTTTCTAAGCTTTCTAGTTCTGCTGTGTACCTAAGTAATATAAGAAATTACTGTGAAATTATCATAGATAAAGCAAGCAGAAGAAGGGTTATAAAAGCTTGCAGAAAAGCCATTGATGAGAGTCATGGAGAGTTCCTTGTAGACCAAGTGGTGGAAGAGTTAGAGGATAATATTCATAAAGCCTATAGCAGTGTAGCCATGGAAGATATGGAACCCATTATGGATACACTGGAGAGTACCATAAGTCACATTGAAAAAAGATACCTGAATAAAAAGGCCCTTGAAGGTATTTCCACGGGGTATAAGGACTTAGATGAAGTGACCTCAGGCTTAAAATCTGGAGAACTAGTTATTATAGCTGCAAGACCCTCCATGGGAAAGACAGCCTTTGCTTTAAACCTTGCCCAACATGTTTCCAAAGAGGCAAAGGTGGGCTTATTCTCCTTAGAAATGCCAAAGAACCAACTAATGCAAAGAATGCTTTCTGCTAGATGCTTGATTTCTTTAAAAAATATACAGAGTGGAAATCTAGAAGAAGATCACCTAAATAAGCTTATCATAGGAGCCTCAGAACTTTCAAAGAGAAAAATTTTCATAGATGACACATCAACTACACTTCCAACCATAAGAGGAAAGGCAAAGACTTTAAAGCAAAAGGAAGGTTTAGATGTGATAATAATAGATTATCTTCAGCTCATAGAATCTGTTGGCGTAAGTTCATCTAGAGAACAAGAAGTTGCAAAGATATCAAGGGAGCTAAAGGCAATGGCAAAATCCTTGAAAATCACCGTCATAGCATTAGCTCAACTCTCCAGGGCAGCAGAAAGCAGAAATGATCCAAGACCAATGCTATCAGACCTAAGAGAATCTGGCTCCATAGAACAAGATGCAGATATGGTGCTCTTTCCTTACAGGGAAAGTTATTATGACACTGAAAATAAAGATAAAAATAAAGAGGAAGAGGGGAGGCACCTAAGGAAATCATGGAAATTATCATAGGTAAAAATAGAAATGGTGAAGTTAGAAATATAAATCTAGGATGGATTGGAAAGTATCAGAGAGTGTTGGGGCTTCAGTAGAGGTCTAATAGATAATTTCATGTATTGAATTTATACTTTTAAGTAAAATTAATGATATATAATATAATTTATGTTAAAATTTTAAGTATAATATAAAAAATATAATGTTTTTACATAGTTATTATAAAAACTATGTTAAAGAACATAAAAATAAGGCTATAATTAGCTAAATATGGGGGTAAAAATCTATGAAGAAGAGAATTTTAGCATTACTACTTGTAACTACAATGGCAATTACAATGGTAGGCTGTGGTGTAAAGGACTCAGACCATGGAGATAAGGCAGAAAAGAAAACAGAAAGTAACGGGGGAGAGATGTCTTCACAAAAAAATTTATTTGATGTAAAAGTAACATTGCCTGCAGCATTTTTTGACGGAAGTGATAAGACTACTATAGAGACAGAAGCAAAAGCAAAAGGGGTACATGAAGTCAAAGTCAATGGAGACGGTTCTGTAACCTACATTATGGATAAGAAAACTCACAAAGAGTTATTAGCAAGTATGAAACAGGCAGTAGACGACAGTATTAAGGAGACTTTAGATGATAAAGAAAATTATCCTTCTTTTGCAGAGATAAAATATAATGATGATTTGACACAATTTGATATTATGGTTGATAAAGCATCCTATGGTGGACTTCAACCTTTTGTAGCAGTAGGATTTTATATGTCTGGAAATATGTATCAAGCTATGAATGGAAAATCTTTTGATACAGCAAAAACCATAGTGAACTTTAAAGATAAAGCAACTGGAGAAGTCATTGAAAGTGGGGATTCTTCAGCGCTGGGTAAGGGTGGAGAATAGGTTATAAATTTAAAGGGGAGTTACATTAATATATGAAGAATAGCTATTGATGAAATAAAAATAATAGGGGTTTTCTTAAAGTAAAATAACTTAAATAAATGGTGAGCATGCACTTGTATTAAAGTACATGCTCACCATTTTTAATAAGATTAGTAATATGCTTTTGGAAAGTCTTATTTGTCTTTTAATCATTTTGCAATAAACTTATTATAAACTTAAGGAATGAAAAATATAAGAATATATATAAAGTATATTATAATTTACATAGTAACTTTATATATAAAAAATATAAAGGCAAGGGTTATTATAATGGTAAGTGTACAAATTGTATAGCCTATTTTTTTAGAATTTTTCTTATAAATATAATCTAAGCCATCTAAAAATCCAAGTGTAGCAGCTGAGATTAAACAGAATATAGATACTATCCTAAAGGTAATATCATTTTTATTAGAGGAATAATAAACAATGTAAAATAAATAAAAAAGTGACATGAGAGATACAGTAGTTAGTAATGTCTTTATTTTTTTCATAGTGCCTCCTGAGTTTTATATTCTTTGAAGTTTTCATGATTATTTCTAGTTTATATATAAAGTATATACTAATAAGTGGTAATTTTGAAGGGGAGGTATCATGCATATATGAAGAATAGCTATGGAAGAAATAAAAATAAGGAATATTAATAAGAATATATTGTATACACCATAAACAAAAAATTACTTATGGTGTATTTTTTAATGTGCAGATATAGTTCCTAATTGACATTTATAATTAAATTAAAGAATAGTAAATTGATATTTGGCAATAATGATCATGTATACAGAGTTAATCATTAATATATATAAATAATATATAAAGCTAATATAATAAGAAAGGAAGCTGCAAATGAGTAAAACATCTAATGCGTTAATGGTTTTAAAAATATTATCCGATGGAAGAATTCACAGTGGAAAAGAGTTAGCGAATAAAGTAGAGGTAGAGAAGAGAATGATTAGAACTTATATACAGGATTTAGAATTAGCGGGATATTATATTAGTTCCATAAGAGGAAGATATGGTGGCTATAAGTTAATAACCAAGATTTAAGATAAAAAGAAAATTAATTTAATATTAGTATAAGATAAACATAGAAACACAGGGTGTATTTAAACTTAATTTATATAAAGAATATATAGCTTATATAAATGCATTAACCATAACATGAGATGTGATACTATATTACAAATATCCATATATAAAATCATGGAAATATAGTATAATTAAGTAATAAAAGGAGGGGATTTGGTGAATGTATATGAAATAACTCAAAAAGTGTATCTTCTTAGAAATATTACAGTTGAAGAGTCACAACAGAGAATAGCAGAATTAATTGATAAGTCGTTAGCTAGTGATAAAAAATTTTTAGATTTTCATAGTAGAAATAGTTATAAAAACTATTGTTTCAATTCATTCTTTCCATTAGAAAAAGATGGAGTATATAAAGCTGGTAATATATATGACATTAAGATTAGAACAATAGATAAAGAGCTGTCAGATTATTTTAATAACGATTTAGCTAATGAATATACGGATTTTATCAAAGGACTGGTTACTGACATTAGGGTTATTCCTAAAAAGCATATAGAAAAGCTTTACAACATAACTCCATTAGTTATTAAAAACCATGATGGATATTGGAAAAACTCTTTGACATTTGAAGACTTTGAAAGGAGAATAAAAGAAAATCTTATAAAGAAATATAATGCTATTAATGATGTAAGGATTGATGAGGACTTTCAATTATATACAGCTATAGAGATAAAAAATAATAAACCGATTGCCATAATGTACAAAGGGAAACGACTGTTAGGAGATAAGATCAGCTTAGTTCTTTCAGAAGATCCTATATCTCAGGAGTTGTCATACATGAGTTTGGGTACTGGTCTTGCTGAAATGAATAGCAGGGGCTGTGGATTTGCTAACTATCGTTGGATGTAATGGAGGTGAATAGATGTTAAATCAAGCATTAGATACCTTTAAAAGGATGTATGAAGAAGAAGGCGATAGGATAATTACAGAGTCATACATTCCTAGTGATGGAGAGTATATAGTTGTTAAAGAAATTAATGATGAGTTAAAAGAAGTATGTAGAGTCAAGGTTAAGATGGATAAAAAAACTAGGACAATTGATAGGATTCAAGAGGGATTTGACTTTATAGCTAAGGCTGATTATATGAGTAGAGTGATAGATACTGATAAGTCTCTTGATCGTAAAAAACTTATCCTTAGTAATAATTACTTGGGTTTCATTGTAAAAAAAGAAAATTTAGTACCAGATAAGAAAACTGGTGAGATTAAACTTACAAATGAAATTATAGATAATTATTATGAAATATTAAGTAATCCTAGGAAGAAATATGACAAATCTAAGAAAGCCATAGAATTGTATGATTTAGTAGAAGAAAAAAATGGAAAGGTTAATCTAGAAAGATTAGATAAAATAAGGTTATGGATTAAAAATAATATATTTTCATTAGTAGATAAAAGTAGTAATAAAGGCTATTTAAAAGTGTTTTTTAAATATAACTTAGATGAGTTTAAGAAAGAAAGCGAGAGGTATTTAATACCTAATATATATAATAAATCTAAATATAATTTAACAATAAATAATGTTATTTATGGACTTCCAAATGATAATATGGGGTTCAATGCAGATAAAACTTATTTAGAAAATAAAACAAGAAAAAATAAGGTTCCATATTTACTTAGTCTAGAAGAAGTATTATTACAAAAAAAGTTTTTTGATTATTTGATGAATCAAGTAGCTGCTGGAAAGAACGATATCTATATAAATGAGAAAACTATTATTTCTAAAAAAAATGGCGAATTAGTAGATGAAAAATTCAAAGGAATATATTTAAGAATTAAGAAAAGTAAAGAAGTAGAAATCCATGATGTAGATACTATAACAAGTTATAATCCTAAGATTAATAATTTGAATTTTGATAATATTCTTGATGTAGATGTTAATATTTTAGAACATCAATATGGAAAAATAAGGAGTCTAGCTATTATACAAAAATTAGTTGATGATATATTTTTTAAAAATAAATTAATTTTAAATTATTTTACGGAGGCTAAAGATATAGCTCTTAATGATGCAAATTTAAAAAGAAATCTATTATTAGCTAGGAATGCATTATTTACGTGGTTTTATAAAGGTTCAAATATTACGGTGTGGAAACATTTGGATGAAGCATCTTTAAGTTTATTAAAAGACTCAATTTATAATGGATATTACTCAAGGTCAGTAGAACAATTAAATTTAAGAGTTGCACTACAAGAATATTTTGAAGGAGGAGAAAAAATGGCAGATATATTACAAAGTGTAAAAGAAAATTTGAGAAAAAAGATATCTATGGAATATACTGGAGAAATAGAAAGTGATAGGGAGTATTTTTTTGCAGTTGGTCAACTTGCGAATTTTTTCATCTCTAGAAGTAAGGGGAAGAAAAAGCCGCAATCATTAATAAACCCTATAATAAATGTGAAAAGTGATGACGTATTAAAAGAACAATTAACAAGGCTATACAAAAGATATAATTATGATATAGACCATAATTATATAAAGTTCAAAAATATGTTTGCACTAGTTAAATCATATGAACCAGAAGGTAAAATAAATGAAGATTTAATCATTGCTGGATATTTACACAGTAGTTTGATATATGAAAATAAAAATAAGGAAGGTGCATAAAATGGATAAAAGAGTATATGGTGTTTTAGGAATAGTTTCAATAATGAGTAATTGGAATGCAGATTTTACAGGATATCCAAAGACTACGTCTTCTAAAGATATATTTGGAAGTGATAAAGCTTTAAAGTATCCAATGAAAAAAATGTGGAATGACATAGGAGAAAAAGTTTTATATATAAAATCAATGAAACTATCAGAAGGAAAAAAAGGTGAAGTCACAATTGTACCTCGATCATTAAAAGAAAGGTATGAGTATATATTTAATGAAGAGGATTTAAAGAAAAATAAGGATAGTAGAGTTGTTCTTACAAATCTATTTAAAGCTGTAGATGTTAAAAACTTTGGAGCTACATTCGCTGAAGTAGGAAATAATATATCTATAACAGGAGCAGTACAAATAGGTCAAGGATTTAATAAATATGAAAATTCTAGAGCAGAAGAGCAGCAGATACTATCACCGTTTAGAAATCCAACTAATAAAGCTAATAAAGGTAAAAACACAAATGAAGAAGACCATGATTCTGATGAAGAAGCTAAAAATTCATCATTAGGAACTAAAATTGTCAGTGATGAAGCTCATTATTTCTACCCATTTAGCATTAATTCTAAGGCCTATGATGAATTTGTGTCCATGGACGTTACTGAAGGGTATACAGATGAAGATTATAATAATTTTAAAGAAACTTCATTAGTTTCAGCAACATCATTTGCTACCAATGCTAAGGTGGGATGTGAAAATGAATTTGCAATGTTTGTAGAGACAGAAGAAAATTTATATCTTCCAGACCTTTCAAGATATATAAATTTTGAAAAAGGAAATATGAAAAATAAAATTACTATTAAGTGTGGAGACTTATTAAACAAACTAGAAGGAAGAATATTAAGTGTAGAGATTTACTATAATCCATATACAACGGAAATTGTATCAGATATAAAAAAGGTGAAAATATTTAATATATTTACAAAAGAAGAGGCATAGATATGGATGCCATCAAGTTTACTTTAAGAGGAGATACAGCATTCTTTAAGAAGCCAGATGTTAATAGTTATTATTATTTTACCTATGGATGTATTCATAAGATAGCTTTACTTGGAATATTTGGAGCTATATGTGGATATAGAGGATATAATTCAATGAAAAAAGAAGATATATATCCTGAATTTTATAGTAAATTAAAGGATTTAAAAGTAGGGATTGTGCCACTAAATACTAAAGGATATATAAATAAAAAAGTACAAACTTTTAATAATTCAGTAGGATATGCATCAAAGGAACAAGGTGGAAATTTGATAGTAAAGGAGCAATGGTTAGAAAACCCTAGATGGGATATATATATATTACTTCAAAACCATAATGAAGTTGAAGGAGAGTTAGCAGAGGTAGTGTCTACACTAAAATCTAGACTATTAGAATCTCAGTTCCAATATATTCCGTATTTGGGTAAAAATGATCACATTGCAAATATAGAAGATGTAATCTTAGTAGAACATATCGAGAAAATAAATAGTGCTGTTGATATTAGAAGTATATTTAAGAAAAACAACTTTCTCTTAGATAATTGTGAAGATCCATTTGAAGATGAAGATGATTATCAAGAACCAATATGGAAATATGAAGAGAAGTTACCTTGTTCCCTTGAAGAGACAACTAATAAATATGAATTAGAAAGCTTTGTATGTACTAATTCTAAGGTGAAACAAGTTAAAGAAGGATTAGTTTATAGGGTTAACAAAGAAAATATATTTTTCTTTTAATAAGTACTTTTGTATTAGTATAAAACTTTGGATATTAAAGGAGGGGGAACCCTCCTTTAATAATATAAATAACAGCAATGGAATAAAATAAAAAGTTAGGAGAATTGAGATTGTGTATTTTAATAAGGATAAGAGGTTTAAGTTAGAAGACTATGTAAATTCTTCTTATAAGTTTTACGCTCACATTAAGAAGGAAGAAGGAAATTTAAAGAAAAAAGAAACTTTAGAGGAGCATTTAACTTTAGCAGAAGAGAATTTATATAGAATAGTTAGGGAAAAGAAATTAAAGAGTATCTTTATAAATATGGAAGATAAAATTTTAGGTAGAGATATATCTTATGAATTAAGAGAACTTTTTAGAGAAATGATATTAAATTTAGTGTTTATCCATGATATAGGAAAGATAAATCCATGTTTTCAATTAAAAAAGATGAATAATAATTTAGGACTTAAGGAAGCGGTGGCATCAAATTATTCTAATCATTCTATGCTATCAGCAATTATTTATATGGACTATTATTATAAAGTAATAAAGAAATTAGGTAGAGAAAATCAAAAGGTATTTATACCTATTATGCTAATGAATAGTTATATTATATCTAAGCACCATGGAAATCTAGATTCTTTTAAGGCATTTTCAGATAGGCTTACAGGTGTAGATGGCGAAGGGTGGAAGTTAATAGAAGATAAGTTCACTATAATAAAGGATGTACATTTAACAGATATAACTATTACAGAAAGTAAAATAAAGAATTCATTTAAAATTTATGATATTTACAGAAATGAAATAAATAATGAAGGTAAAATAATTAACTTTATCTATGAAAAGGTAATATTTTCATTATTGCTTGCTTGTGATTTTTACTCAACAACTGAATTCATGACAGGTAACAATATAAATTCTTTAGGTGAGATGAATGATATAGATAAGTTCTATGATGTTTATAAGCATACTGAAGTTATGGGGTGGATAAGAAAATATGAGAAAGAAGAATTTGGAAAATTAATGGATTTCTCACAGGTCAAGGATATAAATATTTTAAGAAATGAAATATTTTTAGAAGCAGAGAGAGTTTTAGAGGGAAATTTAGATAGTGGTATTTTTTATTTAGAGGCTCCAACAGGTGGGGGCAAGAGTAATATCTCAATGAATTTGAGTTTTAAACTTATAAAAGAGAATACGAACCTTAACAAAATATTTTATGTATATCCTTTTAATACATTAGTAGAACAAAATATTAATAATATTAATAAAACCTTTGGAGAAAATTCTGACCTTATTAAGCAAGTGTCTGTTATAAATTCATTAGTTCCTATAAAGAAAGTATATAAGAATCAAGATGAAGAAAAGGTGAATTATGATGAGTCAGTATTAAATAGACAGTTTCTTCATTATCCAATGGTATTAACAACACATGTTAGTATATTCAACTATTTGTTTGGAACTGGAAAGGAAGACTCATTTCCACTAATTCACATGACTAATAGTGTAATAGTCCTAGATGAGATCCAAAGTTATAAAAATATACTATGGAAAGAAATAATAATGTTTCTAAAAACTTACTCTGAATTATTAAATATTAAGTTTATTATAATGTCTGCAACTCTCCCAAATCTTAATAAGCTTGTAAAAACAGAAGAAAATACAGTTAGACTTATAAAAAATTCATTTAGATACTTTCAAAGTCCAGTATTTAAAAATAGAGTAGATCTTGACTATAGTTTATTAAGATCTGTAGATATTAAAGAGGAGCTATATAAAAAGGTAAAAGAGATATCAAGTTCTAATAATAAGAAAATAGTAGTTGAGTTTATAAGTAAGAAAAGTGCTTATGATTTTTATGAGAGATTAAAAGAAGACTTTGAAATACTTCCAGAGATACTATTAATAACAGGGGATGATAACTCCATAGATAGAGAGTTAGTGCTAAATAAAATTAAATCTAGGGATAGTGTAATATTGATTGCTACTCAAGTAATAGAGGCTGGAGTAGATATTGATATGGATATTGGATTTAAGGATATATCAATTTTAGATGGGGATGAACAATTTCTAGGTAGAATAAATAGATCTTGTAAAAAGGATGGATCAAAAGTATATTTCTTTAATTTAGATAAAGCAGACACAATATATAAGGGGGATGTAAGAAAGTATGAGAAATATACTTTAATTAATGATGAGATGAGAGAAATACTTAAAAATAAAGAGTTTAGTAAGTTTTATGATAACATTCTCAAGGAAATTATAACAAATACATCACAATGTAATGATGGTAATATAGAGCGTTTCTTAAATGAAAAGGTTGGAAACCTTGAGTTTAGTGAAATAGAGAAAAGGATGAAATTAATAGATGATGATAAAGATGAAATAACATTATTTTTGAGCAGAGTAATTGAAGACAAAGATGGGACTTTAATTTACGGAGATGAATTGTGGTGTAAGTATAAAGATTTACTTAAAAATGAGGAAATGGAATTCTCTGAAAAAAAGGTGAAACTATCTGAAATGAGAGCTAAATTAAATTATTTTATATATAAAATAAGAGGGACTAAGGATTTTACTTATGGAGATAAAATTGGCAGTAAAGTAGGTGAAATATATTTCATAGGAGATGGAGAGCGATTTTTCAAAGATGATAAGTTTAATAAAGAATTGTTCAAAATGGGTATTGGTGATTTTATATAGGAGAAAGATATGAAAGTTAATGGAACATTGATTAATTATTATTTTCATTGTAAGAGGCAATGCTGGCTTCATGGTAATAGATTAAATTTAGAAGACAATAGCGAAGTAGTAAAGATAGGAAAAGCTATCCATGAAGAAAAGGCAGAACAAGGGAAAAATACAGAGTTAACAATAGATAATGTAAAGATTGATAAATTAACTAATGAATATCTAGTAGAAGTTAAAAAGTCAGATGCAGATGTAGAAGCATCAAAGTGGCAGCTATTACTTTATCTAAAAATACTAAAAGGAAAGGGTATAGATAGAAAAGGAAAATTGGAGTTTGTTGAAAAGAACAAAAGCAAAAATAAAACCTTATATGTGGAACTGGATGAAGAATCAGAAATTAAGTTAGATAATGTTGTAAAAACTATAGAAGATTTGATTTATAAGGAAGAAATACCAAGTGCAATTAATAAGTCTACTTGCAAAAAATGTGCTTATTATGAGTATTGTTATATTTAGGAGGGGGAAATGGGAAGTACACGATATATAACATCTATGGGGGAGCTAACAAGAAAAGATAACTCACTTTGTTTTAGAAAGAATGGAAAGAACGTCTATATTCCAGTGGAAAATACCACTGAGATATATTGTTTATCCGAAGTAACTATTAATACTAAATTATTAGACTTTATTTCAAGTAATAACATAGTAATTCACTTTTTTAATTATTATGAAGGATATAGCGGCACCTTCTATCCAAAAGATAAATACAATAGCGGGAAACTACTTATAAAACAGGTAGAAGCTTTTAATAATAATAGACTTACTATAGCTAAATCCATAGTAAGAACTATTGGAGTAAATATAAGTGAAGTATTATATCATTATTATAAACATGATAAAAAAGAAGTAAAAGGTACCATTGATTGGATAAGAGGTGATTTTAAGGTTAGAGTAGATAATGCTCCAGGAATAAAAGAACTCATGGCTGTAGAAGGAGAAGTATGGCAAAGATTTTATGGTGAATTTAAAAATATATTACCAGAAGATTTTATACTGAATAAACGTGTGAAGAGACCGCCAGATAATCCTATAAATGCCCTTATATCCTTCGGTAATTCTCTTCTTTATACTAAAACTATTTCTGGAATTTATAGAACTCACCTTGATCAAAGGATAAGTTTTTTACATGAACCTTCAGAAGGAAGATTCTCCTTAAGCTTGGATTTAAGTGAAGTATTTAAACCGGTTATAGTATATAAAACTATTTTTGAACTTGTTAATAATAAAAAACTGCAGGTATCTAAGCATTTTGATAAAAAGGTTAATTATTGTTTACTAAATGAAGAGGGAAGAAACATTTTTATCAAGGCCTTTGAGGAAAGACTAGAAAGTGTATTTATTCATCCAAAACTTAAAAGAAAGGTAAGTTATAGAACTGCAATAAAATTGGATGCTTATAAACTAATAAAGTTTATAATGGAGGATAAAGAATTTACTCCATTTAATCTAAAGGAAGGTGTTTAATATAGCTAAAAATTTAAATTACAATTATGCATTTTTATTTTATGATGTAAATGAGAAAAGGGTAAATAAAGTCTTTAAGGTGTGTAAGAAATATCTATCACACTTTCAAAACTCTGTTTTTAGGGGAGAACTTACACCATCTAAATTGATATTATTAAAAAAGGATTTAAATAAGATAATAGATGAGGATGAGGATTTCATATGCATAATAAAACTTATGAATGACAATGTATATGGAGAAGAAATATTGGGTAATCAAAGAAATAATACGGGAGAAGACCTAATCATATAATTTACCAGGTAAATTACCGTATTAATTTCTAAAGGTCTAGTGATTTCAATAGCTTATACTAATTTTAAAAAAATATATCAATAAAACAATTTTGGTTGGTAAAATATTTTAGAACCTTGATTTTACAAGGAGTTTAGAATATATTTATTTTAGAGAATGGCTTAATTACAATGGATTAACCTTAACATGAGATGTATTTAAATTGAGAAGATTAGTACAATCACAAGAGAGTATAACTAGATTAACCTTAACATGAGATGTATTTAAATATTACAAAACTATCTAATTGAGAAACTTTAATATTTGATTAACCTTAACATGAGATGTATTTAAATACTCTATTATTTCAAAGGTACTTTTATCCAAAAGAGATTAACCTTAACATGAGATGTATTTAAATTTTACAACTGTAAAAGATACTATTCCTATATCTGGATTAACCTTAACATGAGATGTATTTAAATGCTTCTGCTTGTTCTTTTTCTAATCCACTCATACGATTAACCTTAACATGAGATGTATTTAAATTAATTGAGAATGTAAATTTTAAAAAGGGTATACTGGATTAACCTTAACATGAGATGTATTTAAATTAGATTCTTTCTGGAATAGGATTGGCTGGTATTTTCGATTAACCTTAACATGAGATGTATTTAAATGAGATAACAAAGCCAGAAGTAATTAAAGTTATAGGATTAACCTTAACATGAGATGTATTTAAATCAAGTTAGATTCGGTTCAGTCCCTACCCATGCAGTAGATTAACCTTAACATGAGATGTATTTAAATATGGATGTAAAAGGGATATATGGAGTAATAGAGAGAGATTAACCTTAACATGAGATGTATTTAAATTGGTCTATATATCAATTATATAATACATATACAAGATTAACCTTAACATGAGATGTATTTAAATAGAAATGTTCAAGTATATGGTTAAAGATAAAGTAAGATTAACCTTAACATGAGATGTATTTAAATGAGAAGTTAAAGAAAAGTACTAAATATACATTTTCGGATTAACCTTAACATGAGATGTATTTAAATGCCATTCAATGATGCAGTTGAAAATTTGAAAACTAGGATTAACCTTAACATGAGATGTATTTAAATTATATTTCTTTCTTCAGGAATGTTATATCAAAGCCAGATTAACCTTAACATGAGATGTATTTAAATATATACTGAAGATGAGTGTAGGGAAATAATAGATTGATTAACCTTAACATGAGATGTATTTAAATTCCGTTAAGAGTTCAATATACTGAAGAATGGGTTAAGATTAACCTTAACATGAGATGTATTTAAATGAATAATTGTTGGATGGATTTTCTAATCTCGAATATGATTAACCTTAACATGAGATGTATTTAAATGAAGATATTAAATCAATAGTTTCTGGTGGAACAGGATTAACCTTAACATGAGATGTATTTAAATACAGATGTCAGTTTTGCAAGGTAATTTTAATAATGATTAACCTTAACATGAGATGTATTTAAATAGATATGCAAGATGTTGCGACTTATTTAAGACGTAGATTAACCTTAACATGAGATGTATTTAAATTGAAGAGATTAGCACATTCACAAGAGTGTATAATGATTAACCTTAACATGAGATGTATTTAAATTATTTTAGATATAATATATAATATTCTTATCGGATTAACCTTAACATGAGATGTATTTAAATAACCTCACAAAAGTAAATTAATAGAGGTTTACAGTGATTAACCTTAACATGAGATGTATTTAAATAGTGTTAGAGACAATGGAAAATGATAATGATTTTGATTAACCTTAACATGAGATGTATTTAAATGTAAAGAAAGATACAATACTATTCCATCCATCAACAGATTAACCTTAACATGAGATGTATTTAAATATTCTAAACCACTAGAGGTTATATTGTCCAAATCTTGATTAACCTTAACATGAGATGTATTTAAATATAGGAACATCAACAGTATCCGGTGGCGGTTTTATGATTAACCTTAACATGAGATGTATTTAAATGAATTAATAATGCTTTCTTTAGAGCCATATTTAAAGATTAACCTTAACATGAGATGTATTTAAATATTCCAAACCACTAGAGGTTATATTGTCCAAATCTTGATTAACCTTAACATGAGATGTATTTAAATTAAGCCATTCCGTATTTCTCATCATTTGAAACTGGATTAACCTTAACATGAGATGTATTTAAATTTATCATCATCACTTATGGTATTTTCAATTGTTAGATTAACCTTAACATGAGATGTATTTAAATGAAACACTAACTACTACACCAGTAGGTATCCTTTATGATTAACCTTAACATGAGATGTATTTAAATTTTTATTTTTAAAGGCATGGATGATCCAGAGAAGATGATTAACCTTAACATGAGATGTATTTAAATCTTTTGCTAGTGATGGGGACAAGATAGTTAAAGGGGGGATTAACCTTAACATGAGATGTATTTAAATATTTCTTTACATATCTTAATAAGATTATTAACGTCTGATTAACCTTAACATGAGATGTATTTAAATATCTCTTGGCTATTAGTTCCTTTGTAATCCACGGGATTAACCTTAACATGAGATGTATTTAAATATAAAAAACCTAATAATAATATAAATTTTGTTGATGGATTAACCTTAACATGAGATGTATTTAAATTCATATTTCCATAAGATATTTTTTATCAATGAAATCGATTAACCTTAACATGAGATGTATTTAAATGATTATTTCTTAGTACATGGAACATTAATTTCATCGATTAACCTTAACATGAGATGTATTTAAATCTAGTACAGATGTTCTAATATATCAAGAGAGGAGCGGATTAACCTTAACATGAGATGTATTTAAATTTCTGTTAGTATCCTTGAAGTCTACAAAATATCTGATTAACCTTAACATGAGATGTATTTAAATAAGGATAAAACAAGGAAATTTAACAATGCAGTTACAGGATTAACCTTAACATGAGATGTATTTAAATGATATAAAATGTCCTTTGGGCATAGAAGTGCCTTGATTAACCTTAACATGAGATGTATTTAAATGGTGTAATAGGGTTCTTTAAGGATTTTAGTAGCTTGATTAACCTTAACATGAGATGTATTTAAATTCATTTATGCTCTTTAATACGCCATAACTTTCTAGGATTAACCTTAACATGAGATGTATTTAAATAGTAATGAAATATGCAAATAATGCATATAAGACAGCGATTAACCTTAACATGAGATGTATTTAAATATGATTAAGAATTTTAAGCACTTACTTATGTAGGGATTAACCTTAACATGAGATGTATTTAAATGAAAGAAATGTATCTATTTTATTAAGAACACGCCGATTAACCTTAACATGAGATGTATTTAAATTTGGTTAACTTCTCACTCTCCCCTGTATTTGAACTGATTAACCTTAACATGAGATGTATTTAAATGAACCTACTAGTGTACAATATTTTGGGCACTCTTAGATTAACCTTAACATGAGATGTATTTAAATAGCTTATACGGATAGCATAAATAATCTTAAAAATACGATTAACCTTAACATGAGATGTATTTAAATCGCTTTTATAGAAGAGAGTGGCTTGGCTGAATGTTGTGATTAACCTTAACATGAGATGTATTTAAATCTTATAGGAATAGTGGCAATAGGAGGGGCTTTCGTAGATTAACCTTAACATGAGATGTATTTAAATTTAAAAGAGAACACATTGTTTGATGAAAATAATAGCGATTAACCTTAACATGAGATGTATTTAAATTCATGACCTTTGCTAACATATACAACATTAAAATCGATTAACCTTAACATGAGATGTATTTAAATCTATACTTAATCTTTCCACTTATTACTCCTGTAGGGATTAACCTTAACATGAGATGTATTTAAATAGTGTCATAAACGTAAAATACAAGTATTGAAATGGATTAACCTTAACATGAGATGTATTTAAATCCTACAATACAAACAAAATCAGCTCCATGTATTTTAGATTAACCTTAACATGAGATGTATTTAAATAAGCAATTAAAGGCACTTCTATGTCCAAAGGACATTGATTAACCTTAACATGAGATGTATTTAAATTAAATTTGGCTTAATTCTTTTCTGTAATAATTAGGATTAACCTTAACATGAGATGTATTTAAATTATAGAACAGTTAACTTAATGTGTTTAGCTTGTTAGGATTAACCTTAACATGAGATGTATTTAAATGTATATATTACATTAAAAAGCTCTGTTGTAAATTGATTAACCTTAACATGAGATGTATTTAAATATATACTTCTTCATTTACACAACCGCAGGCGGAACAGATTAACCTTAACATGAGATGTATTTAAATTTGAAGCAGAAAATAAATATATTAAAAAAGAAAGAAGATTAACCTTAACATGAGATGTATTTAAATCAAACTTCCCAACCCAATAAACCATTCTCTAATTTAGATTAACCTTAACATGA
>NZ_DFCF01000027.1:0-14785 GCF_002367465.1 Clostridium sp. UBA3061 | reverse complement strand
CGATTCCTGCTCGAGCCACCAAGAATCTAGATTTTATAATCTAGGTTCTTTTTTTATTGGTTTTTTATAACTAATATAAGCTATAGTATAAATCAATTAAATTTTATTTATTTTAGGATTTTGGATAATTATTCTATTAATATAAAATATAAGAATACGATAATTAAGTAATGGAGTTTGATAGGAGTGAGAGTATTATGGTAGACAGAACATATCTTGATACTGAAAAACTTACAATTTATGAAAATAGGAAAGTTAAAAAGCTTAATAAATCAAATAGAATTAATGATGATTTAAATAATAACAAGAATAAAAACTTTAAGGAACAATTAAATAAATTTAAAAAGCAACCAACTAAAGATAATATAAAAAAAGTAGACAAAGATAATGAGCCAGAAGGAGATATTATAGTGGCCGAAAGTCTAATTGATTTAATGAATGAAAATAGAATAATAACTGAAGTTGTAAGAGAAAAGTTATTAAATAATCCAGAGATTAGAGAGTATATAGATAAAGAAGAAGAAATTTTAAATACCATTATAAATAAATAAGGAGATAAAGAAAATGAAAATAAATGCAATGGGAATAAACATATCACAAAATAATAATATTAACAAAACAAGTTCATTGTTTAAAAATATTAAAGTGGATGAAGAAAACAAAGAAGGTAAAAGTTTAAAATTCAATAATAAAAATAATCAAAATGAGCTACTTAATAATTTTGAAAAGATAAAGCAAGAATTATTGCACCAAAAGGAAGCTTTAAGAGAAAAGCAGATGAGTCCAGAAGAAAAAAAGTATAAGATGGAAGAAATAAATAGTAAAATCCAGGAAGTAGAGGCTCAAATACAACAATTATTAATGAATGAGAAGCAAAAAGAAATAGACAAGAAAAAAGAGGAACTTGAAGCAAAAAAAGTAGAAGCAGAAAAGAATAAAGTAACTGAGGATGAAGTAAAGGATGGAGTTATAATATCTGCTAGTTTAAATGAACTAATAGAGATAAGTCATTCTACTGAATATATAAGTAGACTAAAAGAGATAAAAAATAGATTAAAAGTTGAATCAGGATATATTAAGCCCAATGAAAATTCTAATTCGTATAATAATAAAAAATTAACTAGCTTAAGTAAAGGTATATTGAATATAGAATCTAAGATATCCAATGAGATAGGAAATATAAATAAAAATGCTAATAGGATGAAGGATAAAATTAAGAATGAAATTGATAAATTAGAAAACAATGAAAATGAAGAGAAAAAATCTGAAGAAGAATTACAAAAAGAATAAATATAAATATAAATGTAGATAGGTTATACAAATAAAACTTATCTACATTTTTTTATAAATATATATTTTATATAGATTTTTACAAAATTATTTCGTAAATAAATTGTAAGCAATATATAAATAAATTGTAATGTATTTGTAATAAATTTACTAATTAAACTATGCTAAAATTAAACATGTAGTAAATAAAAATAAAAAAAATAAATATATTCAATTTAAACTAAATATATTTATAGATTAGACATAAATAATAGATGTTTTTAGATTAATTAGGGGGTAAATTAATGATTTTAAAAAACAAATTAATAAAATCCAGGTTCATACTGACTATATTAAGTATAATTTTTATATATAATATTTTAAATTTCAATATAGCAAGTGCAATAGATAATAAATATAACATAAATTTAAAGGCTTCTTATGGGGTAGATGGAAGATATAAAATTAATAGTAAAACTCCTATCAATTTAGTGATTACAAACAATGGGGTGGAGTTTCAGGGGAAGATACAAATTGAAACATTGGTTCCAGATACAAATAAATATGATTTAAATACTGAAAATATAAATATTGCTGAAAATACAACTAAGAGCTTGTGGTACAACATAAATATTGTGAATAAGTTTAAAGTAAGGTTAATTACAGATAATAATGAAGTTATACATGAAGAAACAATCAATGTTAATAAAGGAAGATTAAATGATGGAGATATATTAGTAGGTGTATTGACTGATGATTTTAATGGTTTAAATTATATATCTAATATTAATGTCAATATGAATAATAATCCTGATATGAGGAATAAAAAGTTAATTCCAGTTAGTATATCAGAAGAAGTTATAGAGAAAAATTCTAAGTTTTTAGATGTTATTGATATGATAATTATAAATAATTATGATACGTTAAAATTAACAGAGGATAATATAACTAATTTAAATCAATGGGTATCTAATGGAGGAATTTTAGTAGTTGGTACGGGAGAGAATTATAAAAAGGTTATAGGTGGTATTAATAATAAAATTATAAATGGTACTTTTTCTGAAGCCATATCACGGGACATGAGTATTGGAGAAGGTAATGTAAATGTATTAGCAGTGAAAATGAATATCGAAGATTCTATGAGCTTGTTTGAGGATAATAATTTTATAAGCAAGATTATTAAGAAAAATGGACAGGTTATTGTATTTCCCTGGGATTTAGCTACAGAAAAGATTTCAAAATCAAGTGAAAATAATTTAGTATGGGGAGAAATAACATCAGATTTTAATAATAAAATTGACAATGGTCGAGAAGGATTTTGGAATTTAAATTCATTATTAAGTACAGTTAAGGATATAGGTCTGCCATCTTTTCAGCTTATGATAATACTTTTTATAATATATATATTAATTATAGGCGTACTAATCTATATTGTATTGAAGAGGCTAAATAAAAGAGATTATGTATGGTTATTAATACCGATAATATCTATTGGGTTTACAGTTCTTATATATTTTATAGGCAGTAATTCAAGGGTACAAGACATTATAGCGAATAAAGTAAATATTGTATCAGTAGATTTAGATGGACAGACAAAGATCGAGAGTTATCTAGGGGTATTAACAGCCAAAAGTAGAAAAGTAGTAATAGAAGAACCAGAAGATATAAATCTAAATCTCATAGAAAATACCAATGACTATTATAGATATAATAATAATTATAATAGCAATGAAAATGCAACTATGAGATTAAATATGATAAAAGAAGGGGATAAGACATACTATAATTTTGGTGAAGTGTCTTCATTTAGTCCGGAAGTTTTTCAGGTTAGTAATTTTAATACTACCTTTGAACCATTGGAGCAGGAATTGAAATTTTATAGTGGTAAGCTAACGGGATATATTACCAATAATTTAGGGTGTGATATTAAAAAGTTAGTGGTTATTACTCCATATAAAATATGGGATTTGGGAAGTTTAGCTAATGGTGAAAAGATATCTGTAGAGGATAGTGATAAATTTACTTCAGCATTAAATATGTGGGAAATAACTAATAAAATTAGAGATGATAATTATAATAATGGTAATAAAAATAAAGATAATAAAAAGTATGAGTTAAGAACTTGTGAGTTATTGGATTATTTATATAATAACTCTATGCATGATAATAATAAAAATACTTCTAAACTAATTGCGGTTACAGAAAAGGAAGTAGAATATGATTTAAAAGTAAATGGTAAAGCCCCTTTGAATAAAAATGATACTATATTCATAAATGATATAAATATAAGTTATAAGTCAGAAGATGGCACTATAGAATATCCATATGGTTATTTTGTACCATATATAATGGAACAAAGTAATGTAGATGGACATTATGACCCTAATGAAAGAACAATAAGTGGAAACTTGGAATTAATACTTAGTTATCAATTACAAGAAGAAGATGTAGTTATAGAAAGTATTAATTTTCAAAAGAATTACTCTCAAGGTAGTTCCAAAATGAAGGGTGAGTATAAAATTTACAATTACAAGATTAAAGATTATGAAGTATTAAATTTTGATGATGAGTTAAGCTTAACTAACATAGAAGACTACATCTTAGATGGAAATATTAAAATTAAAATTCATGGTAATAATGAAGAGTGGACTAGAATTCCGGATATTTCTGTGAAGGGTAAGGTGAAGTAGATGTTAACTATAATAAATCTTGAAAAGTTTTATGGTAAATATAAAGCGGTTAATGGATTAGATATGCATCTAAAAAAAGGGGATATATTTGGATTTATTGGTCCTAATGGAGCAGGGAAAAGTACAACTATGAAAATCATTGCTGGACTATTACCGGCTGACGGTGGAGAAATATATGTAGATGGGATAGATGCTTTAAAGGATAATAAAAAGTTAAAAGAAAAAATCGGATATATGCCTGATTTCTTTGGATCTTATGAGAACCTAAAAGTTATAGAGTATATGGAGTTTTATGCATCTATTTATGGGATTGTAGGAAAAGAATCAAAAGATTTGATAATGGATTTACTAGAATTAGTTAACTTAGAAGAAAAAAAACATGCCTATGTAGACGGATTATCTAGAGGGATGAAACAAAGACTTTGCCTTGCAAGAAGTTTAGTTCATAATCCAGAGCTGTTAATTCTTGACGAACCAGCTTCAGGAATGGATCCTAGATCTAGATTTGAGATGAAGGGTATTTTGAAAAATCTCAAAGACATGGATAAGACAGTTATCATAAGTTCTCACATACTCTCTGAAATGAATGAAATTTGTACATCAGTTGGAATTATAGAAGAAGGTAATTTGATATACTCCGGTGGTATAAATAACTTACTAAGCAGAATGAGTAGTAATAATCCATTAAAAATAATAGTAAGAGATAAAGTTAAGGAATCAAAGGTTATACTTAGTGAACTTCCATATATAACAAATATAAAGGAAAATTCAAAAGAACTTACAGTTTTTTTCAATGGAGGAGAAATAGAAATATCTAATACTATTAAGGCTTTGGTATTAAAGGATATACCTATTGTTTCTTTTACTCAAGTAAGTGAAAATTTAGAGGATGTATTCATAAAGATTACTGAAAAGGAATCGAAGTAGGGGGAAAGAATTATGAAAATTAATCCTATATTGAAGAATGAAAGCAAGGTAGGAGTTAGAACCTTCAGATTTAATTTAATGGTTATGTTATATGTAGGGATACTTTCAATAGTAGCTATGTGGGCTTATTTTATTATAAATAGTGATAAATATGGTATGGGAATAGATTTAAGTAAATTTACAATACTAAGTTTTGCTTTAGCTTGTGGGCAAGCGGTATTATTGATGTTTATAGTACCAGTACTTACAGCTACATCAATCACAGGAGAAAGAGAAAGGCAGACATTAGATATTTTACTTTCAACTAATCTGTCACCTATGAAAATAGTTTTAGGAAAATTAATGTCAACTGTAACAAAAGTTGCTTTATTAATTATTAGCACTATGCCAATATATGCTATAAACTTCTTAGTTGGAGGTACTAGTTTTAAAGAATTAATTATATTAACACTATTTTTTATAAGCACAACTATATATGTGGGATCTATAGGGATATTTATGTCTACTGTATTTAAGAGTTCAAAATCTTCAACGGTGGCAAGTATATTAACGGTTTTATTTATTGTAATTGGAACTATTATAATAGGTTTTGTTGTGATTAGTAGAGATTATTATGATGCATTATCTAATAATACAATATCAACATTTACAATAAATCTACCATTTTGGTTGTATATTAATCCAACTATTGAGTTTATATATATTCTAATTAAACAAAATGGAATTTTATACTTTGCTCCTGATTTAATAAACTATATGAATTTAAATAAAATATTTGTTATATCTTTAATAAATCAAGGAATAGTAACATTATTGCTAATATTACTTTCAGCATGGAGATTAAATCCAGTAAGAAAATCAATTATTAAGGTGAGAAGATGAACAATATAGATAAACAAATTTCAAAGTTTATAAAGAAAGGTGGAAAAAGAATAAGGCTAAATGTATTTATAGAGAATTTACTAGTGTCACTAATAGTGGCATTAAGTATTTCCTCTATGGCAAGTATATTAGGGTTATTTATACCCATATACAATTTATTTGAAATATGCTTTATTATATTCGCTATATCTATTAGTATTTATATATTTGTATATTTGTATAAGCTTAGACCAGATAATAAAAAGGTAGCTCTTAAGCTAGATTCTAAGGGGCTTAATGAGAGATTAATTACTTCATTAGAATTAATAAATAAGGATGACAACATATCAAATGCACAGAAGGAAGATACCATAGAGGTAATAAGAGAAATTAAGATTTCAAAAATTACTCCTTTTCACATAAAAAGAAAGAATTTATATAGTTTAATAGCTATTTTAACAGTTTTGATTATAATTTTATGTATTCCGACTACTGCTAAAAACCAAGCTAGAGAGATTAGAAAGATGAAGAAGTTTAATAAAGAAGTAATAGAAAAAATAAAGGATGAGAAAAAAGACACTAAGGGTAGTGAGGAGTTATTAGAGGATGATAAGTTAGATATAGTAAAGGAATTAGATAAGTCTATAGATGAAATAAAGAAGAGTAAAAGTAAATTAGATACAGAAAAAGCTTTAAATAAGCTGGAGAAAAAACTAGATAATATAGAGAAAAACTTAGATAGTGTGGATAGTAAAAAAAAAATACAGAATATTTTGAAAAAATTAAATTTAAACAAAGAACAAACAAGTGAAAAATTAGCTATTTTAAATAAAATAGCTAAGGAGTTATCTAAAATTGACAAAATGAAAGAGCTTAGTGAAGCTATAAATTCTCAGGATGGAGATAAAATTAAAGAAGCTTTAGATAAATTAGGGGAAGATTTAAAGAATTTGAAAGATGAAGATAAAGAAGAAATTTCAAATAATCTTGAGAATATATCTGCTAATATAGCAGATGAAAATTTAAAAGGTGCATTATCCTCTGCAGCAGCATCCATTAGTAGTGGGAATATAGATCTTAGTAAGTTACAAAATGCTTTGATAAGTTTAAATAAGGATTCCATCAATGCTGATAATGGAGATAATAAAAATGGTACTGGAGCACAAAATAATCAAAGTGGAAATGGAACGAATGGCCAAGGGAATGGTAACGGCAATGGTATAGGTAATAGAATGGGAAATGGTAGTGGTTCAGGAAATGGAAGTGGATGGGATACTGGAAATAAAGAAAATGGAGAAGGAAAGCTTAACAGTGGTGAAAAAGTATTTCTTCCTAATAGAGGTACAGGTGCTGATGAAAATTTAAAAGGAAATATATCAGAAGGCGGAAATTCTCAAAGTATCACTACAGAGAATGGAGTAAACATAGCTGGAGATTCTATAGACTATGAAAAAATTATTCATGAATATTCTAATAGTGAGATAGTAGGACTTAAAAATAAATCAATACCAAAGTCGCTGCAAGATTTAATAAAAAAATACTTTGAAGAATTAAAATAAGAATGAGGTGGAAAATGGAGATAAATAAACAATTAATAGAAGATACTGTAGAGAAAATAAATAAGTGTGAAATTGAAATATCTAAGGGTATCATAGGTCAAAAGGATGTAATAAGAAAGGTTTTAATAGGAATTTTATGTGGAGGAAATATACTTCTAGAAGGGGTACCAGGACTTGGAAAAACCCAACTAGTTAAAACTATTTCTAAGGTCTTAAAGCTAAGTTTTTCTAGAATTCAATTTACACCGGATCTTATGCCTGCTGATGCAGTTGGAACAAACCTTATTGTTAAAGATAAAGAAGAAACTAAATTTAAATTTGAACAAGGCCCTATATTTGCCAATTTAGTTTTAGCAGATGAAATCAATAGAGCTACTCCTAAGACTCAATCAGCTCTTTTAGAAGCCATGCAAGAAAAAACTGTTACCGTAGGAAGAACCACATATAATTTACCTAATCCATTTATGGTTTTAGCTACACAAAATCCAATAGAGATGGAGGGAACTTATCCTCTTCCAGAAGCTCAGATGGATAGATTTTTATTTAAGTTAAAAGTCGATTTTCCATCCTTAAATGAGTTAAAGGACATTATGGATATTACTGTTACTAATAACAATGTAGATTTGAAAGATATACTCACAGGTGAAGATATATTGGCTATGAGGTCTATTGTAAGAGAAGTACCTATGGCAGAGGCAGTTAAAGAATACGCGCTAAAACTCATATTAGCAACTCATCCTGAAAGTGAATATTCTAATGATTTTGTAAAAAAGTATGTAGAAGTAGGAGCAAGTCCAAGGGGAGCTCAAGGTCTTTTTAATGGTTCTAAGGTAGAAGCTATTTTAAAGGGTAGACTTAATGTGGCCTTTGAAGATATAAATGATATTGCATATGCAGTGTTGAGACATAGAATATTCCTTAATTTTGAAGCTGTATCAGAAGGTATAACTACTGATATGGTTATTAAAGAAGTTATTAAAAGTTTGAAGGTTATATAAAATGAACAGGAAATTTGATAAAGAATTTTTTAAAAAACTAAATAATATTAGTATAAAATTAAATCTTAAGTTATCCAAAGGAACTCAAGGAGGGCGGAAATCTAAAGCTAGAGGAACTTCAGTAGAGTTCTCAGATTTTAGAGAGTATGTTCATGGGGACGATTTTAGGAGGGTAGATTGGAATGCTTATGGAAGATTTGAAAAATTATTTGTAAAACTTTTCATGGAAGAAAGAGAAGGTAACTTTAGTATATTTATAGATTGTAGCAAATCTATGGATTTTGGACAATTTAATAAAGGGAATATGGCCTTAAAAATAGCAGCATCCTTAAGCTATATTGCTATTAATAATCTTGATAGGGTAAGAATTGGTGTGTTAAAAGAAGGGGGAACTGAACTATTTAACAAGTCAAGGGGAAAAGAATCTTTTATTAAGATTATAGATGGCTTAGAAAGCTTAGAGTTTAGTGGTAAAACAAACCTGAAATCAACTATATTAAAAAATAGATTTACTAATATAGGTATGTCTATTCTAATATCGGATTTTTTAATTTCTAATGGAGAAGAAGAAATAGAAGAAATAGTGAAGTATCTTACTTATAAAAAACAACAGGTTGTATTTATACAAATATTATGCGAAGAAGAAAGAAATCCTGAGATTATGGGAACTAAGAATATTATAGATATGGAAACTAAGGAGGAAGCTAAAGTATCAATAACACCAAAGATATTAAAATTATATAAATCTAGGATAAAAGAACATGAGGATATGTTAAAAAACATAGTTAAAAAGTATGGTGGAGCTTTTATAAAGGTAAATTCGGAAGAGGATATAGAAAAAATAATTTTAACAGATTTATTTAATCATAAACTTTTAGGGTAAGGAGGAAATTTATGAGCTTTTTGAATATATGGCCATTATTTTTTTTAGTAACCATACCCTTTTTAATTTTATTATATATTTTAAAGGAAAAATCTGAGGATCTCTCAGTATCATCATTAATATTTTGGCAAGAAATATATAAAACACTAGAAGTTAATAGTCCTTTTGAAAAATTAAAGAAAAATATTATGTTATTCCTCCAAATATTGATTGCATTATTAATTATATTAGCTCTTATGAATCCATTTATAAGATTTTTTGGTAAGGAATATACTGATTTAATAATAGTAATAGACAACTCAGCTAGTATGTTAGGTATAAATAAGGAGGAAAACTGTATCGATAGAGGAAAAGCTATAGCTAAAGAATATATAGAATCTGCTGCAAATAGTACAAAGATATCTGTTATTACAGCAAATAAGGATGTGGAGGTATTAGTTACAGCATCAAAAAATAAGGACTTAGTTAAAGATAAAATTGACAGCATAACTAAAAGTCTTAGTCCAGGGGATTTAAATGGTTCTATAAAATTAGTTGAATCAATGACTAAAGAGCTAAAAAATTATGAGGTGTTATTTATAACTGATGAAGAATTAGACATAGGAGATATAAATGGAAGAATAGTTTATTTAGATAAAAACAAATCTAATATATCTATAGATAATATTGCTCATAAAATAGAAGATGGAAAGGTATCAATAATATCAACCATAACAAATAGAGGAAATGATGATTATAGTGGAGATTTTTATCTTTATGGGGAAAAGGAATTACTAGAAGCTACCTCCATAAAATTAAAAAAAGGAGAAGAGATTACACTTAATTTTAATATAAAAGATACTGATATAGATTACTTAAAAGGTGAAATATCAGGAAAGGATGCCATATTAGAAGATAATACATTTTATCATGTAATGAAGAATAATGATGATAAAAAAGTATTGTTTGTAAGTAATAAAAATGTTTTTTTGGAGAAAGCATTGTCTGTAGTTAGTAAGGCAGATGTAATAAAAACTAATGATATAAGTAATATATCTGAAAAGGATAGATATAATTTATATATTTTTGATGGCATGTTAGGTGAATATATGCCTCAGGATGGTAATATTTTAATAGTTAATCCAACAGAAAATAATTTATTTGGTGTATTAGGTGAACAAGCTGGTGGAGAAGCTGTGGTAGTTAGTGAAGATATACCTAAATACCTTCAGAATATGACTTTTATAGCATCTAAAATAAAGAAGACTGAAATGCCGTCATGGGCAAAGTCTTTAATAAATATAGGAGATAAATCTGTATTATTTCTCGGGAAACATAATAATCAGAAAATTGCTGTAGTAAATTTTGATTTTCATGATACTGATTTGCCACTTAAAGCAGAGTTTCCTATGCTTATTGATTATATATGTGAAGAGCTTATAGATAGAAATATAGTTAATAGTAATTATATTGGTGGAGAGGATATAAAAATAAATGGAAGTTCAGTATATGATGAATTAATTTTAACTACTCCCAGTGGAAGAGTGCATACTATAGAGAATGATAGTATATTAAAGGAAAATTTAGAGCTTGGAGTTTATGCTATAGAAGATAATAATCATAGTTTTAATGAAATGTTCTCTATTAATTTTCCATCTATTGAGGAAGGAAATATAATGGAAGATACTATAGAAGATTTAGAAGCTAGATCAAATAACAAGGGTAGCATTAAAGGAATGTTAAATATAACACCTTATATAATAAGTTTAATTATGCTTTTTATTATTGTGGAATGGGTTTTGTATAAAAAGGGATATTAAAGTATATATTAAAAATTAATTTTTTATAGCTATATAATCATTAGAAAGGGGGGACTGGAGTGAACTTTGAAATTGAAAAAGTATATTTGTTATTTTTAATACCAATAATTCTCATGGTAATGTACTTGATATCTAAAAAGATTAAATTAAAAGACAAAGGTATTAGTTTTATTAATATAAATAGGTTTATTATTATAACAATACTTATGCTTGCTATGTGTAACATAAGTATAAGTATTAAGACAAAGGAATCATCAACCATATTTTTATTGGATTTATCTCATAGTATGAGTAATTATAAAGGTGAAATAAAGGAATTTGTAAAAAGTGCTATAGAAGCTTCACCATCAAATAATAAAATAGGAATAGTTACTTTTGGTGAAAATCAAGAAATAGAACAGTTCCTTACCTACTCTAAAAGCTTTAATGATATTCAAACTTCTCCAATTGGTAATACTACTAATATAGAAGAAGCAATAAAATTTTCTTTAAGCATGTTTAAAGATAGTGACTATAAGAGAGTAGTTTTAATTACAGATGGAAAAGAAAATCAAGGTGATATATTAGAAACGTCAACTTATTTTAAGGATAATCAGATTGATTTTCAAGTATATAAAGTAGATAGTGAACAAGTAGAAGATGTATATATAGAAGATATAGATATACTTGACAAAGTAGCTATAGGAGAAGAATTTTCTGTAACTGTAAATATTAAATCTAATATTAAGACAAAATCAAGGATATCAGTATATTCAGGAAGAGAAAAAAAAAGTGAAAAAGAAATTGATATAGAAAAGGGCGATAATACATTTTTATTTAAAGATATTCAACATAAAGGTGGGTTTAAACCATATAAAGTAGTTATAGAGCCAGAAAATGATGGAATCTCATATAATAATGAATATACAACATATACTAATATAGTTTCAAAACCAGAGATTTTGGTAATACAAGGAAAAATTGATGAAGGAAAGGGACTTGAAGAAAATCTAAAGACCATAGGTAGTAGTTATACTATGATAAATCCTAGTACTGCACCTAGATCTATAAATGAACTTATAGAATATAAGGGAATATTTCTTTGCAATACCCATGTAGACGATTTACCTAAGGGTTTTTTAGATAATGTGGAAAGTTATGTGAAAGATTATGGTGGTGCAATTATAACTACAGGGGGAGATAATTCTTATGCTTTAGGAGGATATAAGAATTCGGTTTTTGAAGAGATACTTCCTGTTAGCTCTGATAAAAAAGGTAAAAATGAAATTCCGGAGATATCTTTAACGTTGGTATTAGATAGATCTTCTAGTATGCTGTCTTCAGATCAAGGCAGTTTTAGTAAAATTAGCTTAGCAAAAGAGGCTGCAATTAGATCCCTAGATAATTTAAGAGAAACTGATAATATAGGTGTAGTAACTTTTAATACAGAATATAGCTGGGCAGTACCTATGCAAAAGCTATCTAACAAAGATACGGTTTCTGATAAAATTAATAGTATTATAGCTGAAGGTGGAACGTCTATATATTCAGCGCTAAATGAAGCTTATAACAAGCAAAAAGAAAGTAGTGCAAAAATAAAACATATAATACTATTAACAGATGGACAAGATGGTATGGGAGAAAATGAATATAAAGCTTTAATAAATGATATTAAGAAGGATAAAATGACTTTATCTACAGTGTCTATAGGTACTGATAGTAATAATCAATTGTTAGAATGGCTTAGTAATAATGCTGGGGGGAGGTACTATCATAGTGATATATATACAGATGTACCAAGAATATTTGCAAATGAAATATTAATATCTACTGGGGAATACTTAATAAATGAAGAATTTACTCCTAAAGTATCTGCTCATCATGATATTTTGAATAATGTTATAGATGAAGGGAAATTTCCACATCTTTTTGGTTATGTGGGTACTTCTATAAAAAATACAGCTATAGATATAATGACTTCTCATATGGATGAACCGGTTTTAGCAGCATGGCAATATGGTATTGGTAGAGTAGTAGCTTTTACCTCAGATGTAAATGGTCAATGGAGTAAAGATTTATTAGCGTTTGAAAAAACACCACAACTTTTTAGTAATATAATATCATGGACAATGATTGATTATGATAATAGTGGAGAGTTAAGTATTACACAGGAAGGAAGTATTGCAAAAGTACAATATGAGACTAACAATCATGAGGATAATAAGAAGGTTAAAGGAGCGTATACCTTTGAAGGAAACACTACGTCAAAATTTGAATTAAAACAAGTATCACCTGGTAAATATCAAGGAAATGTACCTATGAGTGAATTGGGATTCTATAGTTTTAACATTACTGAAGAGTTACAAGGTAAGATTATAGCTAGTCAATTAGGAGGGTTTGCATATCAATATTCTCCCGAATATAAATTTCAAGAACAATCTAATAGTTTATTAGCTTTAGTAGAAGATACTGAAGGAAAAATTATAAATTCTGTAGAGGATATATATGAGATAAAGAGTAATAAAGGCCATACTAAAAGAAATATAACTAATTTATTATTAATAACAGCTATGTTATTGTTTTTATTTGATATAACTTATAGAAGGTTAGGTTTAAAGAGGTATATAAATAAGAAGCTCTTTTATAACATTAAAGAAAAGATATATGCAAGTAAAATAGAACAATACAAAGAAGAAAATAATACTATAAAAGCAGAAAAGATAGGTAGTTTAATTAAGAAAAATAAAGAAGAAAAAAATATATTTAAAAAAGAAATCATAAAAACAGATCTAGAGGAAAAAAAGCTAGATATAAAACAGGAAAAAACTAATATAAAGCGTATAAGCATATGTAAAGATAGATTTAATAGGGATAAATCCAAAAATCAAAATGGGGGGCTTAACACAGGTGAGTTATTAAAAAAGAAGCGTGAAAGAAATGAAGATTAAAAATATATGTTTAAATTAAAAATGAGCAACCCTTTTATTGTAAGTGAAAGGGTTGCTCATTTTAATTATATATAAATAGTTAGATGTTTTGTTAAGAATATGTTTTAAATGATATATCTATACTAAATTTTCTTTAATGAAGTTAATTACTGTATCTACATGGCCTGGAACTTTAACTTTTCTAAATTCTTTAACTATGTAGCCATCTTTATTTATTATGAAAGTACTTCTTTCTATTCCAATAGTCTTTTTACCATACATATTCTTTTCTTTTAGAACATCATATAATTGACAAACAGATTTATCTTCATCAGCTAACAAAAGAAAGTTAAGTTCTTGTTTCTCAATAAACCTTTCATGAGATTTAACAGTGTCTTTACTAATTCCAATAATTACTGTATCTAATTCATCTAATAATTCTTTGCTATCTCTAAAGTTTATAGCTTCATTTGTACAACCTTGGGTATTATCTTTTGGATAAAAGTATAATACTATATTTTTGCCTAAGAAGTCACCAATTGAGTGAGTATTGTTATCACTACCTATTAAAGAAAAGTTTGGAGCTTTTTTTAATTGTAATGTATCATTCATTATTATCATCCTCCTAAAGAAAGTTAATACTAATAATTAACTAATATCTATTATTAATATTATAACATTAATAGGGATTAAAATATACAAAAAGTCTAGAAAAAAGGATTAATATACATATATAGTAAACATATATAAGGATACTTGTCCTGGTGTATCAGTACAAGAAAATAGAAGTATGTTGGTGAAAAATATAGGAATATATGAATATTATCTAGCTAACAGGTAAATAATGAAATTGAATCTATTTAAGATCATGATAAGATAAGTCTTGTCGCTGA